>CAZUAJ010000017.1:0-17247 GCA_964618105.1 uncultured Clostridium sp. | reverse complement strand
ATCAAAAGACATTATTATATCTGCACCTAATGCTTCTTCTATTTCCATTACTTTTTCAGGTGTAAATAAATGCTTACTTCCATCCAAATGTGACTTAAACTCAACTCCATTTTCTGAAATTGTTCTTAAGTCACTTAAACTAAAAACTTGAAATCCACCACAATCAGTTAAAATTGGCTTGTCCCATCTCATAAAATTATGAAGTCCACCTGCCTGTTTTACTAATTCATGTCCGTGGTCTTAAATACAAATGATATGTATTTGATAATATTATTTGTGCACCAACTTCATTTTTTAATTCTTCTGGTGTCATAGATTTTACTGTTGCTTGTGTTCCAACTGGCATAAATACTGGTGTTTGTATATCACCGTGTGGAGTGTGTACTACTCCACGCCTAGCTCCTGAATTTTTATCTACATGCAACAGCTCATAAGTTACTGCTTGGTTCATTTTTTCTCCATTTCTCCTTTTTATTTTTATACTTTAAAAAACATTATATTACTTTGTTCCTAAATTTCACAAGCTTAATATATGAGCATAGCATCTCCAAATGAGAAAAACTTGTACTGTTCACGCACAGCCTCTTCATATGCTTGCATTACAAATTCCTTTCCAGCTAAAGCTGACACTAACATTATTAATGTTGATTCTGGTAAATGAAAATTTGTAATTAATGCATCTAAACATTTAAACTTATATCCTGGATATATAAATATGCTAGTATCTCCTTCAATATCTTTTACATGTCCATTTTCATCTGCTATACTTTCTAGTACTCTACATGAAGTTGTACCAACAGCAATTACTCTATGTCCTTCTCTTTTTGCTTTATTTATTTTTTCAGCATCTTCAGCTTTTATGTAAAAATGTTCTGAATGCATATCATGTTCTTCTATATTTTCTACTTTTACAGGTCTAAATGTTCCAATTCCAACATGTAATGTAACATTTGCAACTTCTATTCCTTTTCGTTTTAATTGTTCAAATAAGTCTTCTGTAAAATGTAAACCTGCTGTTGGTGCAGCTGCTGAACCTTCATATTTTGCATATACAGTTTGATACCTGTCTTTTTCTTTTAATTTTTCATGTATATATGGTGGTAAAGGCATTAAACCTATTTCATTTAATATTTCGTTAAATATGCCATTATATTCAAATTTAACTTTTCTGTTTCCACCTTCAAGTTTTTCTATAATTTCAGCTTTTAAAAGTCCGTTTCCAAAATCCACTTTTACACCAGGCATTAGTTTCTTTCCTGGTTTTACCATTACTTCCCAAATATCTTCTTCTATTCTTTTTAGTAATAAAAATTCAACATTTGCACCAGTCCCTTGTTTTGTTCCATATAAACGTGCTGGAATAACTTTTGTATTATTTCTTACTAAGCAATCTCCTGGCTCTAGGTAATTTATAATATCTTTAAAAATTTTATGCTCTATTGTCCTACTATTTCTATTTAATATCATCAACCTAGATTGATCTCTAGTTTTTATTGGCACTTGTGCTATTAAATTTTTTGGTAAATTATAATTAAAGTCTGATACTTTCATTTTGTGTTATCTCCCATATTTTAATTGTAAATTATTTAATTTGAAATAGTTTTTCTATTCTTCTTATTATGCTTTGAATTATCTCTATAACGCCTTGTGGTTCTTTAAATGCAAGAGTTTCTGTTGCATACTTAAAATTACTCTCATGTATTGGTCTACAAGTATAAATTTCTGTAGGTAAACCTACATTTGTTCCGTTATAGTTTATTGTTTTATTCATATAGTCAATATACCATTTTTTTAATCCCTGTTTACTATCTTCTGTGTAACCATATTGCGCATAATCGTGTAGCTCTGGTATTTCATAATTATATTCTTTTGCATTTTGTTCTAATGTGTGTAAAAACTCATGTATAAAAACTTCTTCTGGAAATGTGTTTACCTTGTAATTAAATTTATATACTAAATTTTTATTATCATCTGGCATACGAATATTTGAAAAACCTATTCCATAATAATCCATCCCACCTAGACCTATCCAGTCACTGGTTAATGTTACATTCCCACTTTGCTTATCTGCCATTCTAAATGCTATATAAATATGGTCATATTCTTTTTCTTCAACATAAGAATTTATATATTCATACACATCATTGGCAGATATATAGTAAGCATTTTCTTCATCATAAGAAATATTTTTTATTGGTTCGCTAATTATATATTCGTCATAGTTTATTTTTATTTTATTATTACTTATTTCTTTTATAGAAGACTTAAATCTATTTAAATTAGTTTGAACAGTATATATGTCATCATCTGACATTTTTAAATTTACATTTTCTTCTTTTCCATTTACTTTTACATTTACATCTATACTCGGAAATATAAAACACACCATATTCCAAACGTTCGAAGAAGATGAAACACCTTTCTCTAATTTAAAATTTGAAAACCAAGCTTCACCTTTTACTAAATTTTCGTTTCCCCCTAATCTAAAACCAACATTTACTTCAGTTTTGTTTTTTGAATTGAACATAAGACTTATTTCTTGCCATTCATTCGTTCCTTCTAATCCTTTTGAACTTTCTTCTGAACCATTTAAGCAAATATATACACCACCATCTGCATTTTTATTTTGTTTTTGCACATTGTTTGTTTTTACCATACAAGTTACTTTATATGGTGTATTTGGTTTTACCGATATAGTTTGAGAAAACATTGCATCATTATAGTTAGTATTTTCTATTTTGTAACTAGGACTTTTTGAATATTTTACTTTGCTATCTCTAACAAAATTAGTTGCATTTTTCAGTCTTATATTTTTATCAAAATTGTTGAAATTATATTTGTTATAAAAAACTATTAATACAATAATTGCAGTAAACATTATTAAATAACTAAATATTTTTCTCACTTTTTTCATAAATTTTTTTCACTCCAAAATAAAAATGTCAATGGAAATGGTGACGTTTGATACTCTTTAAATAATTTAATAATATGTCATTTATTTTAACAAAAGATTGTCAAACGTCACCATTTCCATCGATATCCATTGACAACCTTTTTAAATTATTGTATAGCTTCTACACATCTATGGCATAATGTAGGATGTTGTTCATTTTTTCCAACTTCTTTTGAATATTTCCAACATCTTTCACATTTTTCACCCTCTGCTACTTCTACTTTTACACCAATTTTAGTTTCATCTTTTCTTTCATTTTGTTTAATTTCTAAACCAGAAACTATAAATATTGTTGTCAAAAGTTCTTCATTATTACTTAAAAATTCATATTCATTTTCATTTGCAAATAATGTTACTTTTGCATTTAATGAATGTCCAATTACTTTTTGTGTTCTTGCTAATTCTAGTTCTTTTGCAACCAATTCTTTTAGTTCTAAAATATGATTCCATTTTTCTTCTAATTCTTTATTTTCATATTCTTTAACAAATTCTGGCCAATTGCTTAACATAACGCTCTCAACTTGTTCATTTGAAGTGTGTTTCATATATTTCCAAATTTCTTCTGCTGTAAAGCAAATCATTGGTGCTACCATTTTTACTAAAGCATCTAAAATTATATACATTGCTGTTTGTGCTGAACGTCTTTCTAGAGCATCTTTTTTAGATGTATATAATCTGTCTTTTATAATATCTAAGTAGAAGTTACTCATATCAATTACACAGAATTGGTTTATGTCATGATATACTAAATGAAAGTTAAAGTTTTCGTAGTTTTCTGTACAATCTTTTACTAATTTATTTAGTCTTAAAAGTGCCCATTTATCTATTTCTTCCATATCTTTGTATTCTACTTTGTTGTCTGGATCAAAGTCTGATGTGTTACCTAAAATATATCTTGCTGTATTTCTTATTTTTCTATAAGCTTCGCTTATTTGTTTTAAAATGTCTCTTGAAACACTAACATCTGATTTAAAGTCTGAAGCTAACACCCAAAGTCTTAAAATATCAGCACCATATTCTTTTATAATATCTTGTGGGCTAATTCCATTTCCTAAAGATTTTGACATTTTTCTTCCATCTTCATCAACTACCCAACCATGTGTTAATACTGCTTTATATGGTGATACCTCTTTTGTTGCTACCGATGTTAATAATGATGATTGGAACCAACCTCTATATTGGTCATGACCTTCTAAGTATAAATCTGCAGGAAATGGTATTTCTCTTTCAACTAAAACACCTTCATAAGTAGAACCTGAGTCAAACCAAACATCCATTATATCTGTTTCTTTTTTGAATTCATGACAACCACATTCTTCACAAATTACACCTTCTGGCATTAACTCTTTTTCTTCTAGGTCAAACCAAGCATTTGAACCTTTTTCTCTAAATAATTTAGCAACTTTTGCAAAACTTTCGTCTGTAGCATATTCTTTTCCACATTCCTTACAATAAAAAACTGGAATTGGAACTCCCCAAGTACGTTGCCTTGATATGCACCAATCATTTCTGTCTTTTACCATACTAGAAATTCTTTCTTCTCCCCATGTTGGTGTCCATTTTACTGTTTTTATTGCATCTAAGGTTTCTTGCTTAAAGTCATTTACAGATGCAAACCATTGGTCAGTAGCTCTAAATATAATTGGATTTTTACATCTCCAGCAATGTGGATAAGAGTGATTTATTTTCTCTTTTCTTAATAGATATCCATTTTCATCTAGCCAGTCTATAATTGCATCATTTGATTTAGCATAAAACATTCCAGCAAAAGGACCAGCTCCTTCTGTTTGGTAACCTTTACCATTAACGGTTACTATAATATCTAAGCCATTTTTTATACCGCATAAATAGTCTTCTTTACCATAGCTTGGTGCTGTGTGTACTGCTCCAGTACCAGTTTCTAGTTCAACCGCAACTGTATCTTCACTACCTAATACAACTTTTGAAGTTCTATCTAAAAATGGATGCTTGCATAAAATTCCTTCTAATTCTGTTCCATTTACCGTTTTTACTGTTTTGTAGTCTGTAATACCAGCCAAGTTCATAACAGTATCTACTAAACTCGTGGCTATTACTAATTTTTCTTTTCCTGTATCTACCACGCTGTATTCATATTCTCCGCCTACTGTAATACCTGTATTACCCGGCAAAGTCCATGGTGTTGTTGTCCAAATTACTACAAATGTGTCATTATCTAGAACTCCATTTCCTTCTTGTACTGGAAATTTAACATAAATTGACATTGTCTCACAATCTTGATATTCTATTTCAGCTTCTGCTAATGCTGTTTCACAGTCGGTGCACCAATAAACTGGTTTTAAGCCTTTATATATATAACCTTTTTTGTACATATCTGCAAATATACCAATTTGTCTAGCTTCTAGCTCTGGTTGCAATGTAATATATGGATGTTCCCAATCTGCTAAAACTCCTAATCTTTTAAACCCTTCGGTTTGTTTATTAACATAGTTTAATGCAAATTCTTTACATGTATCTCTAAATTTTGAAATACTTACTTCGTCTCTGTTAATTCCTAAAGCTTGAATTGCCTTTTTCTCTGTTGGAAGTCCATGTGTATCATAACCAGGTACAAATATTGTTTTATAACCTTGCAAACTTTTAAAACGATTTACTGTATCTTTTAATACTTTGTTTAGCGCATGTCCTATATGAATTTCACCATTTGCATAAGGTGGTCCATCATGTAATACATAAGTTTTATGTCCTTCATTCTTCTTTAACATTTTTTCATATAAACCATTGTCAAAAACTTCTGCTTTTGTCTTTGGTTCATTTTCTGGTAAATTTCCTCTCATTGGAAAATCTGTACTTGGTAAATTTAGTGTTTTACCATAATCTTGTTTTTCTTCATTCATTTTTTATTTCCTCCTTTTATTCTTCCCATTCTAATTCGTAGTCTGAAATTTGCACATAATCTCCATCTTTTATTCCTAGTGCTCTTAGGCGTTCATTTATGCCTAGTTCATTTAATCTTCTATGGAAATAGTGTAAAGACTCATTATCTTCTAAGTTAACTGTTCTCATAAGTTTTGTTATTATATCACCTGAAACTATATACATTCCTTCTTCTTTTTTTACTGTAATATCTTCTTTTTTCTCTAGTGTATATACTTTTTTAATTTCTTCTATTTCTATTAGGTCTTCTTTTGGTAATGTTTTTAACACCTCAGATACATGTTCTAACAATTCTTTTACGCCTTGTTTCGTAGCCGCAGAAATTTTATATATTTTCAATCCTTTTTCTTTTGCCAATTTTTCTAGCTCTGTATATAAACTTTCATCTTGCATACTATCTGCTTTGTTTGCTACTATTATTTGCTTTCTTTTACTTAATTTTTCACTATATTTTTTTAGTTCTTCGTTTATAATTTCAAAATCTTTTACAGGATTTCTTCCTTCAGTTCCAGATATATCTATAACATGAAGTAATAATCTTGTTCTTTCAATATGACGCAAGAATTGAATTCCAAGACCAATTCCCTGACTTGCTCCTTCTATTATTCCTGGTATATCTGCAATAACAAAACTATCTCCATATTCACCTTTTACCACTCCTAAGTTTGGCTCTAAAGTAGTAAAGTGATAATCTGCAATTTTAGGTGTTGCATCTGTCACAACTGATAAAAGTGTTGATTTACCAACATTTGGGAATCCTATAAGTCCAACATCTGCTAAGAGTTTAAGTTCTAATATAAGTTCTTTTTCTTCACATTTTTCTCCTTCTTGAGAAAATCTAGGAGCTTGCCTTGTAGATGTTGCAAAATGCGAATTACCTTTTCCACCTCTCCCGCCTTGTAAAATAAGTTCTTTTTGATTTTTTTCAGATAAATCAGCTAAAATTTTTCCTGTTTGAGCATCTTTTATTATTGTTCCAAGTGGTACTTTAACAATTAAGTCCTGCCCACTTTTTCCATATTTATGTGCACCTTCACCATTTTTTCCATTTTCTGCTTTATATTTTTTTTGGTAACGAAAATTAATTAATGTATTTGAGTCTGGGTCAACTTCAAAATAAACACTTCCGCCTTTTCCTCCATCTCCGCCATCAGGTCCTCCTGCTGCTACATATTTTTCTCTACGAAAAGAAACAGCTCCATCGCCACCATTTCCTGCTTTTGCAATTATTTTTACATAATCTGTAAACATGTCATTCTCCTTCAAAATAATCTAATTTCATTGCTTGTTTTACTTTTTTCATTGTTTCTTTTGCAGTTTTTCTTGTTTTTTCTGTTCCATCTTTTAGTATTTTTTCAACTAATTTTGGTCTTTCTTCATAATATTTTCTTTTTTCTCTAATTGGTGTTAAAAATTCATTTATATTTTTTGCTAATTGTTTTTTACATGCTACGCAGCCTCTTAATCCTGCTTTACATTCTTCACATACACATTTATATTCTTCTTCTGAGCTAAATAATTTATGATAATATGCAACCATACATACATCTGGGTGACCTTTATCATCTTTTTTTATTCTTGCTGGATCTGTAATTGCACTCATAACTTTTCTATTTATTTCTTCTTCTGAGTCAGATAAGTAAATTGCATTACCTAAAGATTTACCCATTTTTTCGTTTCCGTCTAAACCTTTAATTCTCTTAGTTTTTGAAAGTACTGCTTCTGGTTCAGTTAAAACTTCACCATATATACTGTTAAACTTTCTAACTATTTCTCTACATTGTTCTATTAAAGGTAGTTGGTCTTCACCTACTGGAACTAAAGCACCGTCAACAACTGTAATATCTGCCGCTTGACTAACTGGGTAACCTAAAAATCCATAAGTAACACTTTCCCCAAATATTTCTTTTTTTTGTGCAATTTCAGTTTTTACGGTTGGGTTCCTTTCCAGCCTTGCTATTGTTACTAAATTTGAATAAAATACTGTTAATTCTGCTGTTTCTGGTATCATTGATTGTATATATATTGTGGTTTTTTCTGGGTCTATTCCAATTGACAAATAGTCTAAAATAACTTCTTTGACATTTTGCCTTACTTTTTCTGGATTGTTAAAATTATCAGTTAGTGCTTGAACATCTGCAATTAAAATATATGGGTCATATTTGCCAGTATTTTGCATCTCTACTCTTGTTTTTAAAGATCCAAAATAATGACCAATATGTAATCTGCCTGTTGGTCTGTCACCTGTTAAAATACGTTTTCTCTTTTCTTCCATACACAAATTGTTCCTTTCTAATTTTTGTTTAAAGTAATTAATCTAAGAAAAGTGGTTTCTCCAAATGTACATAGTTTCTTTGCAAAAATCATTTATTTACTCTCATCTTTTTAATGTATATATTATATTCTAGTATTAGTATATTTTCAAGTATTTTTGATACTTTTTTTGCTTACTGAATAATAGTTTTTAACAATTTTTATCAAAACTTTTTTAAAGTGCGCAGAGAATTTTATTTTTAAAATTTTTACATAGCAGGTAGCTTCATTAGGACAGCTTTGCTTATATAAAAATCAAAAAACTTCATACCTTATGTATGAAGTCTTTTAAATAATTTTATTCAGCTTTACTTCCTTCTTCAACAGGATATACGCTAACTTTCTTTTTATCTCTACCAAGTCTTTCAAATTTAACTTTTCCAGTTATTTTAGCATATAAAGTGTCATCGCTACCAATGCCAACATTTGTACCTGGATGTATTTTTGTTCCTCTTTGTCTTACTAATATGTTACCAGCTGGAACAACTTGACCATCTGCTCTTTTAAGCCCTAAACGTTTAGATTCACTATCTCTACCGTTTTTTACACTACCTTGACCTTTTTTATGAGCCATCCTATTTCACTCCCTTCAATTTTTTGTTTTAGGGTATTTCTATCTATTTAATAGTTTTTACCGTATTATATTTTAATTTAAGCTTCTTTTTTAGTTGTAGCTTTTTTTGTAGTAGTTTTAACTTCTGTTTCTTTTACTTCAGCTTTTTCAACAGGCATTTTTATTTTTGTAATTTCTACTTTTGTGTATGGTTGTCTGTGTCCTCTAGTTCTTCTATAGTTCTTTTTAGCTTTGTATTTATAAACTAAAATCTTTTTACCTTTACCATGAGAAACTACTTTTCCTTCAACTTTAACGCCTTTAACATAAGGAGCTCCAACTTCTACATTTCTGTCATTAGATACTAAAACAACATTATCAAATGTTATTTTTTTACCTTCTTCAACATCAAATTTTTCGAAAAACACTACATCTCCTTCTGCTACTTTGTATTGTCTTCCACAGCTTTCAATAATTGCGTACATTCTTTGTACACCTCCTATTTTTTGTATACTCGCTAAGCATAAATAACAAGGCAATTGTTCCTAACAATATTTAGTTGCCCGACTCAGGCGGCTTACAGTTAAATATTGTACCATATTTTAGTAGTTGTGTCAATTATTTTTTTGCTAATTTGTTATATATTGTTCCAAAAAATAATTTTTTTATTTTAAAGCTTTACATTTAATGCTTTTGGATTAAATATTTTTCTTTTCAAAGTCCAGGCACTTTAATTTTTTTCATTGCATATAATTTTATATATTTATTTGGAGGTATATATATGTTTGCCTTTTCTATTAGCAGTTTTTTGGCTTTTTTAAATTCAGCCATATTTTTAGTTGGATATATTTCAAATAGCAATTTGTTTCCTACCCCATTAAGTAGTGAAGAAGAAAAAAAATATTTGGAATTAATGAAAAATGGAGATGATAACTCAAGAAATATTTTAATTGAAAGAAATTTAAGATTAGTTGCTCACGTTTGTAAAAAGTATGCCAATTCTAAAGTTGACCAAGATGATTTAATTTCTATTGGCAGTATTGGTTTAATTAAAGGAATAAATAGTTTTGATAATTCAAAAGGTGTTAGACTTGCAACTTATGTTTCTCGTTGCATTGATAATGAAATACTTATGTATTTGAGAAGTACAAAAAAATTAAGTGCAGAAGTATACTTAGATGATCCTATTGGAAAAGATAAAGATGACAATGTTATTACTCTTCAGGAAATTTTAGAGAATAATGATAAAAATATTGAAGACGAGATAGATTTAAAATTCAAAATAAAAAAATTATATGAAAAAATGAAAGAAATTTTGAAAGAAAGAGAACAAACTATTTTAGAACTTCGTTTTGGTCTAAATGGAGAAAAACCTAAAACTCAAAATGAAATTGCAGATTCAATGGCAATTTCTCGTTCTTATGTTTCTAGAATTGAAACTAAAGCCATTAATAAATTAGCTAAAGAATTTAGAGAATAGAACAATATATATTAAAGTTTCTGTTTTGATAACTTAAAAAATCAAAACAGAAACACCTTTTTTTACTGAAATTTTATAAACTTATAAATTTGATTTGTTATTTCTTCCACTTCTTCATCTAATTCTTTAACCGTATAGAATTCTAATTTAAAATCTTCTTCAGCTTTTTTATTATTCAAAAAATTTATTACATTTTCCAAATCTTGTTCTATTAATGAAACTTCATCTATTATTTGCAATTCTTTTAATGCTTCTTTATAGTTATCTAATTCAATTGTATTTTCAATATACTTATTATCATATTTTTTCAAGTCTTTGTGTTTCAATTTTGTATATTCTTCTTTATTTAAATGTTTTTGTAAACATTTTGCATTATAATTTTTATTTAGTAAGTAATCTGTATACAAATGAGTAAAATAACCAAATACAACTGGATTTGTTCTTAATAGTTCTTTATATTTATTGTAGAAATTAATATATGTAAATGAATTGTCTTCATTATATAAATGTGTCTGATCATGATTGTAAACCTGAGATATATCCTTTACTATAAATCCGTTGTTTATGTCTGGTGCAATATTTCCTAATAAAAATAAATTCAAATCTTCTTTATCAAAATTTATTTGTTTATTTAATTTTTTTGCTATTTCCAAATGTACTCTCCAGTTTGGCATCTTCTCATCTCCCTTTCATTTTATTAATTTGAACAATATTTGCAAAGTATAGACTCCATTCCTATTTCTAGTGAAATTAAACCTATTTTATAGTTTGCATCTAAATTTATTAACTCTTCTAATATTTTTCTTAGTTCTTGTATTTCAAAATACTTTGCCTGGTTTTTATATTTGCTTATCAAAAACAATTGGTTTGGTTTTAAATTCATTGCAATTGCAATATCTTCATTGTATTTTTCTGAAATTTTTACTATATATAATTTTTTAAAGTGGTTATATAGTGTTATTAATATTTTTTGTATTGGCTCTTTATTACTAATTAACCCTTTATATATTTCCAGTGCTTTTGCTGTTTCTTTTTTGCCTAAATTATCTGTCAAATCAAATATAACAGCTTGTATCTGTTTAGTACACAACAATTCTATGTCTTGTTTTGTAATAGTATTATTCTCACCTTTATATTCAATAAGTTTTCTAATTTCGTTTATTAAATCTTGCATACTTGTTCCACAACATTCCACTAAGTATTTTGCTGTTTCATCATTTATATTCACTTTGTATGCTATTGCTATTTTCTTTATATTTCCAATAAGTTCTGGCAATTTTAAAAGTGCAAATTCTTTCACTTCTCCAACATCTTCAATTGTTTGGTATAAAGTATTTTTTTCTATTTCTTGTTCAACAAAAATTAAATCTACGCCTTCTTTTATATATTCTACATTTTCTTGTATATATTTTGCTATTTTTTCATGTAAAAGCATTTTAGTTTCATCTGTTTTTTTCTTTTTCGATTCAGTTTTACCTTGTTTTTTTTCTTTTTTGAAAAGTCCAGTATTTTTTGCAATAATAAGTTTTTTTTCAAAACCAAATGCAGGTGTTTCTAAATTTGAAATTAAATGTTCTACATTTGTGTCATCAATTTGAACAAAATTTATTCCTAATATTAATTGCGGAAACTCTTTTCTTATTTTCTTTACTCTTGTTTCTAATAAATATGTTTCTTCTCCATAAAACAAATATACTGCCATAATACTTCCTTTCTTAAAATGTCAGTTTTGGGGACGTTCCTTCACCTGACAAAAGTGTCAGTTAGAGGGACACACCTTAAAAATCAAGGTCTGTCCCCACACCTGACAAAAATGTCAGGTGAAGGAACGTCCCCAAAACTGACATTTTATAATTTTTCTGCGAATTTTGCAGAGTGTGCATGACAAATTGCAGCTGCCATACTGTCTGTTGTGTCATCTAATTTTGGTAGGTTGTCTACTTTTAATATGGTTTTTACCATTTTTTGTACTTGTATTTTATCTGCTCTTCCATAGCCAACTACTGCTTGTTTTATTTGAAGTGGAGTATATTCATAAGTAGGTACTCCTTTTCTACATCCTACTACCAATATTACTCCTCTTGCTTGTGCTACATTTATAGCCGTTTTTGCATTGTTGTTAAAAAACAGTTCTTCAACTGATATTGCGTCTGGTTTATATGTGTCTATTATTTCTTCTAAGTCATTATTTAGTTTTAGTAGTCTTTGTGGAAATGATTCCCCTGCTTTTGTAAGTACTGCTCCAGATGTTATCAATTTAAATTTATTACCTACATAATCTATTATACTAAACCCAGTAATTGCAAAGCCGGGGTCGATTCCTAGTATTCTCATTTTTTCCTCTTTCCGTGTTTTTAATTATTTAAATATTTGTATTATTAACTTTTACTTTCTATGTTTTTTACAATAATTCTAAATATCTCCGCCACTGACCACGCTTGAGCATAAGCACCTTTTGCTTCGTATGGTTTTGACGAATCATATATTTCGCTTATACTTCCAACTGTTGAACGATTATACATTTCGTCATAAAATGTTTTTTCAATTTTTTCAACAAATTCAGCATATTTTTTTTCTAATTCTTGTTTTTTGGTTTTATTTTTTTCTGCATTTATAATATTTAAAAAACTGTCCGAGTATATTCCCAAAAGCCATGGCCAGGTAATTCCTTGATGATAGCTCATATCTCTTTTTATTTGGTCACCTTCATATATTTCTCTGTAACATTTTTCACCTTTTGCTAATGTTTTTAATCCATATTGTGTTAACAATTTTTTATTAACTGTTTCGAAGGAGTTTTTTGCTTCTTCTGAATCTGGCTCAATCACAGGATAATGTAGCCCTATTGCAAATAATTGATTTGGTCTTATTGAATTATCTCCCACTAAGTCGTCAAAGCATTTTCTTTTTTTGTTATAGAATTTTTGGCTAAAATTTTCCTTACATTTTTTTGCTAATTCAGCATATTTTTTTGCCAATTCTTTTTCTTTGTACAATTTTGCAAAATTTTCCATTATTTTTAACGCGTTATACCATAGTGCATTTATTTCTATTGCTTTGCCATTTCTAGGTGTAACAACAATATTTCCAATTTTGGCATCCATCCATGTATTTTGTATTTGTTCAGTTCCTGATGATAGTAGTCCATCTTCATTGTCTAAGTGAATGTTGTTGCCGTCTAAGTCAATTCCATTTATATACGCCTCTATTACTTTTTTTAATACATCATATAATTGGCTTTTTAAAAATTCATAGTCATGTGTATATTCTAAATATTTTCTTACTTGTTCAAACAGTAATAGTGAAGAATCAACACTGTTGTATAAAGGTCTTCCATCATATCCAGAATAGCCATTTGGCACCAAACCATATTTAATATCTCTTATAAATGTTAGCAGTATTTCCTTGGCTATTTTAAATCTTCTTGGTATTAACACTGTTCCTTCAAACGCAATCATTGCATCTCTTCCCCAATCTAAAAACCATGGGTAGCCAGCTATTATTGTATATAACGCAAATGATGGTCTATATACAATAAAATTGTCTGATGTAATTATATAATCTCGCATTAATGTTTTATATTTATCTGAATATTCTTTTTTTGTATCTAATAAATATGAATCATATAGTTCACTTGTAATTCGTATTATTTCTTTATTAACTAGGTCTTTGCCATCTAATTCATCTATATTTTCTTCAAGTGAACAAATAAATGTAATAAATTTTTCTTCATTTGCTCTTAATTTTATTTCAAAAACTCCTGGTACTGCTAAATTTTCTTCAGCATCTTGTCCTCTTTTTTCTTCTTCTATATAATACATATTTTTAAAAGTATCATTAAAATGTTCTATATATTTTCCTTCTGAAACTTTCATATATATTGGAGTTTGGTTTTTATTATTTATAATTAATTTTACTTTTGTATCTTTTATTTCTTGTTTTAATTCAAATGTAGTATTTGGTGTCGTTGCATGAAAATCTCTGAAATTAACTATAGGAGCTATTTTAAATTTTGTTCTTTTTTCATTGTTTTTTATATTATACAAAACACAAACTGTATTTTTTCCATAATCCATACAAATATATTTTTTTATAATTGCTCCATCAACTTCATAAGTAAAAATGGGAATGTATTCTTTTTCAAAAGATTTCAAATATTGGTATCCTTTTGAAATATAATCTTTTCCAATATTAGAATATATAGCGTATTCTTGCCCACCACTTTCAAAACATTCATCAACTTTAGATAAAATTAAATTTCTATTGCCTGGTGGATTTAATGGAGCAACTAATAATCCATGATATTTCCTAGTATTTATTCCTAAAATGCTTGAACTACTGTAACCACCTAATCCATTTGTAATTAACCAATCTTGTTTTAATGCTTTTTCAAATTCTAAATTTTCGTATTTCATTTGTATATCCCCTACCCTTTTGTTTTACCTTTTTTGTTTTTCTTTTTTTATTTCGTTAAGGAACTTCTTTTTTTCTTCTTGCTCTATTTTCTGTCTTTCTTTTAGTTTTTCATCCGATTCTTGTATAGATTCAATTCTTTCTTGATATTTCTCAAAAAATTTACTTTTTCCTCTGGACTTTTTCTTTTTTGTTTTTCTCATATTATCATTTTTCTTTTCATCTTTTAAAGATTTCTTTGCTTCTTTTAGTCTATCTTTTAGTAATACATATTTAGTATCGTTTTGCATATCTTTAAATTTTAAATCATCACAAATCAGTTGAATAATTGATGCTGCTATTGCATCCGGATTATGTCTTATGTGATCTTCTACTACATAAGATAAATCTCTTTGCATTAAATATACATCTTGTTCTTTTGCTTTTGCCGTATCTATTTGTACTAATTCTTGTCCTTGCATATTATATTTTCTAATATATTCTGGTATTAGTTCTCCTGTATCATATATGCAATATTTAATAACTCCTTTACCTGCATGTTCATTTATGGCTTTAATGTGGTCTGATAATGTATAATTGTCTGTTTGTCCCGTTGTTGTCATAATATTGCTTACATATATTTTAAATGCTTTACTTTCTTTAATTGCTTTTGCTACTCCATTTACTAAAAGATTTGGAATAACATTAGTATATAAACTGCCAGGTCCAATAACTATTGCATCAGCTTCTTCAATTGCTTGTAACACTCCTGGTGCCACCTTACAATTTGTTGGATTTATAAAAATGCGACTTATTTTACTTGTTTTTGAATTTACTATTTCTGGAATTTTATCTCTGCTTTCTATTACAGTTCCATCTTCTAATTCTGCACAAATTTGTATTGGTTCCAATGTTACAGGAAGAACTCTACCAATTATGTTTAATACGTTTTTAGTTTGTTCAACAGATTTTGCAAAATCTCCATAAATCTCTTTCATTCCAAGTAAGTAAATATCACCAAAAGATAAATTTTTTAATTTACCTTTTGAAAATTGCATATTCATAATTTTTTCCATTGTGTTTTCATCTTTTGATAAAGCAACTAAGCTTTCTTTTATATCATCTAATGGCATTGTTTCCAAGGTTCTTCTAGATTCTGGCACAATTTCTCCATAATCTGATACGGTAACAATAGCTGTCAAATTATCTGTATAATTTTTTAATCCTTTTAGAACTGAATTTAATCCAGTTCCACCACCTATTGCTACTATCTTAGGTCCTTGGTCATATATTTTCTTGTTATATATTAAGCTATTAACCTTTGTATTTTCATTTTCTATTCTGTTATCGGTTTCTCGTACTAATAATTCTAAAGTTCTTTTTTGCATATTAATCATACCAAAAATTACAAATATGAAACCTATAATAAAATAAATTATTATTTTCGCTAAAGGCCAAAAATCAAGTCTTTCTGCTGTTAGAACACTAGACATTCCATAACATGCCAATAATATTCCTATTATTACTAATACTATCCATCTTTTCATTTTAGTACTATTACTAAACCATTTAAAAAAACCTTTCATTTTATTAAATCCCTTCTCCTAATAATTCAATTTCTAATTCAATTTTTTTACCTGTTTTTTCAAGTACAACTTGTTTTACATGTTGTACAACATTTAAAACATCTTGTGCAGTAGCATTACCTAAATTCACAACAAAACCCGCATGCATAGTTGATACTTGTGCACCACCTGATGTATATCCTTTTAGTCCACATTCATCAATCAGCTTAGCAGTAATAAAATTTTCCCCTCTTTTAAATATACTTCCTGCTGATGGCAAATTCAGTGGTTGTTTTTCTTTTCTACTTTGTGCGTACTCTTCCATTTTTTCTTTTATTTCTTTTTCGTTTCCATATGGTAGTTCTAACGTTGCTTTTATTACTATTTCTTTTGAACTTACAAATCTGCTGTAACGGTATGAAAATTCACATTGTTCTTTAGGCAATGTTATAATATTTCCATTTTCATTTAATACTGTAACATCTTTTATAATGTCTTTCATTTCTCCGCCATAAGCACCAGCATTCATTCTTATTGCTCCGCCTATACTACCTGGAATACCTGCTGCAAATTCAAATCCTGCTATACTTTGTTTTAATAATATTTGAGCTAAAGCTCCTAGCATGGTTCCTGCTTCAACTTCAATTAAAGCACTTCCTTTTTTTTCTATATTTATTTCTTTTAGTCCAACCTGTAATACAATTCCCCTTATTCCTTTGTCTGATACTAGCACATTGCTTCCATTTCCTAAAATGGTAAGTGATATATTATTTTCTTTTGCAAATTTAGTAACAAATTGTATTTCTTCTATATTTTTTGCTATTATAAATATATCTGCGTTTCCACCAATTTTAAAATTAGTATGTTTATTCATTGGTTCGTCTGACTTTACTATACTGTTTACTAATTTTTGCTTTAACAATTCATAACTTTTTTGTTTTATCAAGGATTATTCCTCCTATTTATATTTTCATTTCTAGATTTTATCATTTTTGAATATATATTACAAGATATATTTTTCAAAAAAATATTTACTCCAATTTTTTTAAAATTTATTAAACATCTTGAAAAATTT
>CAZUAJ010000016.1:0-18139 GCA_964618105.1 uncultured Clostridium sp. | reverse complement strand
ATCGGGCGTTTTCTGAAGCAACAAAAAATATAAAGAGACAAAAATATGGAACAAAAGTACACACTAGAGAAAGACGGGCAGATTGATTTTTACAATAAATTTCTTCCCAGAGTCAATCCTTCTCTCACAGTTGATGAAATCGTTGCGGACAACAACGACGGAGTTTTAAACGGAAATTTGCTTGAATTCAAGCTTTCCGTTAAGGATTTGAACGATGTTCTTTTCCAGTGCGTGAAGTATCTTTCCGCACTCAGAATAAAGGGAATGCCTGTCCCAGCCAATGTTCTGATTGTCGATTTGAACGATGAAAAGGCGTATCTGTATAAGTCAGGAAACTACCTTGACTCAATCGAGAATGTTTATTCAGGCGGAGCGTCAAAGAACAATAGCGGATTCTTAGGCGGAGAGCCGAAAAGTATTTTTGACTACTCAAAGGACATTGATGCAGAGAACCTTGTCTCAGTTTTGAAAGAGAAAAACCACACAAAAATCCACATAGACGAGAACTGCATTGTCGGTTGGGCAAGGTCGTTCTATAAGGAAAAGCCTACCGCACGGAAAGAGGATTTTTTAGGCGACGAGAAGGGTATGCACAAGACCGTCGGCGAAATCAGAAATCCTATTGTTTTTGCTGACTATATCATTCCTTACACAGGCGAGACAAACATCAAGTTCAACTACCTTATGGACAAACTGAACGACACTCTTTTGAAAAAGAATTTAGGTGCATTCTACACGCATCCGCTGTATGCCAAAAAAGCGGCAGAACTTGTAAGAACGGCAATCAAGCGTGTGCCAGAAGGAAACGACTACATCATCCTTGACCGCTGTGCCGGAACCGGAAACCTTGAGAGTGCATTGACAGATGAAGAGCTTTCGCACTGTATTGTTTCAACCGTTGAATACTATGAGTACAAGGTTTTACAGGAGATTCTCGGCTCAAAAGTCCGTCATATAATTCCGCCGGTGGAAAAGGATGACACTTTCAACGCGGGACTTGTGAACGGAGCGGACGCACTTTCTCAAAGCTATGTTGAAAATGAAGTCATACAGCAATATGTCAAAAACCAGAAATGCACGGTGATACTTTTTGAGAACCCACCTTACGCCGAAACAACTTCGGCAGAACATCAAAGACAAGGAAAAGGGAAAGAGTCTTCAAGCTGGAAAAAGGCGTTTGTTGTCTCGGAAATGAAGAAGAAAGTGAAGGGGGCTGCGACGAACGATCTTGGAAACGCATTTATCTGGTCTGCGTTCAAATATTATCTAAGACAGACAACAGACAGTTATGTTGTTTTCTCTCCTGTGAAATACTGGAAAGCACAACATTTGATAAACAAAAAATTTCTTGTAGGCTACGCATTCAACCGCCGTCATTTCCACACGAACATTGATGCTTGCATAATGTGTGCACTGTGGAGCAATGAGGATTCGGATAGCACGGAATTTTGTCTTACAGGTGTCGATATTGATGAAAAAACTGGTGCATTCAACAATGAAATTGAGCTTCCAGTAAAAAGAATAAAAAGCTTATTTAGTCAAAAGTATTATGACAAAAGAAATCATAATGATGATTCGCATAAAGGAATTTTAATAGGACTTGATGGACTTGAAAAACAAGGCGGTAATCAGAGAAACAAACCTTATTATAATAAAGATATGTTAGGTTATTTAATCGCCAATACATCAGGTTTTGACAATCCAGATTTAAATTCAGGGCTTCTAATTGCAGCTCGTTATGATGGAAACGGTTTTTATCTAAGGAACGACAACTATCTTGAAAAACTTCCGATGTTCGCCGCGAGCCGCTACATCACATACAACCGCGAATGGACTGAACGTGCAAGAATTATGAAGAGTGCCGACGGAGCGGACAGGTTCTTTGCAGATGTGAAATCAGGAAAACTTTCACAGTTCCTTCTGAAATGCCTTCTTTTCACGTGCATCGAGATGCAGAACCACTGCCGCACTTTTACAGGAAGCGACGGACGATTCTACAGAAACGAGCTTTGCCTTGACACAACGAACGGCGAGACCGTCGCTTTCAATGATTTGAAAAATCTTAAAATGAATGACGGCGAGAAGAAAATAATCAGTTTATACGAAAGCCTAATCAATCACATAAAAGATACAAAAGAATATGACAAGACTCTCACATATGGAATCTACCAGATTTTTGCCGAAATTGACACTTCCTACAAGAACGAGCTTGGAAATACAGTCTACAACAATATTCAGGTTCATTCCGATTTGCAGTCAATGAAAGTGCTTTGCAGAAATTACTACAACAGTGAGATTGTTCCGGTCTTGTTTGAATATGAGTTCTTGAAGTGATTTTTTTTGAATTTCACAAAACTATAGAATTTTACTTATTCTTTTATATGTTTAATCATATAATTATATATGGAGATTTTTATGGCGACTTTAATGGAAAAAGATGTGTTGTTAGAATTAACGACTGGAGCGATGGCGCTTCTTTCAAAGCAAGAACCGACTTCTGAACTTAATATGGAAAATAAATACCTATACAACTACTATGATGCTTTAGTGAGCAATCCGCCGGAGATTTTTGACTTTAAAAACATGGCTACAAAAATCAAGGAAATCTATAGTAAATATGAATGATGAAGAAACTGAGAAATCTTTTTCAGAGATGAATCTGTCAAAAACGAACTTTTCTTAAATATCTTATTTATAAAAAAATGCAAAAGCCTTACAAAAAGCTTTTGTTATTGTTATATTTTATTGAGCGTATTTGACAATAATAATATTTTTATATACACTAATTATAGCAACTATCCTCTCCGGTTGTATTTTTATCTTATTAGAGCTTTCTTATTTTCACCACATAAGAAAAACTCTTTTACAAATTTAAGCCTTTGAAAAAAAGGCTCGATTTGTTATGTCAAAAAGGAGATTATATGGCTGGATTAAAAACATTCATTCCAGACTCAGATGCCGCTGCAACACCGTTTAATTCACTCAAAAAAAAATTGGATAACAAAAAAAATACAAAGAATGGAAGCTATAACACAGAAATGCTTTCTATGGCTGATACCATTCAAGGTATTTCTCAAAAAAATGCACGAATGTGGCAGATTATTGCTTTAGTTTCACTTTCATCATTTTTTATTTCGCTGTTTATTTGCTTTTATGCAGTACGTCTTCCAAAAACAGTTCCTGTAATTGTAACTGTTGATTCTAATGGAAGTGCAACCTATGTTGGAAAAGTTGATAAATCTTATTGGGGAAGGTCAAATATTCCTGAACATCATAGAACTTATCAAGTGAAAAAACTTATTTCAAATATGTATACATGGGTAACTGATGCAAATGCTCAACAATCATACATAAGGGAGTGCGAAAATATCTGTCAAGGTTCAGCATTAAACCAACTCAATACTTTTTTTATGACAAATAATCCTTTTGATTGGATTGGCACAAAAACTCAAACTGTAAAAATGGATGAACCCCTAAAACAAACAGAACGAACTTATGTTATCTACTACGACGTTATTACTTTTCAAAATGGATATGAAGTTGAGAGAAAACGTTTTTCCGCTTTAATGACTCTTGGATATTTTGAAGTTACAGAAGAAACAAAAGATTTAAATCCTCTTGGCGTTTATATAACAAGTTTTGACATTCAACCAGTTCAAACAACTAAATAAAAAGTTTTATTAAAAATATAGGAGATTAAAAAAATGAAAAAAATAATTTTAATAATGATAGCTTTTTCTTTGATTTTAGTATCTTGCAAAACTGTAGATTTTGACAAAATGGGAACAGAAAATGAGCAAGAAAATGAAGATTTTAAGAATGAAGAAGATGCAAAAAAAGCCTCTTACGATGAAGTTCAAGAATTTTTAATTCAAGAAAGATTAAAAGAAGTTGATATTCCAAAAACTATTGTTTATGTAGACAGACCTATTTATTATCCAGCGGAACAAGAAGTAAGCAAACCTGACCTAAAGGGAAAAGAGGCTGCTAAAAAAAGTACAGAAGAGTCAATTCAAACTCCAGACAAATGGACTCACGGAACAATGTATTATGATTTTGATTCTGATTTTACTTATGAAATTTACTGCCAACCTTACCGTGTTACTGATTTAATCTTAGAACCTGGTGAGCAAGTTATTGAAATGCCTTTTTTGTCTGAAGAAAAAGTTTGGGAAATTGGTGCAGGTGTTTCTCGTAGCAATGGTGTTGATACTCAACACTTCTTCTTAAAACCAGCATATTCGGGTCTTACTACATCGTTTATCATTATTACAGACAAACGAGTTTATCACATGCTTTTAAAATCTTTTAAAGATTGTTATATGACACAAGTTCGTTGGGAATATCCTAATACAATGCCTTTTACAATAAAATCTGATGCAATGAATGCAAACAAAATGTCAAAAGAACTTACTGGCGTTGATCCAGTATATCTTTCTTTTGATTATAAAATGTCATATTCCTTTAGAAAACCATATTGGCTTCCTACTCGTGTTTATGATGACGGAAAGCATACTTACATTGTGATGAATGATACTGTTCTTCACATGACAAGTCCTGTTCTTTTTAATAATAGAAATGAAAGGATTAATTATTCGGTAAATAAAAATTTAATTATCATAAATGAACTCATCGAAAAAGTTACGATGCGAGTTGGAAATAAAAAAGTTACTATTAAAAAGAAAAGTTACAAAGAACCTAAAGAAATTAATAAAAATCAGATTGAAGCAACTGAAGATATTGAACTAGAAACAGATTCTGAATTTCCACCAACAGATAAGAAAAATTCTTTTAATTCCGTTTATAATTCAAAACTTAAAAAAGAAACATTGCTTCATTCCGATGACATTGTTGTGGAACCGAAGAATTCTTCTGTTGAATCTTCTAAAACTTCAGCATCTTCAGCAGAGTCTGTGGAAGGAGAAAACTAAATGAGCATTTTCTCATGGTTTAAACGCAATGAAAGCAAAAAATTAAGTCCAGAAGAATGGTCTCAAACAGAACGCGGAAAAAAATTTGTTACTGATATAGAGCAGCGTAAATTAAAGAAAGAAGAGTGGGAAAAAACTGTTCCTCCTGAGCGAAAAGAACAAGTAAAACTTTTTAAGATTTTCTTTTCGCTTTGTTTTGGAATTTACTTAGTTGCTTTATTTTATGGTTTTATAAAAGGATTTCCTCTTATTGTTTTGGGAAGTGAATTTATTATTTCAATAGTGAGTTTTGTGCTTTTTAAGATAAAACCTAAAAAAGTAAAATATCCAAACTGTTTTATGATGCCTGTTATTGCAATTTTTTGTACATCACTTATTTATGTCAGTCTTGCGGTTGATATTTTTGGTTATTGGGTAAAAAAGCCTGTTTTAAAAAATGACAATTCAATCGCCACTTCTTCAGAAAATTCAAAAATTCTTTCAAAAGACGAATTTGAAAATTTAGATTATTCAAAATTCTTAAAAGATAATGATGTATTAGACAGTGATGAACTTTCTGAAGACTACGAAGAATATAGGAGCAATTATGGACAATAATGATGAAATTGAAGACTCTGAAATGATTCCATGTAACGAAGCAAGTCAAAAAGCAGATGAATATAACCCTTATGAAAACTTTTTAGACGATGATTCAGATTTAGATTCTAAAAATAACAATGAATCAAATTCTAAAGTGCAAGATTTTACTGATGAAAGTGATATTCAAATTCCTGATTTTTTGAAAGGTGATTCTGATTTTAATGAAAATACAAACACAAACAATGAGTCTAAAAATGATAAAAATAAAAATCAGAAAAATGATGTAATTGATGAGTTTAATCCAGAAAACTCTAACAACGATAATTCTAGTTTACAATCAAAAGATTTCGCTGAAAATGGATTTGAGAAACATAAAAATGATGTAGATTCTGATAACAAAGAATCTTCTATACTCCAAAATAATAAAAATCATACTGAAGAAGAAAAAGTCGAAGGAGGAGATACAAACGACAAAGAAGCAGAAATTAAATTTGAAGCAAAGCAATCTGCTGGTGATGCAGATAAAAAGCCGACTGGAAAACCTAAAGTTTTAAATAAAAAATTTCTACTTTCTTCTATTATTATTGTTTTTGGAGCTGCAGTACTTATAACTTTTCTAATGCCTGGCAAAAAAAATAAAAATGAAAAATCAGAAAAACCTGTAGCAGAACGCCGTGCTGGAGTTGATTATTCTGCATTTGCAAAGCGTCAAGAAATTTCTCAAGAAGATAAGTCTCAAGCTGAAAAACATTATGAAGAACCAAAATCTGCGGAAAACACAAATAATGATGTTGAGATTCCTCCTGTAATTCCTGACCAAGCAGAGAATGGAAAAAAAGCATATACTCCACAAAATATAAACTATAATTCAGGAAAAGCTGGGGGATATTCGTCATCTATTGAAATTCCTGACACAAGAAATGATTCTCTTCATGGAAAAACCATTTCTGGTATAAAAGGTTTAACTTCAACTCAAGCAAGTTATTCAACTGACTATCAACAGACAGTTCAAAAAAATACAACTCAGAACTCTTCTCGTACTCAAAACTTTACTATGCCTTCAAAAGAAGAATATACAAATAATATTCTTGATGCATATTCAAAAGCTTATGGAAGTAATCAAACAAATGATTATGCTACGCAAAATGACCAAGCTGGAAAAAACGCTTTCTATAACAATGGACGTAATGCTCAAAATACAGGGCAGGGCGAGTGGCTTAATTTAAACTCGCTTTGGCAAGGAACAATTTTTGAAGCAACTCTTACAAGTGAATTAAACACAGACCTTCCTGGCGAAATTACTGCTCGTGTTGCAAAAAATATTTATTCTTCTCAAGATGGTCGATTCCTTTTGATTCCACAAAATTCTGTTCTTTATGGAACTTATAATTCAAGTATTTCTTATTCACAAAGTAGAGTTCAAGTTGTTTGGAACACTTTAGTTCGTCCAGATGGTTATCAAATTCAACTAGGGAGTATGAACGGAACAGATGCAAAAGGTGCAAGTGGACTTAAAGGTCTTGTAAATGACCATCCTTTAGCATACTTAAAAGCGATTGGTTTAATGAGTGTATTTTCTATTGCAAATAGTGAATTTCAAAATTCTATGGGAAATACAAATAATGAGTATGTTCAAAATCTTCTTGCAAATTCTCAGAGTATTACTGCAGAACTTGGAGATAAACTTATTGACCGTGCTATGAATGTTCAGCCAACTATAAAAATTAAGGCTGGAACTAAAATAAATATTGTTGTAAATCAAAATCTTACAATTCCTCCGTGCGAGGATATTCTTGTTACTCAGCAATATAGAAAATACTAAACAAGGAGTTAATTTTATGAAAATTATTGAAAAAATCAAAAAAAGCTTTTCTAAGGAAAGCTACAATGACAAAAGTGTTTATAAATTTAACATAAGCATTTTTATTGCAAGTGTTATTTTGTTTTGTGCTTCTTGCGTGATGTTTTTTATTTAATTTTTAAGTGTACGAAAAGGTAATAATACTAATATATACACTGAATAAATGAGGAGTTAATATGAGCATTTTAAAAAAAGTTGCTTTATTATCGGTTTTATCCTGTCTTTTTTTTTCTTGTAAATTTTTTAACACAGTTGAAGAAACTGTAAACGGAAAAGATTATAACAGTGAAATTACAAAAGTTACGTTTTCTTCTGAAATACTGAGCGTAAAGACTGGAGAAAGTGAATATTTAAAACTAACTTTATCACCTTCAACAAATCAAGGAAAATGTAATGTTAGTTGGGAATGGCAAGAAGAATTTATTTCTTTAAAAACTGACAATTTTGGTGCTGTTATTACTGGCGTAAAAAGTGGAACAGCTTATATAAAAGCATCTTGTAATGGAATTATTGCAACCTGTCTTGTTTCTGTAATTTCAACTGGAGATGATGCATCGGAAAATCCCTATATTTATTCAAATTACTCTGTAATTCAGCTTATGCCAGGAGATTTAACAACTGTTTCCGCTTCTTTGTATGGCGGAAGTATTGCCGATATGGAAGATTTTGAATGGTCTATAAATGATTCTTCTATTGCTTCCATTTCTCCTGCAAGAAATAATTGTGTTATTACTGCAAATAAAACAGGAAGTACACAACTTATTGCTTCTCATCCAAAAACAAAATATTCATATTCATTTGTTGTTTATGTTTATGCAGATAAACTTACAGAAACTTATATTACAACCGATTACAATGTTCTTACTGTAAATAAAAATGAAGTTTCTTCAAAAATATTAACTGTAGACCTTGTAAATCCTATTTCTGCAACTTATAAAAACGGATTTACTTGGAGTTTTGCAGATGAAAAATCAAAAGAAATAATTTCAATGACTGCAAATCTTAATGAGGCGGAAATTGTTCCTTTGAAAAATGGTGTTGCAAATATTGTTGTAAGCCACGAAAACTCTCAATATGACTTAAATATTATAGTCCGTGTTTCAACTATTGTAAAAAACACTTATGTCGGATTAAGCTCATCAACTCTTTTAGTTGACGGAAGCGATACACCGTATACGGTTTATGCTTCTCTTGAAAATTACGACGGATATGTTGACCCTGAAAGTTTCATATGGACAGTTCCTGAAAGTGTTGAAAGTCTTGCTGACTGCACGGCTTCAGGAAATTCCATTAGGATTCAGGGAAAAAAGAACGGCTCTTTCAAGATAAGCGTTTCGCATGAAAAATCTGAATATTCAAGAAACCTTCTTGTTATTCTTCAGAACCAGATTGGTTCGGCCATCGACTCTTCAATGTACATCACAACAGATCAGAATTATATAATGACTCAGGTTGGAAGAGAGCCGACGCAAATAAATGTGCGGCTTGTTGGTGGCGTTGACGGCGAGGACAATATCGGGGATTCCTCAACCAATTTTACATGGTACATAAAAGGCGGAAAAGACAACGGAATTGTTGAAATTCAGAATGTTACAGGTGAAGTTGCTGATTTGGATTCACGGTCCGCAAGAAGCGCTGTTTCATCCGGTGAATCGTGTTCTGCAATCTTAACTATAAATCCGCTGAAAGCCGGTGAATGTACTATCATTGTAACGCATCCTCGATGTCTTTATGACATGGAAATTTCTGTCAAAGTTTATTCAGAGTCTGCCCTGGTAAATCCAAAGACAATTTCTACAGATGAAAGTCTTATACGCATTTTGAACGGAAAAACAAAGGAAATTTCTGCTACAGTCCGAAACAAAGATGAAGGTGATGAAAATAAAATCCAATGGGCTAGTGCAGACTCTTCAAAGGTTTCTGTTTCTCCGGCCACGGGACAGACAACTGTTATTTCTGCCTGTGGTAGTGGCTCTGGCCAGACTTATGTAACTGCGCATTTGGATGGAGCTTTGTCTGATAAAAAAATTCTTGTTCTTACTGCTGATACTGAAGAAGAACTTAATTCCATGAAAGGAATTTATGCTGATTCAACATATCTCAGAATCAGTGCTGATGAAGAAAAAACAATATCTGTTGAAACATTTGGACTTTCTTCCACAGATAGAATTTCCTGGTCAAGTTCAAATTCATCTGTTTGTACAGTAAAAGGAGACCCATCCTCTTCTTATTGTTCTTCTGCAATAGTTTCTGGCGTAACTGAAGGTAAAGCAACAGTTACGGCAAGCGTTGGAACTTCGACTTCTGTAGAATTTGATGTAACAGTTTTGAAATTAGGAGAAAGTTCTGAAATATTTGATGAAAATTCAGGTTATCTTACTACGAACTTAAATGCGGTTGTCCTCGAATCTTTTGCTGATGAATTTGAATCAGATCCGCCATCAACAACGCTTAATGTTACAGGTGTAAACATAAGTGCTTCTGATATGGCTTTATATACAAACTGGACTATGCAAGATGAAAACGCTGTTGAAGGAGATCCTGTTTTTGAAATTGCAGGAAGTCCTGGTTCGTCAGTAACTCTTACTGCAAACAAAAAAGGTAAAAGCAAAATAAAAGTTTCAAACAAAGAGTCCATGAATTCTCTTTTAATAAGTGCAAAATGCGGCGAGCTTTACGAATGGACTGATAATTACATTATTTACATCACGACAGAAAACGATGTTGTAAATATTTTGAATGGCGAATCAACAACTATTGGCTGCTCTCTTGTAAATACAACTTCAACAGGTACTTTTTCTTGGAAAGTAACACAAGGTTCTGAAAATATAGAAATCACTGGTCTTGCTTCTGGAACATGTAATATAACAGCACTTCAGCCAGGACAAAGCATAATAACTGTTTACAATAGTCTTGCCGGTGAAATCACAAAAGAAATTCTTGTAAATGTCGCAAACTCAGAAGAAGAACTGAAAGGATTTAAGTATCTTACAACAAGCCAGAATGTTGTTACTGTAGGAGAGAAAAGTAATGTTACAGTAAATGTTGAAATAAAAAATTCTGATTCTGATGTTATTTCCGGCTACTCTTGGCGAAGTACTAACGATACAGTTGCAAGCGTTTCTGGCTCTGGAAATATCGCTGTGGTTTACGGAAAAACTTGCGGTTCTGCGAAAATCATTGTTGAAAATTATGAAAATTGTACATATCCGCTTGAAATCATTGTAAATGTTGTTGACCCAGTTGCTGCGGCAAGCGACCCTTACATCTCTTGCAACAATATTGTTACTTGTACAGTCGGCGGTGATAATGCTGTTATCGCGGCAGAACTTGTAGGCGGTTCTTCTGGCGATGAAACAGGTTTTACTTGGAGTGTTGTTGATTCATCTGTTGCTAAAATATATGCAAGCAATGATTCTGCTCAGATAAAGGCTCTTTCTGAAGGCGTTACGCAAGTTGTTGTTTCTCATCCTAAAGCGTCTGTTTCAAGAAGCATTCTTGTAATTTGCGAGCCTAAGGTTACAACTAACTGTTATATAACTCTTACTGAAAGCATTATAAAAATGTCGCCATCGGATGATTCGAAAACTATAACAGCAACATTGGTGAATGGCGATGCTGATGATGCTTATGACTTTAAATGGTGGGCAGACAGCTATGATAAAATCAATATGAATTACTCGGGTGAGTCTTGCGTGATTGAACCGATTAGTGCCGGGACTGTAACTATTCATTGCTCTCATCCAAAAGTAGCCTCAACAAAAGATATTATTCTTTACATAAGCAATTACACAGATTTTGCGTTTGCGTCAAAATATGTTGAACTTGTTACAGGAATAGACACTTTTGTAAATATGGAAGTTCCGGCAACTGGTGTTGATTGTGAAGTTTCATACAAATCTTCAAATAATTCTCTTTGTACTGTGTTTGGAAATTCTTCTGTATGCACATTGCATCCAGGAACTGTTCCGGATGGGCTTACATCGGATTCTTGTACAATAACTGCGACTTTGCAGACTAAAGGCGGAGTTAAACAAGCTGAAGCACAAATCTTAGTAAGTGTTACAAAAAAAGATGAAACAAAGCCTTATATTGGACTTTATCCAGATTCATCATCGACAATAATAACAATGAATAAAGATGAAGTTAGAAATATCTCTGCAAAACTTTATGGAACGACTGTTGATACAACTTCATCCGGACTTAACTGGTCAATAAATAACGGAATGGGAAACTTTATAGAATTTACATCATCGAAAAATTATGGAAGTGATGTTCAAATTCGGGCTTTGGCTTCAGGAAAAACAACTATTACAGTTACCCATGCCGATGAAAATGGTGTTGCTATAAATCCAATGACAATTTATGTGATTGTTACGGGAGTCAGCGAACCGACTGTAACCTTAAATTATTCAAAACTTCCGATTTATATAGGAGAAGATACACAAACACTTCAAGCAACAGTTCAAAATGATACTGGAGAAGAACTTGAATGGAGAGTAGAAGATAAAAATCAAGATTATTTTACTTTTACAGCAAAAGGCAATAAAGCTTCAATTTATGCACTAAAACCAGGAACTGCTACAGTTTACTGCACAATACCGTCTAATGGTTCTACAGCTTCTTGCGAAGTTGAAATTCGCGAGGCTGAAAAAATAGAATTCTTTGTTTATGACGACGAATCTAATTTTACTTACGAAAATGGAACTTTAATAGATAATCGGACAAAGTATTACATTAATTCTTTGCAACTTTATCCAGGAGAAACAAAGCCCCTTCATTACGAAACTGTTCCTGCAAAAGACAAGATCACTCGTATAGAAAGAAGCGAAAATATTTATGTTGATATAAAAGATGGTGGATATTCAGAAACTTGGACAGATCCTATTACTCAAAATGTTTATCGTTATCCTGATGGTGTTGGAACCATTTCAGTTAAAGGTAAATCAACTCAAAATGAAAATGGAACTGTAACAACGTTAAAAGCAACAACTGCATCACTTCAAACATCATCAATTTCTATTACAAACTCTTATAATTATCGTTTTACTGTTGATAAAACAATTATTTCATCTACTCCAAAAGAAGTTCATAATAATAAAGAAATTCTCTATGTAAATTATGAACTCCGTCCTGCTTGTTCAAAAATTTATGTTACAAACACTACAACTGGAGAAGTTGGAAGAGGTCTTTCTCTAAAAAACGGAACTTACGATTCAAATCAACAATGTTGGATTATTGATACTCACGAAACAACTGATGAAACAAGTTCTACAGGAATTGTAAAAGGAACATTGCAGTTTGAAGTAAATGGTGAAGTAAATTGCAATATAAACTTAAAAGCCATAAATGAAAATACAGTTTCATCCGGTTCAAGCACAGCAAAAGCAGATGAATTTGGTGCTCAGAATATAAAAATTCAAGTTTATTATGCAAAACATACATTTACTCCTACTATAAAAAGACAAGTTCCTTCTATAAATCAAAGTGTTTATCCTTCAACTGAAAAAAATGCGAAGTATTCTCATTATGATTCTGCTACAAACACAATTTTCTTGGGCGATGGTGAATATCTTACAGGAACAGTTGCTGTAAATGAAACTTCAGAGCCTTATTCAAATGTTTATATTTCAAAAGTCGAATTTAAAGCTAGTTCATCATCAATACGAGATGGAATTCCTAGTGTAGATAAACTTCAATCAGAACGTGTAACTGGTGTGTCAGTAAGTTCATCTTATAACTCTCACGATTTTACGCTTTATCACTCACATGATTATGCAGTCTATTCTTACAAAGACTCTGCTTCAAGTTCTAGTTGGAAATCAGTTAGTGAAGGAGTACAAAATATGTACAAACTTACCATAGAATCTGATAAATCCGCAGAAGTTAGAAACGAAACTGTAAAAGAAACTTCTTATGTTGGCTATCTACAAATAACGTATACAAATTATGCCGCAGGAAGTGGAACTTCAACCTTTAATATTCCGGTTTATGTACAAGTTAGAAACTGTCCTTGTGCGGATGATGGCGATTATTACAAAAAATATTCAGAGTAAACGAGGTGTAAAATGAAAAAATTATTTAATTATATTTTGATATTTTTATTGGTAATGTCAAGTTTTGGTTGCCATTTTATAAGTTCCTTTACTGGCGAAACTAATAATGATGATATAACGCTTAGTTTTGACAAATCAAAAGCATCTGTAAGTATGGGGGCAATGGATATTATAAATCTTACAGCTTCTAAAAATCAGAACTCTGCAAGTATATCATGGTCTTATGACGATAGTATTATTTCTGCTAAAACCGATAATTACTCCGCTGTAATTACTGGACTGGAACCAGGAACCACAACAGTTACTGCTCGATGTGGCTCAAACTCTGTTTCTTGTGTTGTTACTGTTTCAGAAGATACTTATGCTGTAAAAGTTACAAATCCTTACGTATATGCTTCTCAAGATTATGTTTGTGTAAAACCTAATGAAACTGTAAAACTAAGTGTCGCTTTGTTTGGCGGAACTGTCGCAGATATTAACGGATATACTTGGTCGCTTGACAAATCTTCTGTTGCTTCTTTAACAACAGAAGGAAATTATTGTTGGATTACAGGCTTAAACGACGGAATTGCAAAACTTACTGTAAAACATAACAAGACCGCCTACGGTTATTCAGTTCTTGTAAACTGCTCATCCGATGGTACAAACTTATGCTACATAACAACTTCAGACAACATTATAACAATAAATTTGAGCGAAACTGATTCTGCCGATTTTTCTGTAGATTTAATGAATTCGCCATTTTCTGATTATGCAAGTGGATTTATTTTTTCTATTGTAGATTCTTTAGGTTCACCACTTTCAAACGCTCCAGTTTCAATTAGCAATTCAGGAAATCTTAGTGTTTCACTTTCTGCGAACAAGGTAGGTGAGTGTTATGTAAAATGTACTCATCCATCGGCAAGTTACAGTCTTGAAATTCTTATTCGTGTAATACAAAATGCTGAAACTTCTTACATTGAACCATCACAAACAACTGTAACTGTTTCTGATTCTGGATATGAAAATATTTCTGTTTCTCTTATGAATTATTCAAATACAGTTGATTCATCTTTGTTTGAATGGTCTTTTTCTGAAAATGTAGATGAATTCATAGAATATGAACTTTTAAATGGAAATAGTGAAAATACTGGAGACAACATAAATATAAAAGGAAAAAAAACAGGAAGTGTAAAAATAACTGTTTCTTATCCAGGCGTTTCTTCAAGAAATATTATTGTCCTTGTACGAAATATCGAAACTGAAGCTGCCGATGCCACTTGTTTTATTACAACAAGCCAGAATTATATACGAATGAAAACGTCAGGTGATGCAGAACAAATAAATATTTATCTCAAAAATGCTGATTTTGATGATATTGAAAACCTCAAGTGGAAAATAACAAATATTGCCGATGACGGAAGTAGTTCTAAAGTTATAAATTGGAAAAGTGGAAATGGAACATCAGTTTCTTCATCTTCTCGTGCAGTTCTTTCAAATACAGTAAGTGCTTACGCAATAATTGAACCTTTAGTTCCAGGAACGGCATATATTGATATTTCTCATCCTAAAGCAATTTATTCTACTAGAATTACTGTTGTTATAACTGATGTAGACTCTTCAAAAAATGAAAAATCTTATTTAAATTTTGTATCTTCTCCAATTATTTATATTAAAAATGGAGAAGAAAACACTCTAAAAATTTCATTTTCGGGTTTTGGAAATGCTGATGATATTGAATGGACGAGTGACGGCGTACTAACTCTTGCAGAAAATGGAGCTCAATGTATGATTACAGCCCCAGCTTCGAGTTCAGGTTCTTCAAAAACAACTGTAACTGCATCTCATCCAAATGCTGATTATCCTCTAAATTTTACAGTTATTTGCTATGATACAGAAGAAGAATTAAATGAATATTCTATAAAATCAATCTATTCTTATCAAAGTCATGAAACTATAAAAACAAATAATGAAGTTCAACTTTATCTCGAAACAGTTGGACTTTCTGATGTAGAAAAATCTTCAATATCTTGGAATATTACAGAAGGTGAAAAATTTGTTTCGCTTTCAACTGAAAATTCAAACAAAATTGCGAACATAAAAGGAATTTCAGTTGGAAGAGCTATAATAATAGCATCTTTTGATGGTTGCGATGATGTAACTTTTATTATTGATGTAAAAGATGAAGGAATTATTGATGATGAAAAAGATTGTTATCTTTCAACATCTTCAAATGTTCTTTATTTTAGTGATATAAACGAAAGCCAAACATTGTCAGTCGATTTATACAATATTGATTCTGTAAGTTATAGTCTTTTGGAATATTCACTTTCAAATAATGATTTTGATGTTTCTTCAAATGGAAATTCTGCAACTATTACTTCTCTTACAAGTAATGGTAGTGCAACTCTAACAATAACCCATCCACTTTCGCAAAATGAACTTGTTGTTTACTTAAAAACAGGAAATCAATATGAATATATAAATGAAGATTTTTGTTATATTTCTTTAAATCAAGATGTTTTTAAGATTTATGTAGGTCAAGATGAAGTTTCGCTAATTGCAACTCTAAATCATACAGAGCAATCAGACGATTCTTCAATTTCAAAAGGTTTTTCATTTAAATGTGAAGATACTTCCATTGCTGAAATATCTTATGTAAATTATTCAAATACTTGCTACATAAAACCAATAAAAAATGGAACTACAAAAATTATAATAACTCATCCTGATTCTGACTTTGAAAAAGAAGCTGTTATTATCGTAGATAATGCTCCCGATTCTTCAACAATTCCTTACATAACAACATCAACAAATGTTATTACTATGGTTCAAGGAAATTATTCTACAGCAACTGTTTCTTTGATGAACTGTGATTCAATAGATTCTTCTTTATGGACTTGGACTTCTTTGGATTCTCGCATTGCTGATGTTGTTGCAAATAACGGAACTTCTGCAATGATTTGTGCAAACTCCGCTGGAACTGTGGAAATCAAAATAAATCACAAAGAATGTCTTTATTCTCTAAAAATTCTAGTTGTAGTTTTAGATTCTTCTGTTGTAACCTATCGTCCTTATATTTCTACAAGTTCAAATATCATCACAATCCAAAAAGGACATAGCGAAACTTTAACCGCAGAAATGATTGGCGGTAATGGAGATAGTGATTCTAATTATTTCAGATTTCAATCAAGCAGTTCATCTACCATTCTTGTAAACTCTTCTTCTAACTCTGCTTATATAAAAGCTCTTAATGCTGGTATGGCTTATATTACAGTTTACAACTCTCGCTACAGTGATTCTTACAGTAAAACAGTTTTAGTTATAGTAGAAGATACTCAAGAAGATGGAATTTACATAAAAATGTCACAAAATATTGTAAAAATAAAACCTAGTGAAACAAGTCTTACTAAAATTTCTGCAACTCTTGTAAATGGAGAAGCAACTGACGGTGAAGATTTTATTTGGTGGGCTGATGATTACAATTTATTAGGCATTACAACTGTCGCAGAACAATGTTCAATTACTCCAACTGGCAAAAGTGGAACTACAAAAATCCATGTAAAACACGCAAAGGCGGCAAAACAAACGGATGTTCTTGTTATGATAAGTGATTATGATAATTTTGCTTTTAGCACAACATCTGCTAATATAAGTACAGAAAAACTTTATTTTTATCCTTTACAAATTCCTGCAATGGAAGAATCGTTTGAAGTTAAATATTCATCTTCAAATGAAGATGTTTGTATCATAAAAGGTTCAAATTCTGTTGCTTGGGTTTGCGGACTAAACTACGGAAATGCTTCTTTAACCGCTAAAATGGTTTCTAATGACGGAACTGTTTTAGCAACTTGCGAAATGCTTGTTTCTGTAACTGTCGCTGATCCAACTAGACCAGTTGTTTCTTTAGGTGATTCAATTCTGACTGTAGAAGCTGGAACAAGTCGTGTAATTTCTGGAATTATAAATGGGGATGGAATTGAAGCAACTGAAAAATATAACTTAAAGTGGAGCATAAAAAATAAAGAAAAAGGTATTTCTATTTTAGATGAATCTGCCGACAAAACGGCTTATGGTTCAGATATCTATGTAAATTTTGATCTTGGCGGTGAATATGTTCTAGTTTGTGAACACGAAGCAAGCGGTGCTTATGCAGAACTTTATATTATTGTAGAAGAAAAAGGCGAAATTGGAATTGAACTTAGCTCTGACCTTGAAACTGTCTACAAAGATGATGGTTCTTTTTCTCTTACTGCAACGCTAACAAATGCAACAGATTCTGATTACAAAAATATTGAATGGTCGGCTGTAAAAGTTGGAGGTTTAAATATCGTTGCTGTAAGTAAAGCAAAAGGTGCAACTTGTACTGTAACGCCAAAAAGTGTAGGGCAGACTACTGTAATTGCAAAACTTCCTAACGGAAAAACGGCTTCTTGTATCGTTATTGTAAAATCAAATGTAGAAATCCATTTTGATGTAACTACAGTTCACGTAATTCCTGGCTATACTGAAACTATTAATTACACTACAAATCCTGAAAACGCTACTATAAATTGGATTTCTCAAATGACAACAGGGGCATCAACATCATTTGGTTCTGTAACAAATTATTTTTCTATCGAAGATGATTCTGTCAAAAAACAACTTCATATTACTGGCTTAAACGATTATTCTAACGGGGCTGCAGGAACTGTAACCGCTACTATGATTGGTGTGTCTTCAGCAAACCTTCC
>CAZUAJ010000015.1:0-18856 GCA_964618105.1 uncultured Clostridium sp. | reverse complement strand
CTCAAGATCCTAATGATCCTGTATATGCTCCAATGAAAGAACTTATGGATGCAGTTGATAGCTATATTCCAACTCCAGAAAGACCAATTGACCAACCATTCTTAATGCCAATTGAAGATGTTATGACAATTAGTGGTAGAGGTACAGTTGTTACTGGTAGAGTTGAAAGAGGACAAGTAAAACTTCAAGATGAAGTTGAAATAGTAGGTCTTTCAAAAGAACCAAGAAAAACAGTTGTTACAGGTGTTGAAATGTTTAGAAAAACATTAGACCAAGCTGAAGCTGGAGATAACGTTGGTGTATTATTAAGAGGTACACAAAGAAACGAAGTTGAAAGAGGTCAAGTATTAGCAAAACCTGGAACAATTCATCCACACACAAAATTCAAAGCACAAGTTTACGTTCTAACTAAAGAAGAAGGTGGACGTCATACACCATTCTTTAATGGATATAGACCACAATTCTACTTTAGAACAACAGACGTTACAGGTGTTATTGATTTACAAGCTGGAACAGAAATGGTTATGCCAGGAGATAACGTTGATATGACAATTGAACTTATTACTCCAATCGCTATTGAAAACGGATTAAGATTCGCTATTCGTGAAGGTGGACGTACAGTAGGTTCAGGTGTAGTTTCAGAAGTTATTGAATAATTTATAACTTAAAATATAGTGATAGCAAGGGTTACAAGCAATTGTAGCACCTTGCTATTTTATTATTGTTTTTTATTGACATTTTTAGACTTTAATTATATACTATATGCGTACAAAAGAACCAAAAATAGTAATATTTGTAGAAAAAGGAGAGTTCTTTTAATGAAGAATTTTAAAAAAATATTAATAACATCAATACTTACGGCAATTAGCATTTTAACCATTTCAACTATATCAAATTCTGCTACTACATTAAAAGTAACAGGAGATACTTTAAATATAAGAAAAAGTCCATCAACTGATTCAAAAGTAATAGCTATGTTATTTAAAGGAGTTGAGTGTGACCTACTTGAAGATGCGGGAGAATGGTATAAAATTAAATATAAAACATATACTGGTTATGTTAGTAAACAATATGTAGAAATAGTTGGTAACAACACATCTGATTCTACAAAAAAAGATGAAGAAAACACTATAAAAGAAGATGAAAAAAATAATTTAACTAATACAGTGAGTGATGAAACAAATAATGTAAAAAACGAAACTCTTCAAGAGAATGATTCTAATAGTGAAAAAGACGAAAATGAACAAATAATATATAAAAAGTTAAAACAAGATGTAAGTGTAAAAATATTGCCATTAATTTATTCAAGTAATATAGAAACTGTAAAGAAAAATAAAAATGTAATATTATTAAGTGAAGTTTTAGGATGGTCTTACATTCAAACAGATTTAAATTGTGGTTGGGTAAGAAGCGAGTTCTTGGAAACTTCGAAAACAGTAGCAGCATCTACAAACAACGAAAAAAACACTCAAACTTCTACAAATACTGAAAAAACAGCATATATAAACGAAAGCTTAGTGAACATGAGAAAAGGTGCTGGAACAAGCTATAATATAATAAAAGTATTATCACTAAATACAGAGTTAACTATAATTGATGATGATGGTGAATGGTACAAAGTAAAGCAAGGAACTACAACAGGATATGTTTTGAAAAAATTTGTATCAGAAACTAAAACAACAACAACAAGAAGCAATAATAGTTCAAGAACAGAAAAGGCAAGTTCTACAGAAATAAATAAAACAACTAAAAAAGAAGATACTAAAAAAGTTTCTACAACAAATAATGACAAAAAAAATGTAACAACAACTGTAAGTAATAAAGCAACCACAAAAAGTACAACAAGCAGTGATAACAAAAACACAACAACTACAAGTAATAAGAATAAAAATACAACATCAACTAAAACAGACAAAATCAAAGGAACAGATATTGTAGCTTATGCTAAAAAATACTTAGGCTATAAATATGTATATGGTGGAGATGGATCTAATGGAACTTTTGACTGTTCAGGTTTTACTATGTATGTATATAAACACTTTGGAATTAATATTCCTCATGGTGCAAATGCACAGTATTATAGGTCTGGAAGAGGAAAACAAATCACTAAATATAGCGATTTAAAAATTGGAGATATTGTTTTTTTAACAGATTATGAAACAGGGGTAGGAATTGGACATTGTGGAATATACCTTGGAAATGACAATTTTATTCATGCTTCAACAACATGCTATGCTGTTGAAATATCAAGCTTTAAAACAATTTATGAAGGTAGATTTTATTCTGGATTAAGATTAATATAATAAGGGGCACTATAGAAAGGTTTGTAAATGCGACCATTTTGTATTGCCATTATTGGAACAATTTTAGGAATTTTGACAGGGCTATACTTAAAAAGTATAGCTCTTTTGTTATGTATTTTAATGTTAATAATATTAATTGTAAAGAAGAAATTAAAAGATTATATTATAATTGCTTGTATATGTTTCATTGTATTTAGCATTTATGTAATGAGTTTAGAAAATAAATATGAAAGAATTGTACACAAGTATGATAAACAACAAATAATTTTACAAGGAATTGTTATATCAAATGGAAAAGAAGAAAAATATAAAACACAATACGAAATACAAGTAATAAAAACATACAACAAAAATACAAGTGAATCAAAAAAAGAAAGATTTAATGTAATATGTAATATAAAGGGAGAAAAAAATGAAATAGGGTTAAAATTTGGAGATGAAATTATAATTGAATCTAAATTTGAAAAACCATCCACTGAGCGAAACGAAGGCGGTTTTGATTATAGTAGCTACTTAAAAACCAAGAAAATTGCAGGGAATGTAACAACTAAAAAAGAAAATATTAAGTTGCTAAATAAAAATAAATGTAATATATTTGCCAGATGTATAAATAGTTTAAAAAATATCTTATTAGAAAAAATATACAAAATTTTACCGCAAGAAGAAGCGGGAATGTGTATATGCCTATTACTAGGAGATAAAAGCGGAATAAGTGATGAAGTAAATAATAGCTTTAGACAAGCCAATTTATCACATATACTTGCTATTTCAGGTGCACATATATCTTATATTTTATTAGGACTTTCAACAATTTTGTCATGTTTAAATATTCATAAAAAATGGATAAATATATTTACAATTATATTTTTATTTGTTTTTATGTTTTTAGCAGGTGCTTCACCTTCAATTGTAAGAGCGTGCATTATGGCAATACTAAATTTAGTTGCAAATATAATATTTGTAAAATCAGATACATTTAATAATTTAGGAACAAGTGCATTTGTTATTTTAGCATTTAATCCTTATGCAATATTAGACATAAGTTTTCAACTATCTTTTGCTGGAACTATTGGAATAGTAGCATTTACTGAATTATTGTATAACATTAAATTAAAAAGAAAAGGGATAACGAAAAAAAAGAAGAAAAAAGAAGATAATTACAATAAAATACAAGAAAGAAAATATGGTAAATCAGTATATAAAATGCTACTATATATTGAACAAACAACAATAATGTCAGTAGCTGCCAATATAGTTATTATTCCAATTATGTTATATAATTTTAGTACAGTTTCTTTAACGTTTATAATATCTAATTTAATTGCTACACCAATAATGGGATTGTGCTTAATAATAGGAATGATTTTTTTAATATGTTTAACAATTACTCCAATTGCTTATGTAGTTTCGTTTTTATTAGCACCATTATTAAAAATGTTTATTTTAGTTGCGGATATTTTAAGTAAAATGCCGTTTTCGAAAATTTTAATACCAACTCCAAAAATATGGCAAATTGTAGTTTATTATTTAATTATCATAATATATTTTTTCAGAGATAATATTCAAAAAATTTATCCCAATATTTCAAAAACATATAAAAAAATAATTATATTATTAATAATTATTATTATTGTACCATATATATTTTTACTAATTCCAACAAATAAATTAGAAATTCATTTTGTAGATGTTGGACAAGGTGATTGTATGTTGATTATAACACCATCAAATAAAAAAATTTTAATTGATGGCGGTGGAAGCGAATTTGGTACATTTGATGTTGGTGAACAAACTTTGCTTCCTTATTTATTAAATAAATCAATTTTAAACTTAGACTATTTACTATTTACTCATTTCGACTCAGACCACTGCCAAGGATTAATTACAGTTTTAGAAAATATAAAAGTTAAAAATGTAATAATAGGAGAACAAGGAAAAAACTCTGAAAATTTTAATAGTTTTTTAAATATTGTAGCCGAAAAAAATATTAATGTTATTAAAGTAAAAGCAGAAGACAAAATAGAAATTGATAAAAATTGCAATTTAGAAATATTATTTCCAGATAAAAACTTAATAAAGCAAAATATTTTAAACAACAATTCAATAGTTGCGAAATTTATTTATGGAAAGTATAGTATATTACTCACAGGAGATATTGAAAAAATAGCTGAAGAAAAGTTAATAAAAATATATAAAGATACAAATAAATTAAGTGCTACAATATTAAAGGTTGCACATCATGGTTCAAAAAGTTCATCAACACAACAATTTCTAGATTTAGTAAACCCTGAGATTGCACTTATTGGTGTGGGAGAAAAAAACACTTTTGGACATCCGAATAATGAAGTCGTAGAAAGAATAAAAAGTTTGCGGTAGTGAAGTGTATAGAACAGATTTATGTGGGGAAATAACAATTGTAATAAGAAATGATAATATAAAAATCAAAAAGAAATTAAATATTGAAAATTAGCTGAAAAGTAGTATAATATATGGGAAAACATTAAGGAAGTAAAAAAATGATATCAAAATATTCAAATCAAATAAATAAAATTAAGGAAAATGAAATAATTGAGGCAGCAGAAGAAATAAAAAATGGAAACTTAGTATTGTTTCCAACAGAAACTGTATACGGAATAGGAGCAAATGCAACAGATGAAAATGCAGTAAATAAAATATTTGTAGCAAAGGGTAGAGCTCAAGATAACCCTTTAATTGTGCATGTTTCAAATATAAAAATGGTGGAAAATATAGTAGAAGAAATAACACAATTAGAAAGAAAATTAATAGAAAATTTTTGGCCGGGGCCATTAACTATTATATTTAAACGTAAGAATAATAAAATAATACCTAATGTTGTAACAGCAAATTTGGACACGGTTGGAATTAGAATGCCTAGCAATATAATTGCAAAAGAATTAATAGAAAAATCAGGTGTACCAATTGCAGCCCCAAGTGCAAATGTGTCTGGCAAGCCTAGCGGAACAAAGGTTGAAGATATTATAGAAGAACTAGATGGAAAAGTTGATTATATATTAGATGGTGGTATGGCAGATATAGGCTTAGAGTCTACTGTTATTAAAGTTGAAGGTGAAAACATTAACATATTAAGACCAGGAAAAATAACAAAAGAGCAATTAAAAAAAGTTGCAAATCAAGTTAACGTAGACAAAAACGTTTTAAGCCAAGTTCAAAAAGATGAAATTGTTTCATCACCAGGAATGAAATATAAACATTATGCACCAAATACAAAATGTGTTATGGTATATAGCAAAGATGAGAATAAAATGGTAAATAAAATAAATGAAATAACAATTCAAAATAAAAATGTTTTAGTCTTATCTAGAGAAGAACATTTTAATAAATATGTTGCAAAGCAAAAATGGAATATGGGAAATTCACTAGATGATGTTGCTAAAAACATATTTACATTTTTAAGAAAAGCAGATAAAGAAAATGTTGATTTAATAATTATTGAAGGGGTTGGAAACGAAGGATTAGGACTTGCTATTACCAATAGATTAATTCGTGCTTGTGCATATAACTATATAATTTTATAATTTATTTATTATTAATTAAAAATGAATAAAATTCCAAAAAAAACTCATACTAATATTAAATAATTTTGAAAGGAACATTAAAGTATGAGAAAAGTATGGATTGTTGTATTAGCTGTATTTTTATTATTATTAGGTGTTGCATTAGGAATTTCAGTATATAATAAAAATAATACAGATAATACTAATATAATAAATAACAAAAAACTGGCTGAGAAAAAAAATACGGAAAATGTAATTCAAACAGCTATGATTGAAGAAAAGGTATCACCAAATGCAAAAGTATTGCAAAAAAAGTATTTTAAAGGCTGTGATCATTTAATAAAAGAAAGTCAAGAAATACCAGAGCAATTAGTAAATAAAAGTAAAGAAGAAGTAGAAACTTATTACAAAGACTGGACAGTAGATAGTTTTGATAAAAATGAAATAACCATATATAAAGAAGAAAGTGGGTTTTGCAATCAGCATTACTTAATTAAAGAACATAATGGGGTTTTAGCTATTTACACAATAGATGAAAATGGAAAAATAACATTAAAAAAAGATACAGAAATTCAAACAATGTATTTGACTGAAGTGGATATGGAAAAAGTAAAACAAGGAATTGAGGCAATTGGAAACATGCAACTTAATAGCGTATTAGAAGACTTTGAGTAAAAAATAGATGAGATTACTTCTCATCTATTTTTAAATTTTCTTTTTTCAAATATCCTTGTTTGTAAAATGTAATATAATACATAATAAGTGAAAATATTGTAGTAGCTAGAGCTAAATAGTAAATCCATAAATCAAATTGTGGCAAAGGAGATACTGAATTTGAAGGTATCTCAGCAACATTATTCCATGAAGTAATTATAAATGAACACACAATTGCTATATAAAATAAGACTGTTGCAAGTTTGCCGTACCATTTACTAGAAACCACGAGTTCTTTACCATAAAGGAAAGACGCTCCTGCTATCATAACAGCTTCTTTTAATGCAACTACTATAATAATCCAAAAAGGAATAACCCCCTTAAAAGTAATTGTTAAAAGTACTGCTAATTGAGTTGATTTGTCAGCTAAAGGGTCTATTAATTTTCCAAAATTAGTTATAAAATTGTATTTCCTTGCAATCCAACCATCTAATATATCTGTTAATCCAGAAACTGTTAAAAGTATAAGTGCTGTAATATATTGGTCTATTACAATAAAATAAATTATAAAAGGTATTAAAAAGAACCTTGCTACTGTTAATATATTTGGAATATGTTTTGCCATAAAAATATCTCCTATTTTTCTACATTAAATTTTAAACTATTTTCTTCTAAAGAAACAATTACACTGTTTCCATTTGATAATTCTGTACGCAATATCATATCTGAAAGTTCGTCTTCTAAATATCTTTGAATTGCCCTTCTTAGTGGTCTTGCTCCGTATTTGATGTCAGTTCCTTTTTCAAGTAAGAATTTTTTAGCATCTTCAGTAATTTTTAATGTTATGTCTTTGTCAGATAGTACATTTTGAGTGTCTTTAAGCATTAAATTTACAATTTGCAATAATTGATCATGAGTTAATTGCTCAAATACAACAATTTCATCCACACGATTTAAAAATTCAGGTCTAAAAGTTTCTTTTAAACTATCCATAACTTTATCTTGATTAATTCTTGAACCACCAAAACCAATTGAATTTGTGTTTTGATTAGAACCAGCATTTGAAGTCATAATCATAATAGTATTTTCAAAATTTATAGTATTTCCTTGACTATCTGTTAAACGTCCATCATCTAAAACTTGTAATAATATATTAAATACATCTGGATGTGCTTTTTCAATTTCATCTAGCAAAACAATAGAATAGGGGTTACGTTTTACTTTTTCAGTCAATTGACCTGCATCATCATAACCAACATAGCCAGGAGGAGAGCCTATTAATTTTGAAGTTGAATGACTTTCCATATATTCGGACATATCTACACGAATAATTGAATTTTCATTTCCAAACATTTCATAAGCAAGTGATTTTGCAAGTTCGGTTTTACCAACTCCTGTTGGACCAACGAAAATAAATGATGGTGGTCTTTTGGTGCTTTTTAACCCTGCACGATTGCGGCGTATAGCTCTTGCAACACCTTCAACGGCAGCTTCTTGACCAATTACTCTTTTATGCAAATTATTTTCTAAACTTAACAATTTTTGAGTTTCAGCCTCAGTAATTTTTTTAACAGGAATTTTAGTCCAACTTTCAATAACTTCAGCAATGTCTTGTACTGTTAAATTTTTAAGCTTCATTTTTTCATTTAAGCTATCTATTTGTTCTATCAAACTACATTCTTTAGCTTTTAATTCAGCAGCCTTTTTATAGTCTTCAGTTGAATCAGCAAGAGCAGCTTCTTCTTTTTCTTCTTGAACAGCTTTTAATTGACCTTTTAAAATTTCTAATTGATATAATTCTTTGTTTGTTAAGTTAATTCTAGAACAAGCTTCATCTAAAATATCAATTGCTTTGTCTGGCAAAAATCTGTCATGAATATATTTTTCAGACATAATAACAGATTGTTTTATTACATCATTTGAAATTCTAACTTTATGATAATCTTCATAATATTTTTTTATACCTTCCAAAATTCCAATAGAATCGGCAATAGAAGGTTCTTCAACTATAATTGGTTGAAATCTTCTTTCTAAAGCGCTATCTTTTTCAATATATTTACGGTATTCTTTTAAAGTAGTCGTACCAATTAATTGAAGCTCACCATTTGAAAGTGAAGGTTTTAAAATATTTGCTGCATTCATTGAATGTTCAGCATCACCAGCACCAATTATATTATGAATTTCATCTATTACTAAAATAATATTTCCTAGGGATTTACATTCTTCTATAATAGATTTCATACGAGCTTCAAATTGACCTCTAAACTGTGTTCCAGCAATTACAGCTGTCATATCTAATAAATAAACTTCTTTATTTAATAATTTTGCAGGAACATTACCAGCTGCTATTCTAATTGCTAAGCCCTGAGCAATAGCTGTTTTACCAACACCTGGTTCACCAATTAAGCATGGATTGTTTTTACTACGACGATTCAAAATTTGAGTCATTCTTTGAATTTCTTTATCTCTACCAATGACCATATCTAATTGACCATTTTTAGCTTTTTGAGTTAGGTTTGTACCATAAGTTTCTAGTGCCTTTTTGCGTTTATCTTTTTTCTTTTCAACTTTAACTTTCTTTTTTTCATTAGACGAACCAGAATTTCCTTCTTGATTTTCGCCAAACATATTTGAAAAAATTGAACCTAATGGAATAGCTGCGCCAAAAATTGGAGTGCCCTGCTCCATTTTTTCTAAATCTTCTGGATCCATATCTTCTAATTGTTCAGAAAAAGAATCAAAATCCATATTTTCAGCTAAATTGCTCACAATGTTTTCAATTTGTTTTGTCATATTATTCATATCTTTTTCACTTAAATTTTTTAAAGGGTTAATTCCGTTTTTTTGGGCACATTCAAGGCAATACCCCTTAGATATAGAATTACCATTTTCATCTTTTTTATTTAGAAATATAACTGCAGGATTTTTCCCACATATTGAACATAGTTCCATAAATTTATATAAACTCCATTTCTTACAAAAATACACAATATATAATACATTAATTTGCAAAATAAGTCAATGGAAATAGCTACAAAATGCTATAAAATAGAGATTATAAAAATAAATTTATATATAAATTTGTTTAAATGACTAGATTTTTACTGTAAAATGAGTTAATATAAAGAAAAGGAGAACAACCATGAAAAATCAAAAAATTATATTTATTCTAATTGGTGCGTTTTGTGTGTTTGCTTTAATAGCAGGAATATATGCCCAATTTTTTGTAGAAAAGCAAAACAATATAACTCAAGACCCAACAATAAGTGGAAAAGATGAAACAAAAGTAAAAACACAAGAAGAAATAAAAAATCAATTTAAAAATTTATTTACAAATCAATTGTTAAATAATGATGCTTTTGACACTAATGGTATACAAAAGTCCGATTCTTCAAAAGAAATTGTTTATTCAGCTTATGATGTTCAAAAACAAGATGAAAAATATGAAATAGATATTCATTTGCCAGTTATAAATATAAAAGGAAATGTGCCAAAAAGTTTTAATAAAATAACTCAAACCGTTTTTGCAAACCAAGCATCAAAAATAGTAAGAAATGAGTACACAGAAAAAATAATTTATAATGTAAACTATATAGCAAGTATAAATAATAACATATTATCTGTAGCAATAGAATCAACATTTAAAAATGGAAATAATCCACAAAGAGCAATAATTCAAACTTATAACTATAATTTAGAAACAGGAGAAAAAGTTGATTTTATAAACATATTAGCAAATAAAAACATAGTTCAAAGTGAATGTCAAAACAAAATAAATCAAGTAGTAAGCAAAGCACAAGAAGAAGCTGAAATTTTGGTTAAATCAGGCTATACAGTTTATAATAGAGATTTATCAAGTGACATATATAAAATTTCAAATATTTCAAATTTCTTTTTAAGTAACAATGGAGAACTATATATAATTTTTGCTTATGGTAATCAAAATTATACTTCAGAAATGGATATTATATTATATGAATAATGAAAGGGAACATAAATGGCAAAAAATTTGCTTATAACAGAAAAGCCATCTGTTGCTATTGAATTTTCAAAAGTACTAAAATGTGGTGGTAATAGAAAAGATGGTTATATTGAATCAGATACTTGGATTATTACATGGTGTGTAGGTCATTTAGTAACAATGAGCTATCCAGAAAAATATGATGAAAATTTAAAGTTTTGGAGATTAGACACACTTCCATTTATGCCAAAAGAATATAAATATGAAGTAATACCAAGTGTTGAAAAGCAATTTAATATTGTAAAAAGCCTACTTCAAAGGGAAGACGTAGGCTGTATTTATGTTGCAACTGACTCTGGACGTGAAGGAGAATATATATATAGATTAGTAGAAAACCAAGTTGGCGTAAAAAACAAACAAAGAAAAAGAGTATGGATAGATTCACAAACAGAAGAAGAAATAAACAGAGGAATAAAAGAAGCTAAGGATTTATCCGAATATGATAGTTTATGTGATTCTGCATATTTAAGAGCAAAAGAAGACTATTTAATAGGAATTAATTTTTCAAGACTTTTGTCAATTATATATGGAAGAAGAATGGCAAAAGATATTGGTGAAGAAAAAGTATCTATTTCTGTTGGAAGGGTAATGACTTGTGTGCTAGGAATGGTGGTTCAAAGAGAAAGAGAAATTAGAAACTTTGTGAAAATACCATATTATAGAATTGTAGGAACATTTGGAGAAGAAAAATCCTTTTTTAATGCCGAATGGAAGGTTACGGAAAAATCAAAAATGTGGAATTCTCCTAAATTATACAATGAAAATGGATTTAAAAAAGAAGAAGAAGCTAAAGATTTTATTTTATCGTTGAAAGATAAAAATGCAGTAATAACAGAAGTTAAAAAAACAAAAACAAAAGAAAATGCACCACTATTATTTAATTTAGCTGAAATACAAAATGAAGCAACTAAAAGATTTAAAATTAAACCAGATCAAACACTAGAAATTATACAAAATTTATATGAAAAAAAATTAGTAACATATCCTAGAACAGATGCAAGAGTTTTATCGACAGCAGTTGCAAAAGTAATTTCAAAAAATCTAAATGGTCTAGCTAAAGGGTTTAAAGATGAAGAAATACAAGGTTATATAAAAAAAATGGTAGATGAAAAATATTCTACAAATTTAATAAAAACCAAATATGTAAATGACAGTAAAATAACAGACCACTATGCAATTATTCCAACTGGACAAGGTTTTGAGAATTTTGACAGTTTGCCAGATTTACAAAAGCAGATGTATAAAGTAATAGTAAAAAGATTTTTAAGTATATTTTACCCTCCAGCTGAATATAGCAAAATAGCTGTTACAATTGAAGTAGAAAGCGAGCAATTTTCAGCAAGTGGTAAGGTATGTGAAAAATTAGGTTACCTAGAAATAGCAAAAAATGAGCCTAAAAAAGATACAGTCAATATGGAAGAACAACCAGAAGAGCAGAATAATTTAGAAATATTAAGAAATTTAAAAAAAGGAGAACAAATAGAAGTATTAAATTTTGAAACAAAAACTTCTGAAACATCTCCACCAAGCAGATACAATTCTGGTTCAATGATACTTGCTATGGAAAATGCTGGAAAATTAATTGAAGAAGAAGAACTAAGAGAACAAATTAAAGGTGCTGGAATTGGCACAAGTGCAACAAGAGCAGAAATCATGAAAAAACTAGAAAGAATAGGCTATATTGCAATCAACACCAAAACACAAATAATAACTCCAACTGAAAAAGGAGAAAAAATATATGACATAGTATTTATGTCTATGCCAGATATGTTAAATCCAAAATTAACAGCAAGTTGGGAAAAGGGCTTAGAAATGGTTGCAAATAAACAAATTAATTCAGACGAATTTATGGAAAAATTAGAAAAATACATAAATGCTAAAATTGATAAATTGGTTATTAAAAGATAATTTTTTCAAAATATATAAATCTCCAACGTTACGAGATAAAGGTATAATTAAATTGTTTGGCTTAGAATATGTACATGTCCTGCAACAGGGAAAGTATTTTTGCCAAACAATTTAACAAAACTATTATCCTGTAACTCTCCCCCCTTGAAAAATTTAAAAAATGTATTGACAAAATAAAAAAAAGGGGTATAATATTTATATAAGTCAAAGAAAGTCAAAGTCAAAAATAAATGTAAATTACACATATAAAGCACAAAATAAACACAAGGAGTAAATAAAATGAGAATGTCAGATGTAATAGAAGAATTTATAAAGCAGATGTTTGAAGATGAAGATATTATAGAAATACAAAGAAATGATTTGGCACAACAATTTAATTGTGTGCCATCACAAATAAATTATGTAATATCAACAAGGTTTAAACCATCACAAGGTTACTATGTAGAAAGCAAAAGGGGTGGTGGAGGTCATATTAGAATTGAAAGAATTAATGTAACACAAAGTAATTATTTAATGCATGTAATAAATAGCATAGAAAATCAAATAACATCACAAGAAGTAGACATCTTTATAAGTAATTTTTTGTCAGAAGGCATTATTTCTAAAAAAGAAGCAAAACTATTAAAAGTAGCAACAAGTGACAATGTTTTAATAACAGTACCAAAAGAAATTAAAGATAGTTTAAGAGCAAGAATTTTTAAAAATATGTTAGTAAATTTAGTTTAAAAAAATAAACATACATAATTTAAAGGAGGTAATTTTTATGTTATGTCAAAATTGTGGAAAAAATGAAGTAAACTTTAAATATACTCAAGTTATAAATGGAGTAAAAAAGGAAATGGCACTTTGCGACAAGTGTGCAAGAGAACTAGGACTAGAAAGCTTAGACTTCAATGTTCCAATTAGCTTTTCCAATTTTTTAGGTGACTTTTTAAACATAGCAACAGAAAGCAGTTTTCTACCAAACTTTACAAAAACAAATACATTACAATGTAATAAATGTGGAATGACTTATAATGAATTTGTAACAGATGGAAAATTAGGTTGTATGGAATGTTACGAAACATTTTCAGACCCACTAAACCAAGTGCTTAAAAAAATACATGGTTCTAAAAATCATGTTGGAAGGTGTTGCGAACTAACTGAAAATAATAAAAAAGATCAAAATAAACCAAAAGAAAAAAAGCAAGAAAATAAAAAAACAGAAAAAGAAGAAAGAACAGAAAAACTAGAAATTGAATTAAAGCAAGCAGTTAAAGAAGAACGTTACGAAGATGCAGCTAAAATAAGAGATGAAATTAAAAAAATATCAAATAAAAAAGACGAAAAAAACAAGTAAAATTCAAATTAAATAAAAGCCAAAAAATGGCACAAGGAGGAAAAATATGTTAAATTGGTATTTACAAAATGGAAAAGATTCAGACGTAGTAATTAGTTCAAAAGTAATGCTTGCTAGAAACCTTAGCAATATACCATTTACAACTAAGTTTTTAAAAGAACAAGCAAAAGAAGTGAAAGATAAAATAAAAGAAATAACTCCAAGTATAGGATATGGGTTAAGGTTTATAGACTTAGCAGACTTAGATGATATTACAAAAGTAAGTTTAATAGAAAAAAATTTAATTAATTCAGAATTTGCAATAAATAAATCAAACACAGGTGCAATATTAATAAATGATGAAGAAAATATATGTATAATGATAAATGATGAAGACCATATAAAAATGCAATTTTTTAGTTCAGGTCTTGAACTAGAAAATCTAAAAAACTTAGCAGTAGAAATAGACGAAAAAATATCAAGTTTTTTACCCTATGCAACAAGTAAAAAATATGGTTATTTAACAGTTTGCCCAACTGACGTAGGTACTGCAATGAAGGCATCTGTAATAGTACATTTACCAGCATTAACTATAACAGAGAACATTAATAAAATAGTAAATGTAGTAAATAGCTTTGGAATGAATATTCAAAAAATGTATGGTGAAGGTCGCCAAAACCAAAGTGACTTATATGAAATTTCAAATAATCAAACTTTAGGTTTAACAGAAGAAGATATTATAAAAAGTTTGAATGTAATAACTGAAAAAGTTATGGAACAAGAAAGAACTGTAAGGAAATATTTAGCAAAAAATACCATAGATTTAGAAGATAAAGTTTATCGTGCTTATGGAACTTTAGCTTATGCAGTAAAAATTTCACAAAACGAAGCAAGAAAATTATTATCTTATGTTAAACTTGGAACAGACTTGGGAATAATAAATGAACTAGATGATACTAAAGTAAGAAAATTATATTTATATATTCAACCTGCTAATTTGCAAAAATATATTGGAGAAAATTTAGAAGGTTATGAAAGAGAAATAAAAAGAGCAGAAACAATAAAAAAAATAATAAAAAGTAACACATAATAAATTGAAAGGAAGTGTGTTTATATGATGTATAAATTTACCAAAAGTGCAGAAAAAGTGCTAGAAATTTCAGGAGAACTAGCAGCAGATTTTGGACATAACTATATAGGAACAGAACATATTTTATATGGTTTAATAAAAGAAGAAAGCGGAGTTGCAAGTCAAGTACTTGCACTTCAAGAAGTTACAGCGGAAAATGTTGAAGAAGAAATAGAAGAGTTAATAGGAAGGGGAAATGCTATACTAAATAGGCAGGAAATTGGTTTTACTCCTCGTTCTAAAAGAGTAATTGAAAATGCTTTTATAGAAGCCAGAAAATTAGGAACAGAATTTATAGGGACAGAACATTTACTTATAGGAATTATGCGTGAAGGTGATAGTGTAGCAGCTAGAATAATGCTAGACTTAGGAGTAAACCCACAAAAATTATATAATGAAATAGTTAAAGTTATAAATGAAGATGAAAATGCTAGTATAAGTGAAAAACAATCAAAAGGAAAAAGCAAAGGAAGCTATAATCAAACCCAAACATTAAACCAATATGGAACAGATTTAACTAAAAAAGCAACTGAAGGAAAGCTAGACCCAGTTATAGGAAGAAAAGATGAAATTCAAAGAGTAATACAAATTTTATCAAGAAGAACTAAAAATAATCCATGTTTAATTGGGGAGCCAGGTGTTGGAAAAACAGCAGTAGTAGAAGGACTAGCAGAAAAAATAATTGCAGAAGATGTACCGGAAATGTTAAAAGATAAAAGAGTGGTAAACCTAGATATTGCAAGTATGGTAGCAGGAGCTAAATATAGGGGCGACTTTGAGGAAAGAATAAAAAAATGCCTAGAAGAAGTAAAAAAGTCGGGTGATGTAATATTATTTATTGACGAAGTTCACACTATTGTAGGTGCAGGTTCAGCTGAAGGTGCTGTTGATGCAGCTAATATTTTAAAACCACTTTTGGCAAGAGGAGAAGTGCAGGTTATAGGAGCTACTACCTTAAATGAATATCGCAAATATATTGAAAAAGATAGTGCACTAGAAAGACGTTTTAGTCCAGTAACAGTTGGTGAGCCAACAAAAGAAGAAACAGCTGAAATTTTGAAAGGTATTCGTGACAAATATGAAGCACATCATAATGTAAAAATTACAGATGAAGCTATTAAATCAGCAGTAGAATTATCAACTAGATATATAAATGATAGGTTTTTACCAGATAAAGCAATTGACTTAATTGACGAAGCTGCTTCAAGAGTAAAAATGAAAACATATACTCAACCAGAAAGTTTGAAAAAACTAGAAGATGAAATTAGTACTCTTGATAAAGAAAAAGAAGATAAAATTAGAGTTCAAGATTTTGAAAAAGCAGCAATTCTTCGTGACAAAATTAAAGATAAAAAAGAAAAATTACAAAAAGAAAAAGAAAAGTGGGAAAGCAAAAACACAAAAAGTGTAACAATATTAATAGAAGAAGACATTGCAGAAGTTGTTGCAAGCTGGACAGGAGTACCGGTAAAAAAATTAACTCAAAGTGAAAATGAAAAATTGAAAAATTTAGAAAAAACTTTGCATGAAAGGGTAATTGGGCAAAATGAAGCGGTTGAAGCAGTTGCAAAAGCAATTAGAAGAGGAAGAGTAGGTCTAAAAGATCCAAACCGTCCAATAGGTTCATTTCTATTTTTAGGTCCAACAGGTGTTGGTAAAACCGAATTGTCAAAAGCTTTAGCAGAAAGCTTATTTGGAAATGAAGATGCAATGATTAGAATAGATATGTCTGAATATATGGAAAGTCATTCTGTGTCTAAATTAATAGGTTCTCCTCCTGGCTATGTGGGATTTGATGATGGTGGACAATTAACAGAAAAAATTAGAAGAAAACCATATTCTGTAATTTTATTTGATGAAATTGAAAAAGCACATCCAGATGTAATGAATATGTTATTACAAATATTAGATGATGGTAGACTAACAGATGCACAAGGAAGAACAGTAAACTTTAAAAATACAGTTATAATAATGACATCAAATATAGGTGCAAGGTTAATTACAGACAAAACAACATTAGGTTTCACCTTAGCAACTGAAAAAGACGAAACACAAAAAGAGTATGAAAATATAAAAAAAGATGTTATGGGAGAATTAAAAAAACAATTTAGACCTGAGTTTATTAACCGTATAGATGAAATAATAGTATTCCACAAATTAACAAACTTAGACATTAAACAAATAATTGATATTATGCTAAACCAAGTAATAAAAAGGATGAAAGAAAAAGAGTTTGATATTGAAATTGATGATAGTGTAAAAGAATTAATTGCAAAAAAAGGTGTTGATACAAATTATGGTGCAAGACCTTTAAAAAGAGCAATTCAGAATATATTAGAAGATAGAATTGCAGAGGAAATTTTAAATGGAAATTTAAAACCAAACATGAAAACCGTTATAAAAGCAAAAGAAGATAAAATTGTGATAGGTTAAACCTAATAAGAAAAGTGGCTTGCCACTTTTCTTGTCTTTCATTCTAAAAGGTTAAATATAAAAGTAAATTCCGCTTTTGATTGAATTTAGTAGTTCAAGAGAAAAGTCCACTAAATAAAGGATTTTTCTCTTTTAAAATTGAAATTTTTTGTGAAAATATGTTAAAATATAATTATGAAAAAGAAAAATTTAAAAAAATTGCATAGCAAATAAACGACTGGTTAAAATTTTTTAAAAATAAATTCCACTCGTTTGTGTAGTAATTTTTAATTAAAACTTTACTTGGGTATATGTAAATTTTTAAATTGTATTAATTTTTCTTTAGTAGTTTTGTATTAAGTTGAATCTCTTCGGCTGGAACCTTTATGAGATTCAACTTTTTTAATACATCTTTATGTAATAATATTTGTGCTAAATCATAAGGTGTAGCATTGTTTAAACTAGCCCTTGTAAGGCTATTAATATGGTTTACCATTTTTGTAATATCATTCTGTGTCAGATTATCCATAGATAATCCTTTTGGCAGTATATAACGAATAAATTCATGATTTTTTTCAAGTGCTCCTTTTTGATAAGAAGCTCCGGGATTGCAAAAAAATATTCTTGTTCTACCAATTCCTTCATCATTGAATTCTAAACTTAATGGATTGGAAAACTCAGTTCCATTATCTGTTAGAATAATTGGAAAAGTTTTTTCGAACAATCCATTTCCTAATATGGCTTCTAACCAGTTAAATACTTTCAATACAGAGTTTGATGTTTTGTCATCTAAAAGAAATGCTAACATTAATTTTGAATTTCGAAAAAGTAGTGTAAGCAGAACTTTTCCACCTTTTTTACCTTCAACAGTATCCATTTCTACAATTTGAGTATCAGGATTATCTAATATATATTTTTCAAAATCTTCATAGGTTCTGCCTTTTCTAATAGATGTATCTTTAGGTTGAGTTCTTTTGTCTTTTCTTTTTGAGTATCTTACTCTTCTAGGTAAATCAATATTTCTTGCAGATAGATTAATTCCTTGTCTTGATGTTGAAAGAGTATTTTTGTAGCTATTCTTATTCTATGTTTCTTAATTTCTTTCGAAATTGTTGTAGGATCTTTTGATAGAAATTTAGCTATTTCTTTAAATGTCATATTTTGGTTAAGTGCTTGCTCTATATAATTTCTATCTTCTAAAGTTAAATGTTTTTGGTTTACTGATTGCATAATTAATACCTCCTTGTACCCAAGTAAAGTATTAGTATAATTATACCATGTATATTTCCAAAACTAAATTCTACTCAGTCTTTTGGTGGAATTTACTTTTAAATTTAAGAAGAAATAGAAAAATTATAAAAAATGTTGCAAATGTAAAAAAGTTATAGTAATATAATAATAGTAAAAAATCCAAAAGAAAAAGTAAGAAAAGGGGCACGAAGCATGAAAATGGCGCAAACCGTTGACACTGTAAGAGAGAGAGAGAGAGAGAGAGAGAGAGCTACATTCTAGTAAAAAGGAATGTAGAATTAGCAAGCTTTTTAACCAAAACGATTAATGTTATAAAAAACAAAC
>CAZUAJ010000014.1:10732-19664 GCA_964618105.1 uncultured Clostridium sp. | reverse complement strand
GTCAGCTTAGGGACGTTCTTTCAACTGACATTTTTGTCAGTTGAAAGAACGTCCCTAAGCTGACATTTTTGTCAGTTGAAAGAACGTCCCCAAAACTGACATTTTATTCCTCTTAAGAAATCTGATGTTGACATTTTTTTTGCATTTTCAGCTTGTATTTCAAGCACATCAATAATTCCATCTTTTGCTTTAACAAGCATTCCTTGTTTTGGATTTGCAAATAATATTGTTCCTGCTTCTATATCATTTATTTTATATGCATATTCTTTTAGATCTGGAAATTTTTCTAATAGTTCCTGCTTAGATATTACTTTTACTTTCCAAAATTTTAACTTTTTGCCTTCAAAAAATGTATATGCACCCATTATTGGGTTTAAACCTCTAACTAAATTTTTTATTTGATTAGCAGTTTGATTTTCCCAATCTATTTTTGCCATTTCTTTGCTAAGCATTGGTGCCATTGTGTAGTTTTCGCCTTGTTTTTCTCTTGGTGCTATTCCTTGTTCTATTAAATCAACTGTTTTTACTAATAGTCCTCCACCAATTTTTGTTAATTTATTCCAAAGTTCTCCTGTTGTTTCATTTTCATCTATTTCTACTTCTTGTTTTAATATCATATCCCCTGTATCCATTCCAGCATCCATATACATTGTTGTAATTCCTGTTTTTTTATCTCCATTTAATATGGCCCATTGTATTGGAGCTGCTCCTCTATATTGTGGTAGCAATGACCCGTGAACATTTATACACCCTAATTCTGGAATGTCTAATAATTCTTGTGGTAATATTTTTCCATAGGCTACCACACATATAACGTCTGGTTTTAATGCTTTTATTTGTTCTATAAATTCTGTATTATTTCTTACTTTTTCAGGTTGATATATAGTTAAATTTTGTTCTAAAGCATATTCTTTTACAGGTGATCCAACCATTTTCATTCCCCTTCCTTGGGGTTTGTCTGGATTTGTTACAACTGCTAATATATTATGTTTAGCTTCTACTAAGCATTTTAAGCTTTCTTTTGCAAAGTCTGGTGTTCCCATAAATACAATATTAAGCATTTTGTACTCCTCCTTTATTTTTTACTATCATTAGGCGTTACATATTCTAACGTTCCTGGAATTATTTTATCTACAAATAGTATTCCGTCTAAATGATCTATCTCATGTGATATAGCTTGTGCTAGCAAGCCTTCTCCTTCTATTTTTATTTTTTCACCTTTTTCGTTAAGTGCTTCTATTTTTATTTTTTCTGGTCTTACAATTTTACCATATTGATTTGGAAAACTTAGACATCCTTCTTCTACTTCTTGTGTTCCACTTTGTTTTATAATTTTAGGATTTACTAATTTTATTGGTCCTTTATCATCATATAAGTCAATTACAATTATTCTTTTTAATATTCCAATTTGAGGACCTGCTAAACCCACTCCATCATATTTATGCATTGTTTCTACCATATCATTTAATATTTCTGCTATTTTTTCGTCAACCACTTCTACCTCTTTTGATTTTTTTCTTAATATTTCATCTTCCGCTTCTCTTATTATTCTTATTGCCAATTTTATTACCTCTTTCTTTTTTATATAATTCTTATTGCGAAATTATATTATAGCCAATTATTTGGATTTAAGTCAATACTAATTCTAGCTATTCCGCTTTTCCCTTCTTTTGTTTGGTTATATAAATTAATCATATCATTTATTAATTCTATGGTATTATTTCCAAATTTACATTTAATAATTATACGAAAACGATATTTATTTTTTATTTTGTCTATTGGTGCAGGCATTCCTTTATATAGCATTATTCCTATATTTTCGCTAATTACTCTGTTTTTTAAGTATTTATGTAATTTTTCTGTTATTTTAAATGCTTCATTTTTGTTTTCTGAACTGATACCAATTACTATTATATCGCAAAAAGGCGGATATTTCAATTGCTTTCTTAACATAATTTCTGTATCATAAAACAACTTATAGTTTTGTTTTTTGGCACATTCTATACTAAAATTATCTGGATTGTAGGTTTGTATTATTACTTTTCCTTGTTCTTTTTCTCTTCCCGCTCTTCCCGCTACTTGCGTTAATATTTGAAAAGTGTGTTCATTTGCTTTAAAATCATCTACATTTAAGCTTGTATCTGCAGCTATAACACCAACAAGTGTAACATTTGGAAAATGATGTCCTTTTACTACCATCTGTGTTCCTATTAAAATATCTATATTTTCATTTTTAAATTTATTTAAAATTTCTTCATGTGAATTTTTTTTTGTTACAGTATCCACGTCCATGCGTATTGTATTTGCCTGTGGAAATAATAAATGTATTTGTTCTTCTAGTTTTTGTGTGCCTGCTCCAAAATATTTAATATTTTTACTATGACACTCTGGACATTCTTTTGCGATTTCTTCTTCGTAACCACAATAGTGACATTTTAACTTTTTTGCATTTGCATGATATGTTAATGTAATATCACAATTTTTACATTTTATAGTATGTCCACAATCTCTACACATAATGAATGTTGAAAATCCTCTACGATTTAAAAACAGTATTGTTTGTTTATGTTTTTTTAGATTTTCTTTTATCTCTTTATGCAATTTCCCACTAATCATTGTTTTGTTACCTTGTTCTAGTTCATTTCTTAAATCAACTATTTCAACTTCTGGAAGCTTTGCATTATTTGCTCTTTGAGTTAATTCCAGTAATTCTATTTCTCCATTTTGAGCTTTAAAATATGTATCTAAGTCAGGAGTTGCACTTCCAAATACTATACTTATATTGTTTTCTTTTGCTAAATACCTTGCTATTTCTCTTGTATTATATTTAGGGGTTGTTTCAGATTTATATGATTGGTCATGTTCTTCATCTATAATAATTAAACCCAAATTCTGTATTGGTGCAAAAATTGCTGAACGTGCTCCTATTACTATTTTTGCTAAACCTTTTTTTATTTTATTCCATTGGTCATATCTTTCCCCTACTGATAATTTACTATGTAATACCGCAATATTTTCTTCTCCAAACCTTGCAATAAATCTGTCCACTGTTTGTGGTGTTAAAGCTATTTCCGGAACCAACATTAAACTTGCTTTTTCTTCTTTTATTACTTTTTCAATCAACTGTAAATATACTTCTGTTTTTCCTGAACCTGTTACTCCAAATAATAAAAATTCAGAATTAAAATTATCGTCTATTGCATTTGCAACTGCGTCATAAGCTTTTTGCTGTTCTTCAGTCATTTTAAACGCTTTGTCTTGTATTATATTTTTGTGTAAAAATGGATTTCTTTCTACTTGTTTTTCTACTATTTCTATATATTTATTTTTTTGCAATGTATTTAATACTGCTTTACTCACATCTGCAAAGGTTTCTAAATCTGATATTAGTACACCTTCGTTTTCCATTAAAAATTGAAGTGCCCTTTTTTGCTTTTCAGATTTTACAGTTTTATTTTGTATTTCTTGCTCAATTTGTTCTACATCTTTTTTTAAATATACAAAATTTGCATTTTTTTCTTTTACTCTGTTTTCTATTATTTTTGAAGTAGTTCCTGGTGGAAGCATTAATTTTATGCAGTCAGAAATATTACAAAAATATCTTTTAGACATCCAACTGGCTAATTTTATATTTTTTTCGTCTAAATAAACTCCATTTACATCTGCAATGCTTTTTACCTTGTATTCAGAACTTTCTTTAATATTAATAACAAAACCATCTTCTAATTCTTTCCTATTTGAAAAAGGCACTAAAACTCTAGCCCCTAGTTTTATTTTAGGTGCTAGTTCTTGAGATATTTGATAATCAAATACTCTATTTAGTTGTTTTGCATTACTATTTAATATTACTTCCGCTATCATTTTTTCCTCTTAATTAATTATTTGATATAAAGTATATCATATTTATAAAAAAAAAGCATTAAAAAACGAAGAAGATATAATATTCTCTATTTCAGGCAAATAATTCATTTTTGACCTATTAAATCTTAGAATTGAGAATATTTGGTTTTGATTATAGAATTTAATATCAGATAATTTAATATTTTTCTTTACTTATATTTTTTAAAATGTTATACTTATCTTAAATATTTATACTAAAGAGAGGCGATTATATGTTAGAAACTCGGAAATGATAAATCTCAAATTCTTAATAGCGCTGTTCCTTATTCTGTTAGAATTTTAAATGAAGTTAAATCTAGTTATAATACTTTTGCTAAAAGAGATTTTGATACTGTTGATGATATTGAAAATAATATTAATATGGTAGAGCAAACACAAAACATTAATGAATGTAATACTACTTCTGATGATTTAACTACCACTCAAAATGTTATTCCAGAATCAAACTGTTTAGCTTTGGTTGTTCGAAAAGATTATAATTTAACTATTGTAAAAAATATTTTTACAACAACTGGTCGTTTAAGTTGGAAAATCGCCTTAATTACAGGCATTATTAATATTTTAAATATATTATTTTAAAAATAAGATTTCTATTTTTATATTATTAGAAATCTTATTTTTATTTATTCATTATTTTTTTGTGCTGAAAAATATGTAGTTATTTTTCTTATTAACTTCATAATTTTATTTTCTGAAACTATAACTAATGCATTATTTTCTGCTTTTTTACATATTTTTAATTTCTTTTTTTCAAATTTACTTTCTAATTCTTCTAGTTTAATATCATAAAAACTTCCAAATAAAAATCTTTCTTTTGTGTATATTCCAATTACATTTCTGTAGCAAATTGCTTTATCCATGTAATATTTTATTTCTTCCAGTGTAGTAAGCTTTGGCAATATTTTTTCAAAATATGTACTAAATATTTTATTTTGTGTATCTATATACATTGCAACTATTTCTTCTTGATATATTTTTATTTTTTCTGCATTTATTTCTGTTGTAAGCTTATTGTTTATATCTACTATTATATCAAATTGATTTATAATCCTTTTTGTATTTGCTTCAAATGTGTTTAACAATTCATCTTCTAATTTATTATCATCTTGCAAAATTCCTATTGCTAATATGTTTTCACCTATTAAATATACAATTTGCTCAATTAGGCTTGTTAAAAATGGATAATAGTTTGGACTAATTGTTTTTAGTCTTACACCATATTTTTGTGTTGTTGTTAGCTCATTTCCAGCTGTTTTTGCTGATACGTATTGTACTGCTGCTTCATTTATGCCTAATCCAAATACAGAAAATTGACCAAAATTGCATAGTCCCATTTTAGTAAGTTTGCCATTTTTATTTTTGTTATTTTGAAGATAATGTATACATTCATGTACCATTTGTTCGTTTACAATTGTTAAGTCAATATTTTCGTCGAAGTAAATAGTATTATTTTCATATATATAATTTACTTTAGCTATTTGCTTTGTTATCTTTGCTGTGTGCATATTGCAGTTTATTAATTGTGATAAAATGTTATTATATTGATTATATATTACTGGAAAAGCTGTTGTAAGTGCTTCTGTTACATTAAATGCTATTAATCTTACATATTCATTATCTATTTTTTTAATTTGTTCAATTCCCAAATTTTGTAGTTTCTTTTGTAAATTCATTTTTTTCTTTTCTCCGTTTTTGCTTTATTATATTACATTAAATTTACTAATTCAAGTGATGTTTTTTGAAATTTGTCGAAAATGTTACGGCGTAAAATAAAAAAGGTGGTGAAATAAAAAAGTAAAGACTAAAAAATTTTTTAAATTTCTTAGTCTTTTTTTATTAATTATTAACTTAGCTTACACATATATTAATTACTTGTATAATAATACCTTAAAGATATTGTTGCACTTGCATCTATATTATTTGCGTAAATAGTAAATACTTTATTTGTTTGATTATATTGTATTACTTGTTTTGTTGCTGTATTTACACCATTTCCAGTTTTATTTATATCAGCTATACTATTAAATGTATATTCTTTTGCTGTTCCATTAGCTGGTGTAATTGTTAGTGTAACTGGTAAATTTGAGTTAATATTTTTTTCATTAAGAGAAATTACAGCCTTTCCGTCTTCATCTGTTTTAAATGTTCTTTCATCTAATCCAGAAGTATTCGCTTTACCTATATTCTCTAGTTTTTTTTCTATTTCACTACTATTAGACGTTATTTTATAAGCATCTCCTGAGGCCATTGCATTAAATACATTGTTTGCATCTGTTTGTTGTGAACTTGGTATTTCATAAGAAATTGTATATATCTTTGCCTTGTAGGTATTTTTTATTCTTGACGCAATTGTTGTAATGTTATTAAGCGTGTCTGTTTTATTATAAAATCCATTTGTTGCACATGCCTCCCCTGTATAAGATGGTTTGCCATCTCCTAAGAATATTACTTCTATATCTCTAGTTTTATCTTTTGATAGTGTATTTTTTATTACATTTTCAGTTTCTGTCATTGCTGCTACAACATCAGTTAAAAGAGGATGTGTAATTTTTATTTTATTAATTTCATTTTCTATGTTGGTATATTTACTTTCTGCAGTTAATAATGTATGAGTTCCTATATAATTAGATGCAAAACTATGGTTGTTTAAAATATACAAATGTCTTTCAGCATTAGTTTTTGCTGTTTGGTTTTCACTGTTCAAATCTACTTTAAAGCAAGCTTCCGCAATTGCTTTAGATTTAAAGTTAAATGTTATTAGTGTTATTTGATTATTTGGATTTATTTCTAATACTTTTTTAGCAAAGTTTTTTATAGCTTTTTTTGCATTCGCTAATTTTGTATCAGAATCATTATTTAAGTTTTGAACTACTGGCGTTGTTTTCGAATAATCTGTATCACGATATGCTGCATTAAACACTTCTCCATAAGAATCACTACTACCTTTATATAGCATAGAACTTGATAAATCTAGTATTATAACAAAATTCTTATCTTTTTTACTTGATGATATTGCTGTTACTTCTTTTTCTACATAGTTTGTAACAGTACCTTCGCCGTCAACTACAGTATTTACTATTTCTGTTCCTGGTGTTGCAGTAATTTTTACTGTAAATGTTACTGTTGCTTTTTCTCCTGCTGGTACATATACTTTTATGCCATCTTCTGCTAATGCTTTTACTTTATTTTCTGTAATTGTTTCTGTTTTTTTGCTTCCATTTTTATTAAAATGTTCTACAATTACATTGCTTGTTATTTGTACATTTCCATTATTAACTAATGTTTTAATATCTGCATCTTTTATTGTTACAGTGTCATATTTTGTTCCTGTATTTTTAGCTGTTAAAATATAAGTAACTGTATCTCCATATTTTAGTGTTTTTTCATTAGCATCTGTTATTCCATCTGCTAATTTTCCTGTTTTTGAAATTGTGATTATTGGTTTATATATTAATGTTTTAGCTTCAACACTTGATTCTTTTGGTTCTGTTTCGTTTGTAACTACTTTTGCTGTATTTTTGATAGTTTCAGCTTTTTCAGATGACATGTCTGTTTCTACTACTTTATAGCTTGCTGTAATTACTAATGTTTCATTAACATTTAATTCACCATTTATACTTAAAGAACCATCACTATTTACTGTATAATCTCTATTTTTATTTTCTACTTTTACTGTTTTTATTGTAACATTTCTTGTTCCATTAGTAGGATTGTCATTCATAATATCTGTTACAACTATTCCTGTAAGTTTTTTGTTACCTTTATTTTTTATTGTTATCGTATAATCAATAATATCATCTGGTTTTAATTTTACAAGTTCTCTTTCTCTGCTATCCGCATTTGAATTTTCTAAATAGCCATTCGCATCTAGCTTTTTATCTCCAACTTTTTGTGTTTTTACAATAGATATATCTGGTTTTGCCGTAAATTTAATTTTAGCATTATCTTCATCATCAACGCTTTTTTCTTCGTTATTATCATTTATATAATAACCTGTTGCTGTTACTTTATTTTTTAAACTATCTTTTTTGCTTACATTTTTAACATCATCTTTTTCAACTTTATAGTATACAATGTATTCTTTAGATTCGTTTGGTTCTAAAGATAATTCTTCATCATAATCTACCACAGTATTTGTTTTTTCAGTTGGTTTATTTACATCTAAAAAGATTTGTTTTTCATTTTCTAAAATATCTACTAATGTTACATTATTTAATTTTATTGTTCCTGTATTTGTAACTTTAATTTTGTAGCCAACAATATCATTTTCATCAAAAGTTATAGTATTTAATTGATCTTCTGGAATTGTTTCTCCATTTTTCATAAATACATTTTTTTCAACTTTTATATTTGGCATATCAATAACCATCTCATTTGTAGGTATGTTATTTACATAAGCAACATTTTTTATTTTTTCGTCTGATTTTAATTGTGCTATAGATTTTACTTTAAACAGTAATTTAACTTCTCCCTCTTTTGGAATTGTTACACTTATTTTTCCATTTTCAAAATCTTCTAATGTGTATTTTGTTTTGTTGCCATCTATTTCTATACTATCTGCTACAAATTCTGTTTTTTGGTCAATTACATCTTTTATTATCGCATTACCTGCTGTTTTTCCAACATTTTTTATAATAACTGTATATGTAATAATTTCATCTTTTTCAACTACTGTTTTGTCAGCTCGTTTTATTGCCAAGAAAATTGGACGAATTATTTCAAGATTTACTGTAGTTGCATTTGCTTGAATACTTGTTGGTACCCATTCAACCATAAAATCTTCACTTACTAGCACTTCTTTTTCTTCAATTTCTTCTGTTATAAATTCTTGCTCTGGAAGTTCACCTGTTGTTTCTCTTTGGTTTGTTTCTTGTGATGCTTGATGATTTTGATTTATACCTTGTGCCATTTGATCGTTTTGATTTGCACTATCTTGTTGATTTTTTTCTTCTTTCTCTTGATTTGAATTATTATTTTCTTCAGTATTTATATTTTCTATACCATCTTCATTGTTATTTTCAGTATTTATATT
>CAZUAJ010000014.1:0-10632 GCA_964618105.1 uncultured Clostridium sp. | reverse complement strand
CTTCAGTATTTATATTTTCTATACCATCTTCATTGTTATTTTCAGTATTTATATTATCTGGCATAAATGCTTGTGATATTTTGTCATTTTCTCTTATATAGAAATAACCTGCTATTGAAATACCCACTAAGAATGCTATTATAACACTAGCAATTATGATATTTCTTTTACTCTTATAGTTGAGTGTTCTTTTCATTATTTTGGTGCCCCCTTTTTACCAAATTTAAATAATTTCTCTTGCTTTTACTATCAGTCTATTACTTCTTCCGTTAATACAAGTAATTAAGGTAATTTCTCTTGTATTTTGATTAATACAATTTACACATTCTACATCATTTGGATTTGTTGTATATTTACTAAATACTTTATATTCAATAGTATTACCTTGTAAATCTGTCATTTTAATATTATCACCAGTTGTTAGCTTGTTGGTATTACTAAACATTGTACCATCAAAATAGTTATGACCTGCCATTGTAAAGTTTCCAATGTCATTTACATTGTTTCCCCAGAACTTTGTAATAGAGAGTTCCATTGCTTCATTACTTGTTTTTTCTATAATTGGATATTCTATATTTATTTTGGGAATTTTTATTATTCCTACTATATTATACCCTTTATATTTTGTTTCAATTTTATTTATACTATTTTGTTGTTTATTTTCATCTTTATTTATTTGCTTATTTTCTTCAAGCTGAATTTTTATGTCTGCCACAACATTTTTTAATTCACTTTCTTTTATTTTATTGTTTGTTCGTTTTGTAATTATTATTGATATAACAAATAAAAATGTAATTATAAGTATTATTAAAATTATATTATATATTTTCTTTTTCATTTTTTACTCGTTTTTATTTGAATTATTTTTTACTTTTAAAATTACAACTGTAGCAATAGCTACTATCAATATAACTGCTACTATATATAACACTAAACTTTCACCCGTAACTGGCAATTTGGTAACAATTTTGTTCACTACTTTTTGTTTTTCATACTCTGGAGTATATTCATCATTACATGTCATAATTTGAATATCCACAGTTTCTTTATTTTTAATCCAAACTAGGTATTGTTCACCTTTTTTAGATTCTTGTGGTTGTTCTATTGTATTATTTTTAACCGTTTTCCAACCTAAAAATGGTTTTAAATTTTCATATAGTTCTTTAAATTGGCTATATACAGATAATTTTTCATACATATTTTTTTCTTCTAAGTTATTTAATTCAGCTGCTAATTTTATTAATTCTTCAACTTTTGAACCTTGTGTAGATTTTAGCATTTTATAAGAATACTTTGTTTCTGTTTCATCATTAATATTAATTGTACCCATTTTACGAGTAACTTTAACACCATCAACTATTTGTTCTGGTAAAATTAAATTTCCAAATTTTACAGGTATTCTTTTTGTTACATTATTGAAATCCTGTATTATTTCTTCTGTTAGTGCATCTTCTAACTTTATTTTTTGAGCTTCAATTTTATATTCTTCCCCTTGTTTTACCCATAAATAAGTTTTTGATTTTCCTTCGAAATATGTATTATACAAGGTTTCATCAATATAAGCTATATTGTTTCCATTTTTAAGTTGATCTACTGCTGAATCTGTAAATAGTAAATTTTCTTTTAATTCATTTGCCTTGTTGGTAAATGCAAATTCAAATTTATCGTTTAGCAAATTTGAAATATATAGTATGTATTGTTTTTCACTCTTTTTTATCAGTTGTACATTTTCTGTTTTTGCAAACGAAAAACTTTGTAATAATGTTATTGATATAATTATTAAAATTATGAATAACATTACTTTTTTAGTTAATCTTTCCATATTTTACCACTCTCCATATATGATTTTTCTATTTTTAATGTGGTTATCATATCACTTTTATAACATTTTGTAAACATTTTTTCCCATTTTTTCACTTATATCTTATATCATCTATATTATCAAATAACTCCTTACATTCCTTCCAGTTTGCTATTTTTACGTTTTCATAGTCATAACTTAATTTTTCTAATATTTGTTTTGTTTCATCTTCTGAATTCAAATCAACCATAATTACATTTTTTATATTTTCTTCTTTTCCATATATCATTCGAAACAATGTTGTTCTTATAAATCCTTCAATTTTATTTGCTTGATTTTTTACAGCTACTATTATGTATATTCCATTTGGTTTTAAGTTTGTATATGTATATGTATAAATTATGGTTTTTATTAATTCTATTAGACCATATATTGCTAATACCCAAACCACTCCATTCAATATAAAATTTAGCATTTATATCATCTCCATTCGGTTTATATTATTCATTTTTAATAAAATTGTGTCAATGTTGTCAAAGAGAACCGTCCCTATTGACATCACCATTGACAACTAGCACATAAAAAGTGTATACTTAAAAATATGAAAGAAATTATTGTTAATAAAAAATATGATGGAAAAAAATTAAATAATTTTTTGTTAGATATGTTTGAAGGTCTTAAATTAAACACTTTATATAAATCATTGCGCAAGAAGGATATTAGAGTTAATGATATAAAAGTTAATGATAATGTTACTGTGCATTGTGGTGATATTATAAAAGTGTTTATTTCTGATGACCAATTATTTGCTAGTCAAAATACAAATATTGATATTATATACGAAGATAAAAATATTATTATTGTTAATAAACCTGCAGAAATTGAAGTTGTTGGAGAACATTCATTAACTTGTTTATTAGAAAAATATTATAAAGGTTTTATTAAACCTTGCCACCGCTTAGATAGAAATACTACCGGTTTAGTTTTATTTGCTAAAAATGAAGTTTCTTTAAATATTTTGCTAGATAAATTTAAAAACCATGAAATTGAAAAACATTATAAAGCTTTAGTTTATGGTATTCCTGAAAAAAAAGAAGCTAGTTTAACTGCATATCTTTTTAAAGATGCCAAAAAATTTTTAGTATATATTTCTGATATACCTAAAAGGGGGTATGAAAAAATTGTTACTTCATATAAAGTAATTAATGTTGATTCAAGCAATAATACAAGTTTATTAGATGTTAATTTACATACTGGAAAAACACACCAAATTCGTGCTCATTTAGCACATATTGGTTATTCAATTATTGGTGATGGTAAATATGGTAATAATCAAATAAATAAAAAATTTGGCTTTAAATATCAACAGCTTTGTAGTTATTCTTTGGAGTTTAAGTTTAAAACAGATAGTGGAGTTTTAAATTATTTAAACCAAAAGAAAATTGAAATTTAAAATATGGCAATTTGAATGTTTGCTAATTGTCAATAATAGCTTATTAAACTAAAAAACAACAGTATTATATTATACTGTTGTTTTTAAGTCATTTTAATAATAGACAATTAGTCAATATTCAAATTGATATATTATTTTATTATTTCTTCGAATTCTTCTGAAGATATTACTTCTTTTTCAATTAAAACTTGGGCTACAGCATGTAACTTGTCCATATTATTTGTTAATATATTTTGAGCTTTTGAATAAGCTGTATCTAACATAATTTTTACTTCTGCTCCAATTGCATCACCAAACTTTTCACCTAATAGCTGTAATTCATAAGGGTCTTTTTCTGTATTTATTGATATTGGTCCTAAATTTTCACTCATTCCATATTTTACAATCATGTCTTTTGCTATTTGTGTAGCAACTTCTATATCATTGCTTGCGCCTGTTGATATGTCGTTTAGTACAAGTTTTTCTGCTGCTCTACCGCCAAGTAGTGCTATTAATTTTTCTTCCATTTCTGTTTTTGAAATATAGTATTTGTCTTCATTTGTTTTATACATTGTGTATCCACCTGCAACTCCACGTGGTATAATTGATACTTCTTTTATATTTTTTTGAGTTTCAAGTGTACTGCTTACTATTGCATGACCTGCTTCGTGGAATGCTGTAAGTGTTTTGTCTTTTTCAGATATAACTCTACTTTGTTTTTCAAGTCCAACTGTTACTTTTTTTACAGCATCTTCAATGTCATTTTGTGTTATAGCTTCATGTTTTTTTATTGTTGCTATAATTGCAGCTTCATTTAAAATATTTGCAAGTTCTGCACCTGTAAAACCTGCAGTATCTCCAGCTATTTCTTTCATACTAACATTTTCAGCAAATTTTTTATCTTTTGCATGTATTTTTAGTATTTCTTCTCTTCCTTTCATGTCTGGAAGAGCTATTGTTATTTGTCTGTCAAATCTACCAGGTCTAAGTAGTGCTTTATCAAGCATTTCTGGTCTGTTTGTTGCAGCTAAAACTATAATTGTTTCTTCTGTGTCAAAGCCATCCATTTCAACTAATAATTGGTTTAATGTTTGGTTGTTTTCAGTTTCTGCACCACTACCGCTTGCTCTTCTTGAACCAATTGCATCAATTTCATCAATAAACACAATACATGGAGCAACTTTTTTTGCTTTTTCAAATAATTTTCTTACACGAGATGCACCTAACCCTGCAAACATTTCTATAAATTCAGACCCACTCATTGATATAAATGGAACTTTTGCTTCACCCGCAATTGCTTTTGCAATTAAAGTTTTACCTGTACCAGGTTGCCCACAAAGTAATACTCCTCTAGGAATTTTTGCTCCCATTTCATAGAATTTTTTAGGTTCTTTTAAAAAATTCACAATTTCTATCATTTCATTTTTTTCTTCATCTAGTCCAGCAACATCATCAAATTTTATTTTTGATTTTGTTGTTTCTGCATCATATACTTTTCCTTTATCTCCTAGCCCTTGCATTTTAAATACTGCCACAAATAGCACTAATAATAAAATTGTTGGTAATAGTGAAAATAAATATTGAAATATTGTAGAAAACATATTTTGTGGATTTTGTATTAATTCAATTTCATTTCCTTTTAGTTTTTGATCTTGAATTAATTCTATAAATGCCTGTGTATTTGGCACTATTGCATTTTTTTCTTTTTCTACATCTTTTATTTTTACTTTAATAGACGTACTTCCAACAGTCATTTCAACTTTTTCAATTATTCCTTCATCAATTTGCTTAATAAGGTCTGTATAACTAATAGCATTTTCATCTTTTTCTTTTTTAGAATTCATCAAAAAAATGCTAGCTACTACTATTGTCAAAATTAACACAATAGAAGCAATTATATAATAAATTTTGGGTGTATTTTTATTTTGCTTGTTTTCATTATCCATTCTATAGTATCTCCTTTATTTTTAAAATTCCCCAGTTTTAATATTTACCTGTGGTTCTGGATTTTCCCCTTCTTTAGGAGCTTTTTTGTTTTCTTTATTTTTTTTCTCTTTTTGCTCCTGTTTTTCGTCTTTTTTACGAATTTTCTCTTTTTCTTCTTCTTCTTTCTTTTGTCTTTCTTTTTCTTCCAACTCTTGTTTTACTTTTTCTTGCTCTTCCAAAATTTTTGAAAGCTCTATTTGTTTTTTTATTATTTCTGATCTAATTATTAAAATTGCTGCAACAATATATATACAAGTAATTGTCGCATATAAAATAGAAAAATATTTAATAGTATAACCGGTTAAGATATTTGCAATCATATAAATTAAATTCAATATTATAGGTAAAGTCAAGCTGTATATTGCAATATTATATACATTCTTGTATCTTATTCTTAAATTAGAAATTAATCCAGTTATATATCCGAATATTGAATACAAAAGCGCATCTAATAAAACAGTTGATAAATATATAATAAACAAATAAATAAACATAATTATATAAAAAGTAATATACAAATAGTAAGCATTATTTTCAGATAAAAAATTTACTAAATCTTGCTTGTCCAATTTCACCAAATTAAATTTATTTGAAATATCAGCTAATGATATTGTAGTTAGTATTTCAGAAGAGCTAACTTTTACTATTATTTTATCTTTTAGAATTATAATTCCACTATAATATCCTTTTAAATTTTCTTCATATTCATTTATTTGCTCGTTTGTTATTTCTTCTTTTGTATCTATAATTATTTTTTCATCAAATAAATTGTTTTCTTGAGAATTTCCCTTTTCTTTTATTAATAATTTTCCATTGTTAAATTCTAATGTTTCAATATTTTTTTCAATATATTCATTTATATTTGCCACTTTATTTGTAAATTTATAGGTAATAGCCAAGCTTAGAAAAGAAGCAAAAATTAGCATTAAAATAACTATATAAAATATTGTATTACTTGTTTTTTGTAGTACTAACTTTTGATATTCTTCTAATCCAAATATACTTATTTTTAGTTTTTTCAAAAATGACATTTTTACTTCTTCTTCCACTTTTTTCTCCTTCTAATTATATTTTTTCTATAGTCATACCTTCTTTTGTATCTTTAACCATATAGCCCTTTTCTTTTAATTCATCTCTAATATTATCTGATAAAGCCCAATCTTTATTCATTCTTGCTTGTTTTCTTTTTTCTATTAAGTCTTGTATTTCTTCTGATAAATCTATTTTTTTACTTTCTTCTAAATATTTTTTGCTATTTTCTAATTCTAAACCTAAAACTTTATCCAATTTTAATAAAAGTTCTGCAAATTGTTTTGATTTATTTTCATTTCTAACTATTTCCCATACAATTCCCATTGCTAAAGGCATATTTAAGTCATCATTTACAGCTTCTAAAAATTTTTCTTCATATTTTTTTATTTCTTCATCACTTATGTTTTGTTCTCCTTGTAAATGCTTTATAAATCCTTCTCTTAGACGCATTAATGCTCTTTGTGATGCTAAAGCTGTTTCAAATGTAAAATTTAATTTTGTACGATAATGTGCAGTAAAACAAAATAGTTTATATGCAAGTGGTTCAATTCCTTTTTCTTGTAATTGGTCTAACGTATATATATTGCCTAAAGATTTTGACATTTTTCCACCATCAACTTGTAAAAATTCAACATGCATCCAAGTTTTTGCTGGCACTTTTCCAGTTAATCCTTTACTTTGTGCAATTTCATTTTCGTGATGTGTTGGTATATGGTCAATTCCACCAGTGTGAATATCAAATTGATCGCCCAAATATTTTCTTCCCATTGCCGAACATTCTATGTGCCAACCTGGGTAAGACAATCCCCATGTGCTTTCCCATTTCATAATATGGTTTTCTGGTGCTTTAATCCATAATGCAAAATCATAAGGATTTCTTTTTTCGCTATCTACATCAACCCTTGCTCCTGCAATTTGTTCATCTAATTTTCTATTAGACAATACTGGATATTTATCTAATTTTGAAATGTCAAAATAAATTCCTTTACTAGTTTCATAAGCATATCCATTTTTTATTAATCCTTGAACAAATTCTAACATTTCTGGTATATGTTCTGTTGCTTTTGCAATTATTTCTGGCTTTTCAATATTTAGTCTACCCATATCTCTAAAAAATATATCTGTATAAAATTGTGCGATTTCATAAGGATTTTTGTTTTCTTTTCTAGCTGCTTTTTCCATTTTGTCTTCGCCTTCATCTGCATCAGATTCCAAATGTCCTACATCTGTAATATTCATTACATGTTTTAATTCATATCCATTATATTCTAAAGCTCTTCTTAATGTGTCCATAAAAACATAAGCTCTAAAATTACCAATATGTGCAAAACTGTAGACAGTTGGTCCACAAGAATACATACGTACTTCGTTTTCTTTTAATGGATTAAATTCTTCTTTTACTTTTGTTAATGTGTTGTATAATTGAAGTTTCATAAAAACCCCCCTCTAAATTTAAGTTGTTGTATTTGAACTAGGAGATATTACTGTATTTTCCCCTGTTGATATTTCATTATTTGTAGTTGATGCTTCTGTATTTCCACTTGGCACTTCTGTATTTGTAGTTGGACTTTCAGGTGTTGTTGGTGTTATTGACGTTGTATTTAGTTTATTTACTGTAATTACTATAGTTGTACCTTTAACTGCCTTTGTTCCTTCTTGTATACTTTGCTTTATAACAATTCCATCTGCCTGTTCTTGATGTGTTTCGTAAATAACTTGAACTACTAAATTAGTTAAAAATGTTCTTGCTTCAGCTTCTGTTTTTCCAATTAAATTTGTTAACACCACAGTACTTGTTGCTTCAGTATGAATATTGCAAGTATCAGTTGGAACCTTATATTTATCTTTTCCACTTACAGTCCAATTACTATTATTTTCTTTTTCAGGTTTTGATGTATATACTTTTTCTTCCACATCAGTACAATATTCTGTAGCAACTTTTTTAGATTCTTTACATATTTTTACAGTTTCGTGTCCATCACATACTTTTGGTACAGTTCCTTTTGTAAAATATTCTGTATAAGTTGATTTACACTCTTTAGTAGCTATTTTTCCACTTTCTTTACACACTGTTGCTGTTACAACTCCTGATGGTTTTGTAAAACGCTTTTTGTCTAATTTTTTGTGTACACTTTTCATTATATTTCCCCAAATACTTCTTGCTGCCCAAATTTGATTTAAACTATGTTCTTCTCTATCAAAACCATACCATGTAGCTCCTGCATAATATGGTGTATAACCACAAAGCCATACGTTTTTATCATTATCACTTGTTCCTGTTTTACAAGCTACATCCATTCCAGATATTGCACAAGTGCTAGCTGTACCACCATAGCCTGTAACAACATCTGTCAATATATCTGATACAATAAATGCATTTGCTTCTGATATAACTCTTCTTGTTTCTTGTTTTGGCTCAACTATTATATTTCCATCACTATCTGTTAGTTTAGTATAAAATGTTGGTTCTATATACACTCCCTTGTTTGCAAGAGTAGCATAAGCTGCCGCCATTTGTAATGTGCTAGAACTATGTGCTGAACCTCCAATTGCTAAACTCATAGAGTTATCGTCTTCTTTTGTATATGTTGTAAGTCCAAATTCGTGTAAATAATCTATTGCAGTATTTATTCCTACATTATATGCAACTTTTATATTAACAATATTTGATGAAACCTCAATTGCTTTTCTAACTGTACATAATCCTAAATATCCTGCCGCATTTTTTGGTGAATAATTTCCACTAAAAGTAGTAGGTGAATCATCAAAAACAGTAGCAGCAGTAATAACTTTTTCTTCTAACCCTGGTGCTATATTTACTAAAGGTTTAATTGATGAACCTGTTTGTTTTGTAGTTATTGTAGCAAAATTGGTATTTGTTCCTTGGTCACTTCCCAATGCACCACCCATTGCTACAACTTTACCTGTTGATGGTTCAATAATTGTTGTTCCTGCCTGTGTTCTATCTTCAATTTTTACTTTCTTACCATTCTCATCTGTAACTGTTATTGTCCTTGTTTGTATATAGCTTTTCTTAGCCATTTCTTTAAGTACAGTTTTTTGAATAGAACTTACTTGTGTTGTATATAATTTATATCCACCTGATTGAATCATTGTTTTTGCTTCATCAAAGTCAATATCTTTTTCATCTGCTAAATCTTTTGCAGCTTCATTTAAAGCTTCATTTACAAAATATGAAATATTTCCAATTTCAATTGTACCTTTTTTAAATTTAAAGCCTTTTTCTACTTTTTCAACTGCCTCATTATATAATTTCTCAGCTTCTGCTGGATCATCACTAATCCTGTTTTGTTCTTTCATAAAGTATAAAACAAGCTTAGTTCTTGACTTTATTAATTCACTTGTATCTTCTTCTCCATAAGGATTATAAGCATTTGGTCCATTGTTTATTCCTGCTAAAAAAGCTGACTCTGCTAAATCTAAATCTTTAGCTGATTTTGCAAAATAGTATTGTGCACCATATTCTACACCATGAAGGTCATTTCCACCTATAAATATAATATTTAGGTATTTTTCAAGAATTTGTTGCTTTGTTAGCATACCTTCAACTTTATAAGCTCTTGACATTTCACGTATTTTTCTTTCCATCCCAGCAGTACCTGAGTCTGCTTTGTCTTTCATAATGTTTTTTACCAATTGTTGAGTTATGGTACTTCCACCACCAACATCTGAGCTACCTCTATTTAATATATAACTTAGTGTAGCTTTAGCTGTTCTTATAATGTCAACACCAGAATGTTCATAAAACCTTTTATCTTCTATTGCAATGTATGCATCTGCAGTATATTTTCCCATTTTATCAAGTGTAATTACTTTTCTATTTCCATTACCTGCTGAAGCTGAAAGTATGTCAATTTGTTTTCCTTCTGAATCATAAGCTTCTGTATTCCCTCTAGAAATTAAATCTTCCTTTGTAATTTCCCATTTGTCACTAAAAAATATTCCTGCTAAAACTCCTCCACCTATAAGTACCAGTAAAAGTAGTAATATTATAAATATTAATATTACTTTTCTAAGTTTTGGATGTTTTCTTACTTTAATTTTATCTATTTTATTATTCTTATTACTTCTTTTTATTTTATATTGTTTTGTATCTCTTGAGTGCTTTTTTTTGCTTCCCATAATATAGTATCCTCCCCTGGATAAATTTTAACATATATATTATATAATATATTCGTAAAAAAGCAAAGTATTTTAATAAATTTTTAATGTTTATTGGTCACAGAATAATGGTTTTATTTTTGAACATAAAAAAGAACACTAATTGTTTAATATTACAAAAAGTGTTCTTTTATTAATTTTAAATTCCGTAGTTTAGCAGTTAATATTTCCCAATTATTAATATAAGCTTAGAAACCAG
>CAZUAJ010000013.1:19896-22094 GCA_964618105.1 uncultured Clostridium sp. | reverse complement strand
CTGGTTTCTAAGCTTATATTAATAATTGGGAAATATTAACTGCTAAACTACGGAAATTTTCACTCATAAGATATCTCCGAAACTTTCCAAACACAGTATCCTACTAATATTTTAACATTTTTTTGTCCAAAATTAAGGAATCAATAAAAAATATGCCATAATTGTTGACATATTTACAAAAACATGATATTATATTTAAGCGTATGTGAGAAACATACGCTTAAAAAAATGAATTTGAAAAAGCATAAAGCTGGAGGTGTGTTAAATGGCTACAAAAGGAGCAAGAGAACCAATTACATTAGAATGTACAGAATGTAAAAGAAGAAATTATTTAACAGAAAAAAACAAAAAAAACAATACAGAAAGATTAGAAGTTGTTAAGTATTGCAAATTCTGCAAAAAACGTACAACACATAAAGAAACAAAATAAGCCTTTTAAGGGGGAAATAAAATGCCTAAAAAAGAAGTATCTAAAAACGACAAAAAAGAAAAAAAAGAAAATAAGCACTTTTTTAAAGATTTTAAGGCAGAATTAAAAAGAGTAATTTGGCCAACACCAAAGCAACTTGTAAATAATACTGTTGCTGTTATTGTAATTGTACTTATTACAGCCATTATTGTGTTCCTATTAGATGTAACATTTGAGTTAGTAAATAAAAAAGGAATTAACAAAGTAAGAGATTTTGTTGAAAAGTATAAAGAACAAGATGAAAATACTGACAATCAAGCAGATGAAGCAATAGACAATATTTTAAATACAGAAGACTCTAATAATGAAGCTGAAAATAATACAGTAAATGAATAATAAGGAGGCTAAAAATATGTCTCAACAAGAAGAACTTGTGCCAAGATGGTATGTTGTACATACATATTCTGGTTATGAAAACAAAGTAAAAACAGACTTAGAAAAAACAATAAAAAATAGAGAGTTAGAAGAATACTTTTTTGATATTATTGTTCCAATGGAAGAACAAATAGAAATTAAAGAAGGACAAAGAAAAACAAATTTAAAAAAAGTTTTTCCAGGTTATGTTTTGGTTAAAATGATTGTAACAGAAAAAACATGGTACATTGTAAGAAATACAAGAGGTGTTACAGGTTTTGTTGGTTCTGGTACAGACCCAATTCCATTAACTGATGAAGAAATTAGAAAGATGGGATTTGAACAAGTTGAAGTTAATGTTGACTACAATGTTAATGATACTGTTCGTATAATAGATGGACCTTTAACCGACTTTACAGGAACTGTTACAGAAATTAACAAAGAAAAACATAAAGTTAAAGTATTAGTTTCAATGTTTGGAAGAGAAACTCCTGTTGAACTAGAATTTTCTCAGGTACAGAAACTATAAATTTTGGTAATTTGAATTTTAATATATAAAATTATTGTTTACATATTAAAATTTTAGATTAATATACATATTACAAAACTTAAAAGGAGGTGCTATAACAATGGCAGAGAAAGAAGTTAGTAACATTATTAAATTACAAATTCCAGGAGGAAAAGCATCACCAGCTCCACCGGTTGGACCAGCATTAGGTGGTAGTGGTGTTAACATTATGGACTTTGTAAAACAATTCAATGACAGAACAGCTCAAATGGCAGGAACAGTAATTCCAGTTGTTATAACTGTTTATAAAGATAAATCATTTGAATTTATTACTAAAGAACCACCTATGGCAGTTTTAATTAAACAAGCTGCAAAAGTAGAAAAAGGTTCTGGAAAACCTAATAGAGATAAAGTAGCAAAACTAAATAAAGCACAAGTTGAAGAAATTGCTAAAAAGAAAATGCCAGACTTAAATGCAGCATCATTAGAAGCAGCTATGAGTATGGTAGCAGGAACTGCTAGATCTATGGGTGTAGTTGTAGAAGACTAAAATATAGTAAAAAAATTGGGAGAAAATTAAACAATAATTTTCGCTTGAACCAAAGGAGGTAAAAAATGAAAAAAGGAAAAAGATATCAAGAGGCTGAAAAGCTAATTGATAGAAAAAAATTGTATAATGCTAAAGAAGCATTAGAAACAATTGAAAAAATGCCAAAAACAAAATTTGATGAAACAGTGGAACTACATGTAAAATTAGGTGTTGATTCAAAACAAGCTGACCAACAAGTAAGAGGTACAACATTACTTCCAAATGTTACATGTAAAACTCAAAAAGTGTTAGTATTTTCTAAAGGACCTAAAGCATAA
>CAZUAJ010000013.1:0-19886 GCA_964618105.1 uncultured Clostridium sp. | reverse complement strand
GAATTAATACCAAAAATTGAAAAAGAAAACTGGTTTGATTATGATGTTATCGTTGCAACTCCAGATATGATGGGTGTTGTAGGTAGATTAGGTAAAGTATTAGGACCAAAAGGTTTAATGCCAAATCCTAAATCAGGTACAGTAACAATGGATGTTACAAAAGCAATACAAGAAATTAAATCAGGAAAAGTTGAATACAGACTTGATAAAAACAACATTGTTCATTTAGGTTTTGGAAAGGTATCATTTGGAGCAGATAAGCTATTAGAAAACTATGAAACTGTAATGAATGCTATTATTAAAGCAAAACCAGCAGCAGCTAAAGGACAATATATTAGAAGTGTAGCAATATCTACTACAATGGGACCAAGTATGTATATTGATCAAAAATAAATGAATATTGCCGAAGAAAGTAAGCATACACTTAAGTCTTACCGAGGTAAAGAAAAACGGGATTAATCCAATCAATCTTTACCTTAGTAAGAAAAGGCAAATTGATTGGATTTTATTTTGGGAGGTGAAAAAATGGCAAGTGAAAACATTTTAAAACAAAAAGAAGAAGAAGTTAATAAACTAGCTGAAAAATTAAAAGAAGCAAAAGTAATTCTTTTAACAGATTACAGAGGTATTAATGTTGCAGATGTAACAAAACTAAGAACAGAATTAAGAAACACAAACAGCGAATATAAGGTTATTAAAAACAACATTATAAAAAGAGCATTAGATGCAAACGGTGAAAATGGATTAGATGATTTACTTGAAGGACCAACTGCAATAGTAATTGGAACTGAAGATTATCTTGAACCATCTAAAGTAATTTACAATTTCTCTAAAAATAATGAATTCTACAAAATTAAAGGTGGAATTATTGAAGGAAAAGTAATGACAGCTGAAGAAATTATTACTTTAGCAAAATTACCATCAAGACAAGAACTTATGGCAAAATTGGCTGGTGCTTTACTTGGAAATATTACCAAGTTGGCTGTTGCACTTGATGCAGTTAGAGAACAAAAAGCTAACGCTTAATTTTAATGAAAAACTTCGTCTTGCGTTGTCAAGCGTCGCATAAAAATCTTTCGATATACACCAGTATAATCTCAAGATTTTTAGCTAGCTTTCCTAGCAATACTCGTTTTTGATTAAAATTGTAATTAAAATTAGAATAGTGAAATATACTTGTTTCTAATTTGTTTAGTGTCAAGAACAATACTTGTTTTTGATTAAAAAATAAAAATAATAAAATTAAAATAAAGAAGGAGGTCATTTTAAAATGGCAAAAATTGATGAATTATTAGAAACTATCGACACTTTAACAGTTGTTGAATTAGCAGAATTAGTAAAAGGAATTGAAGAAAAATATGGAGTATCTGCAGCAGCAGTTGCAGCACCAGTTGCAGGAGCAGGTGCAGGTGCAGCTGAAGAAAAATCAGAATTTAACGTAGTATTAAAAGAAGCAGGAGCAAACAAAATTCAAGTTATTAAAGTAGTTAGAGATGCAACAGGATTAGGATTAAAAGAAGCTAAAGATTTAGTTGATGGAGCTCCAAAAACAGTTAAAGAAAACGTTGCTAAAGCAGAAGCAGAAGAATTAAAAGCTAAATTTGAAGAAGCTGGCGCTACAGTAGAATTAGCATAGTTTTTTATATAAAACTAAAAAAACCAAAGTGTTAAATTTTATAACACTTTGGTTTTTTCAGTTACAAGATAATGGTTTGTGTCCAAAAAGGTTAGATTAATGTTAAAGGAAAGCAATATATTATGTACAGGAAACTATTTTTTAATTTTCAAGTTTGTCCCAACTACGCAAGAAGGCGTAATAATAATTTTTTTTACAAACTTAAAACAAACCATTCGAAAAAATATTAACGCCTTCTAGCTTGCTGGTCTCCACACAAGCGAACTTGAAAATACAAAATAGTTATCCTGTACATAATAAAGAGTAGCAACTGTAAAAACTAACATTAATTTAACCTTTTGGGATACAAACCATTAAACAGCAACTTTTTATAGTTCTATTTTAATACTTTTCTTGACTTTAGTTAATATAAGTTATAAAATATAAAAGCATTCATATATTTAACAATAAATAGATAGGAGAAAATGAATATGGTAATATTACTAGATGCAATGGGTGGAGATAATGCACCTGAAGCTACAATAAAAGGTGCTGCAAGAGCAATTAACCAAATAGATGCTGAAATACTGTTAATTGGAAATAAAACTGTCATAAACCAAAAAGTTAAAGAAATATATAAAAAAGACGATATATCAGAAATATCACCAAAATTAAAAATATATCATACAACAGAAACAATAGAAATGGAAGATACACCAACAGTAGCAATTAAGCAGAAAAAGGATTCATCAATGGTTGTTGGATTTAACCTATTAAAAGAAGGAAAAGGAGATGTATTTATTTCGGCTGGAAATTCTGGAGCTTTGCTTACAGGTGCAACATTATTAGTAGGTAGAATTAAAGGGGTAGATAGACCAGCATTAGCAGGAATTTTACCTGCATATAAAAGCAGATTAGTTTTAATGGACTGTGGGGCAAACACAAATTGTAAGCCAATTAATCTTTTGCAATTTGCACAAATGGCAAGTATATATTTAGAAACAACAATTGGTGTAAAAAGTCCAAGAGTTGGACTTTTAAACATTGGAACTGAAGAAACAAAAGGAAATGACTTAATGAAGGAATCATATAAATTATTAAAAGAGCAAAGTAAAGAGCTTGGAGTTAATTTTATTGGAAATGTTGAAGGAAGAGATGCTTTTTCAGGAAATGTAGATATAGTCGTAACAGATGGGTTTACTGGAAATAACTTTTTGAAAGCAGTTGAAGGCTTAGGAAAATTTGTAAAAAGAACGTTATCTGAAAGTTTAAAAAAGAATTTATTATCTAAAATAGCTGCACTTCCAAGTATGCCGGCAATAAAAAGATTTTCAAAAAGTGTAGATTATAAAGAATATGGTGGAGCATTATTTTTAGGTGTAAAACAGCCTGTTGTAAAGGCACATGGAAGCAGTGATGAAAAAGTATTTGAATTTACTATAAAACAAGCAGAACAATTTGTAAAAAATAAAGCTGTTGAAAAATTAAAAGAACAATTTACAAAAGAAAATGAAAAAGAACTACAAAATATGTAAAAATAATTTATTAATAAATAAAAATTAAAATATTTTCAAAATTTGCTTGACAATTATACATACTTGTATTATCTTTTAGTTAAAGAATTTTAGCATAATAATGAAGGAGGTGGCTAAAGTATCATGAGTTCAGAAGAAGTTTTTGAAAAAGTAAAAGAAACAATAATAGAACAAATAGGTGTAACAGATACAGCAGTTACTATGGAGGCATCTTTTATTGACGATTTAGGAGCTGATTCATTAGACATTGTTGAATTAATTATGGCATTAGAAGAGGAATTTGATATGGAAATTCCAGATGCAGATGCAGAAAAAATAGTTACAGTAGGCGATGTTGTTGAATATATTAAAGAGCATGTTGCTTAAAAATAAGCTAAAATAAAGAATGGTATAGTAGTTTGTTACTATACTATTTTTTATCCAAAATAATATGAAACAATAAATTTAAAATAACATACCCTGTGTGGACTTTTAGCAATTTTACTAAATAGTTATTAAAAACCATTATCCAGTAACCAGACATAGTACAATAAATTATTAACTAGTAGTAATTTAATTTTGTATATGATATAATTCATAAGGTATTGAGAAAAAGAAAGGAAATATATTTCGCATGAACACAATTTTAATTAAAAACGGAAAAGTATTGCTTTTTCAAAACAATGATGTAATTATTGAAAATAAAGATATTCTAATTGAAAAAGGAAAAATTGCTAAAATAGAAGAAAAAATTAATGAAGGCGTAGAGAAAGTTATAGATGCAAAGAATTGCATAGTTATGCCTGGATTAATAAATACACATGCACATATTCCAATGAGTATATTTAGAGAAACAACAGAAGGGTGCAAACTATATGAATGGTTAAGTGAAAAAATATGGCCAATAGAAGATAATTTAACAAGAGAGGATATATATTGGGCAAGTATGCTTACTTATGTTGAAATGGTTAGCACAGGTACAACATGTATAAATGACCAATATTTTATGACAGAGCAAATAAGACAAGCAGCAGAAAAATGCAAAGTAAGAGCAGTACTTACTAGAACAATTGTTGACAATGGAGCAAACCTACAAGAAAAAGTAGATGAATTTAAATTATTATATGAAACACGAGATAAAGAAAATGATTTAATTACATATTCAGTAGCACCGCATGCTTTATATACGTGCTCAGATGATGCACTAAAAGTATGTGCTAATATTGCACAAGAATATAATTTACCAGTACATGTACACTTTTTGGAAAGTATAGATGAAATAAAAGACATAAAAAACAAACATGGAAGACCAGCAATTGAGGTTTTAAAAGACTATTTTAGCAATGTACATACAATATTAGCACACTGTGTAAAACTAATTGATGAAGATATAGAAGTTTTAAAAAATATGGACTGTGGAATTGCGCATAATCCTATTTCAAACTTAAGATTAGGATGTAAAATAGCAGATACTACAAAATATTTAAAACGAGGCTTAAATGTAGCCCTTGGAACAGACGGACAAGGTTCAGGCAGTAATTTAGATATGTTTGAAGCAATGAGAGTAGCATGTTTGATACAAGGTGGAATTCATGAAAATGAAGAGCGTATTACTGCAAAAGATGCAATAAAAATGGCAACAATAAATGGAGCTAAATTGTTGCAATTAGACAATAAAGTGGGAAGTATAGAAGTTGGGAAAGATGCAGATATAATATTGGTTGATATAGAAGAAAAACTTGATAATATTACAATGCTACCAAATTTAAATGAAATTGCAAATCTAGTATATAATACAAGTGGAAGAAATGTTACCACAACAATAGTTAAAGGTAATATTTTAATGGAAAATAGGCAAATAAAGAATATTGATGTTAATGAAGTTATAAATAAATGTAAAGATATATTAAATAAGCAAAATATATCATTTTGATCTTATATTGATAATGGTTTTTAAAATTATTCAACTTAATCTACGGGTACTTCAATGGAGATTTTATTTTAAAAACCATTTAACATTTTATACTCTTTATAGCTTGAAAATTGAATGTAAATCCAGTATAATTAGTGAGAAATGTCGAAATTTAAAAAAATAGGTGAAATAAATGTATTTAAAAAGAATAGAAATGCAAGGTTTTAAATCTTTTGCAGATAAAACTGTACTAGAATTTAAACCAGGAATAACAACAGTAATAGGACCAAATGGGTCTGGAAAAAGTAATATATCAGACGCCATTCGATGGGTATTAGGTGAGCAAAGTATGAAGTCTTTAAGAGGTGCAAAATCTGAAGATATTATATTTGCAGGAACCCAAGCACGCAAATCATTAGGCTTTGCTGAAGTATCAATTGTAATAGACAATACAGATAGCAAACTTCCTATTGAATATTCAGAAGTAACAGTTACAAGAAAAATTTACCGTAGTGGTGAAACAGGTTACTTTATAAACAAAGTGCCATGCCGTTTAAAAGACATATTAGAGCTCTTTATGGACACTGGCATAGGAAAAGATGGGTATAGCATAATTGGTCAAGGCAAAATTGACGAAATTTTAAGTAATAAATCAGAAGACAGAAGACATATATTTGAAGAAGCTGCAGGAATAGTTAAGTATAGAACTAGAAAGCAAGAGTCTGAAAAAAAGCTAGAACAAACAAAATTAAATTTACTTCGTATAAATGACATATTAGCTGAAATTGAAACAAATATTGAACCATTAAAATTGCAATCGGATAAAGCAAAACAATTTTTAGATTTAAGGGAAGAGCTTAAATCTATTGAGGTTGGTCTATTTGTGTACAATATTAATACATACAAAGAAAGATTAGAGCAATTAATAAAAGACGAAGAAATAATAGTAGCTCAAAAAGAAACAGAAGATAGTAAAATGGAAGCTATGCAAATTGCTAAAGAAAGTTTACGTCAGGTGGTAGATGATATTACTTTGCAAATTGAAAATATGCAGAATATAGGTTTTGAAAGCTCAAATAAAATAGAAAAAATAAATTCTGAAATAGGAATATCAAAAGAAAGAATACAAAATAACAGTACAAATAAACAAAGGCTTGAAAACGAAATATTAGAAGTAAAAGCTAGAATTGAAGAGCTAAAAGAAGAGCAAAAACAAAAACTAGAAAAGAAAACAAATTTAACTTCTAATAAAGAAAAGTTTACAAAGGAATTAGCAGAAAAAGAAGCAGAGCTTGCAGAGTTAACTAAAAAACTATCTAATAAAGAACTTGAAATTGAAGGTAAGAAACAAGTAGCTCAAGACTGTATAGACAAAAAATATGATTTAGCAACAGAAATTAATGCACAAGATGTTAATTACGAAAACCTAGAAAAGCGCAAAAAACAATTAAAAAATGAAATAGATTTAGTTGTGTCAGAACTAGATTCGACAAGATATGGAAAAAATGAAATTTCAAAAGGCTTTTATGAAATAGAATCAAAAAGAAATATTGCAGTAGAGAAGCTAGAAAATAGTGTTAAAGCAAAAGAACAAAATATGCAGAAATTAAAACAATATGAAGAAGAAATTTCAAAACTTACTTATACGCAAAGAATGAAGCAAGCTAGACATCAATTTTTAATTGAAACAGAAAAAGAAAAAGAAGGCTATAATAAAACAGTTAAATCATTATTAATAGCATCTGATAAAGATACAAATTTAAATAAAGGCATTCATGGCGTTTTAGCTAATTTAATTTCTGTTGAAAAACAATATGAAACAGCAATTGAAATGTGTTTAGGTCAAGCTTTACAAAACGTGGTAACCGAAACAGAACAAGATGCTAAAAAAATGATTGAATATTTAAGAGCAAACAGCTTAGGTAGAGCATCATTTTTACCAATATCATCTGTTCAGGGTAAAAAGTTAGACAAGTTAACCAAAATGGATGGAGTGGTTGGTATTGCATCAGATTTGGTTAAATGTAAAAAAGAATATGAGCAAATAATTTTAAGTTTATTAGGTAGAACAGTAGTAGTACAAGATATGGATACAGCTATAGCACTTGCTAAAAAAGACAAATATTCATTTAGAATAGTAACCTTAAAAGGTGACATTATAAGCTCAAGTGGTTCAATTTCAGGTGGTAGTGTAGCAAACAAAACTGTAAACATTTTAGGAAGAAGCAGAGAAATAGAAGAACTAGACAAAGAACTTAAAAAGTTAGAAAAACAAATTGAACAAATAACAGCTGAAAAAGAAGAATATGCATCATCTATTGGAGATAGTATTGAAGAAACAGCAAAACTAGAAAAAGAACTACAAGAAATTGAAATTGTATATGCAACAGAAAAACAAAAAATGGTTGCAGTAGAAGAAAATATTAGTCGTTTAGAAAATAGACTTGCAAAATTAAAACAAGAAGTAACGCAAACTGAAAAACAAAAAGAAGAAAACCGTGTATTAAAAGAGCAAAAAGAAGCGGAAATTAAAGAATTAACAGAGCAAATTGAAGAATTAAATAAAGTTATAGAAGAATTTGCTTTAAACAACAAAGACAATCAAAAATACATTGATGACTTAAACTTTGATATTACAAATTTAAAAATTTCAGTATCATCTTTTGATGAAAGCGAAAGCTCAATTGAAGAAATGGTAGAAAGAATAATGCAAGATATTCAAAATAATGAGCAAAGCATAGAAAACAAAACAAAAAATATTACTGAAATAAATGAAGAAAACACAAAACTAGAACAAGTTATTTCAGAATATAACTTACAAATAGAACAAATAAAACAAGATGTAACAAATAGTGGGGCAAAGGTTGAACAATTAAAACAAGAGAGAACTGCTAAAAATGAAAAATTAGTAAATACAGAAAACGAAATTCAAAGTCAATTTTCTTCATTGGAAAGCTTAAAAGAACAAATTATAAAGCTTGACGTTAAAAAAACAAAACTAGAGCAAGATTTACAACAAGTTGTTGAAAATTTGTGGAATGAATATGAATTAACACCAAATAATACAGCAGAATATGCAAAGCCAAATAATGTAGCAACAGCACAGAAGCAAGTAAATAGCTTACGTAGTAAAATAAGAGACTTAGGAAGCATAAATATTGATTCTATTGAAGAATATAAAAAGACCAAAGAAAGATATGACTTTATGTCTGAACAGCGCTTAGATTTGGAAAACACTGTAGCTAAGCTAAGAAAAATTATAGCAGATATGACAACAACTATGCAAAATCAATTCAAAGAGAAATTTGAAATTATAAACAAAAACTTTAATGAAGTATTTGCTGAATTATTTAATGGTGGAAAAGCAGAACTAATACTAGAAAATGAAGAAAACATATTGGAATGTGGAATTGATATTAGAGTTCAGCCACCAGGAAAAAAACTTCAGAATATGATGCTATTATCAGGAGGGGAAAAGGCATTTACAGCAATTGCGCTTTTGTTTGCAATATTAAAAATAAATCCAGCACCATTCTGTGTATTAGACGAAATTGAAGCAGCTCTAGATGATGTTAATGTTTATAGATTTGCAGAATATTTAAAAAAATTCTGCAAACAAACACAATTTTTAGTAATTACACATAGAAAAGGAACTATGGAAGCAGGAGATTCAGTATATGGTGTAACTATGGAAGAAAGCGGAATTAGTAAATTGTTATCAATAAAATTAAAATAGAAAGTGGTAAAACCACTTTCTATTTTATTTTAATTTTATTGTATTCTTCTAGAGCCTTAAGAGCATACTCTGTATCAGTCAAACAAGGCAAATATTTTTTACCATATTTTTGTCTGGTTTCATTACCTTTACCAGTAATTAAAATAACACTGTTTGGGTTTTCTAAAATAGCTTCTTTTATAGCTAAACCACGGTCTTCAATAATTTTATAATCCCCATGTTCTTTAGCAACATATTCAGCAATTTCTTTGCAAATATCAACAGTTTCTTCTGGACCCGGATCTTCAGCAGTTAAATAGCTAACTTTAGAATGTATACCAGAAAGCGTACCTAAATCTCTTCTACGAAGTTGAGCCTTTCCGCCTGGGCAACCAAAAACAGTAATAATGTTTTTGTCTGGATATTCTTGCTTTGTGGATTCATATAATTTTTGAAAACTTAGTTTATTATGGGCATAATCTACAATAACAATAATATTTCCATCACTACTAACATGTGCTTCCATTCTACCACTTGCTTTTGCAACTCTCAAACCATCAAAAATATTCTTAAATGGAATGTCTAAAACCATAGCAGTTGCAATTGCTGCTAAAGCATTTTCAACATTAAATAAGCCAGGCATTGTTAAAAGTATTTCTTCATCAAATTTAGATGTTTTAACTCTAAAAGAAATTGATGTATGTGTTAATTTTTTTATGTTATAACCGTAAATATCAGCTTTATCATTTTTTGTACTAAATGTAACAATTCTTTTTGCTTTTTGAGCATTTTCTAAAATGCGGTTAGCATAATCCGCATCTAAATTCACGCAAGTAGTTTCTACTTGATTAAAGAATTTTAATTTAGCAGAAAAATAGTCTTCAAAATTAGGGTGTTCAATAGTACTAATATGGTCTTCAGAAATATTTAAAAATACCCCAACTTTATAAAATACATTATGAACCCTGTCCAATTTTAAAGCTTGGCTACTAACCTCCATAACTAAATTTTGCATTTTAGATTCAACTGCATTTGCAATATGTTTTTGCAAATCAATTGATTCGGGGCTTGTAAGCAAAGACTCTTTACATTCTTTGCCATCATAAGTATCAATAGAAGAAACAATTGCAGTATCGGGTAAATTATGTTCGTTCATATAATTGTCCAAAATGCTTTTAATATAATATGCAGTTGTAGATTTTCCTTTTGTACCTGTAATTCCAAGCATATTTATTTTGCTAGCTGGAAAGTCATAATACATACAAGAAACAGTAGCTAAAGCTTTTCTAATATCATTTACCACAATATGTGGAAAATCAGAGTCTGTTACATTTTCTGATTCTGCAATATATGCAGTAGCACCTTTTACAATTGCTTCATTTAAGTATTCAGGCTTGTAATTTAAGCCTTTGCAAATATATAAAGTGTTATCACTAACTGCTTTTGAATTGTGCTCTAATTTTTCAATTGGTGAGCTTAATATTCCATCACAGTTGCAAACTTCTTTTAGTAAATTTTCTTTTTTTAAAATATCAATGTAATCTTTTAATAAATAGTATTTCATAATATTCCTTTCTAACATTATCCTATTATATAATTTGCTATTATTCTATATCAAAAAAAAGTAAAAAGCAATAAAAAAATAAATATATGATATTATAAAATACCTAAAAAAATATCTTTTGATTTGCTATTGTTGAAATTTGACGAAATAAAGTATATAATAATACATGAAAATAGGGAGGAAGTTTATGTTTGGATATAGAGTAGACGGAAGAAAGGTAAAAAATGTTCCACCATTTTTTAAGATTATTCCGCAAGTAATGAGAACAAGAAGTGATTCACAAGTATATTATACTTATGATATTCCAATAACTGAAATTGACAATTATATTGCAAAAAAGGCTGAAGAAAATATAAAAATATCATATATGGATGTTGTATATGCAGCTTTGGTAAGACTTATGGCACAAAGGCCAAAACTTAATAGATTTGTAATGAATGGTAGAACTTATGCTAGGAATGAAATACTAATTTCATTAGCAATAAAAAAGAACTTAACAGATGAAGGAACAGAAACAACAATAAAATTGCCATTTAAAGGAAACGAAAACATTTTTGAAATAAAAGAAAAATTAGAAAATGTTATTTCAGAAAACAAAAATATATCAAAAGATAATGAAACAGATATAACAGCAAAAGCATTAGCTGTTATACCAAATTTTTTATTAAAATTTGCCATAAGTGTAATAATGTTTATGGATAAGCATGGCTTGCTACCAAAGGCAATAATAAATGTAAGTCCATTTCACACAAGTGCATTTTTGACAAATGTTGCATCACTTGGAATAGACGCAATATATCATCATTTATATGACTTTGGAACAACTGGCATTTTTTTAGCTATGGGTAAAAAGAAAAAAAGCTATATATATGATGACGAAACATTTAAAGAAGAAAAATGTATTTCACTTGCATTTGTATGTGATGAAAGAATTTGCGATGGATATTATTTTGCCAATTCAGTAAAATTATTTAATAGATATTTAAAAAAGCCTGAACTATTAGAAGAAAATATTGAAAAAGTAGAAGACTGTAAATAAATTTAATTTGCATAAATAAAGTACAAGCCACATATAATTAACTAACTAAAAACAAAGGAGGATAATTATATGTGGCATACTTTATCTACAAAACAAGTAGAGCAACAAATGAAAACAAATATTGATGTAGGCTTAAATGAAAAACAAGTACAAGAAAGACAAGCTAAATTTCGGTCTGAATAAACTAGACGAAAAAAAGAAGGAAAGTATATTTGTAAAATTCATAAAACAATTTAATGACTTTATGATAATTATTTTAATAATTGCATCAATAATTTCAGCGGTTGTAGCAAAGCTAGAAGGAAGTAATGACTATTTTGACTCAATTATAATAATTGCAATTGTAATATTTAATGCAATTATGGGACTAGTTCAAGAGTCTAAAGCAGAAAAATCTTTAGAAGCGCTGAAAAAAATGACAGCACCAACATGTAAGGTGAAAAGAAATGGTAAAATATGTACTATAAAAAGTGAACAAATAGTGCCAGGAGACATAGTAATATTAGAAGCTGGAAACTATGTGCCAGCAGATTGTAGATTGATTTCTAGTTCAAACCTAAAAATAGAAGAATCAAGTTTAACAGGTGAAACAGTACCTGTATTAAAAGAAGCAAATACTGTGTTAACAGAAAAAACAGCATTAGGTGATATGGTAAATATGGCATTTTCAACCACTATAGTGGTTAATGGCCATGGAGAAGCAGTAGTAACAGATATAGCCATGAATACCAAAGTAGGTAAAATTGCTAAAATGATTATTACAAATGAAGCACCAGAAACACCAATACAAAAAAAATTAGGTGAAGTGGGTAAAATTTTAGGAATAGCATGTTTAGGAATTTGCTTACTAATATTTGTAATAGGACTACTTAAAAAAATTGAACCAATAGAAATGTTTATGACGTCAGTTGGGCTAGCAGTTGCAGCAATTCCAGAAGGATTACCAGCAATAGTAACAATTATGCTATCAATTGGTGTAACAAAAATGGCCAAAAAAAATAGCATTATTAGAAAATTACCAGCAGTTGAAACATTAGGAAGCAGCAGTGTTATATGTTCAGACAAAACAGGCACATTAACACAAAATAAAATGCAGGTAACAAAAATTTCAAATATAAATGGAGAAAGTAAAGATAATGAATATATAAAATGGTTAATGGGAATGGCAGCAATGTGTACAGATGTTGAAATATCTGTAGAAAAAGGTAAGTTGGAATTAACAGGAGAACCAACAGAAGTAGCCATAGTAAACAAAGCATTAGAACAAGGACAAAACAAGAATGAACTATATAATGTAATGAAACGTGTAAAAGACATTCCATTTGACTCAAATAGAAAAATGATGACAACAATACATAAAATGCCGGCAGGCTATAGAATTATAACAAAAGGTGCACCAGATGTATTATTAAAAAGATGCTCAAAAATATATGAAAATGGTAAAATATCATTAATAGATTATTTAAAAATAAAACAAATAGAAAATCAAAATAATAAAATGGCTGATGAGGCTTTAAGAGTACTTGCAATAGCATATTTAGATATTCCAGCATTGCCAAATAAAATTGAAAGTGAAACTATTGAAAAAAATTTAATTTTTGTAGGTTTAATTGGAATGATAGATCCACCAAGAGAAGGTGTAAAAGAAGCTGTTGCAACTTGTAAAAAAGCAGGAATAAAAACAGTAATGATTACAGGAGACCATATAGTCACAGCAAAAGCAATTGCAAGTAATTTAGGAATATTAAGGCCAAATGATTTAGCAATTACTGGTGAAGAATTAGATAAAATACCACAAAATGTATTGCAAAAAAATATTATGCAATATTCTGTTTTTGCAAGAGTAACACCTGAACACAAAGTACGAATTGTAAAAGCATTTCAGTCAACAGGGGCAGTTGTAGCAATGACAGGAGATGGGGTAAATGATGCACCAGCATTAAAAAATGCAGATATAGGAATAGCTATGGGAAAAAACGGCACAGATGTTGCTAAAAATGCAGCAGATATGGTATTAACAGATGATAATTTTGTAACAATAGTAGAAGCGGTTAAACAAGGAAGAAACATATTTGACAATATAAAAAAGGCAGTGCATTTTTTAATAGCAACAAATATAGGTGAAATTGTAACCATTTTTATGGGCTTACTATTAGGCTTAAAATCACCATTACTCGCAATACAACTTTTATGGATAAATTTAGTAACAGACTCACTTCCTGCAATAGCACTTGGATTAGAAAAGCCAGAAGCGGACATTATGAATAAAAAACCACGAAACAGTAAAAAAAGCCTTTTTGCAGACGGATTATGGCACCAAATAATTACAGAAGGAACAATGCTTGGAGTATTAACATTAGTGGCATTTAGTATAGGCAATTATTTATATGGAATAGATGTAGCAAGAACAATGGCATTTGTAAGTTTGGGCTTGCTAGAATTAGTCCACAGCATAAATATAAAAAGTGAAGAATCTATATTTAAAACAGGAATATTCGAAAATAAATATTTAATAGGAGCATTCATTTTAGGAGCATTACTGCAAGTTATAGTAGTTGTAATTCCACCAGTAGCAGAAATATTTAAACTAGTACCATTAACCAGCACACAATGGCTATACACATTCGCAATATCAATTTTACCATTAGTAATAATGGAAATACAAAAAGCTGTAAATGTCAGTTTTGGGGACGTTCCTTTAACTGACAAAAATGTCAGCTCAGGGACGTTCCTTTAACTGACAAAAATGTCAGTTGAAGGAACGTCCCCAAAACTGACAAAAAAAGTAGCCATTATGGCTACTTTTGAAAATAAAAGGGGATGTTTTACTAATCGATAGTCAATAACGGAGTAACTAATTATTGACTACATATATAATATAACAATTTTATTTGTCCTTTTTGTGAACTTGAAGTGATAAATTAGAAAAAAGTACAAAAAATATGATATTTATTGTACTTTTATTTATAAATATAATTTTGTGGGTTGACGCTAACACCATTTATTTTAATTTCAAAGTGTAAGTGGTTACCAGTTGAGTTACCAGTTGAACCAACTGCTGCAATTACATCACCAGCTTTAACAATATCACCAACTTTAGCGAATAATTTGCTACAGTGACCATAATAAATTTGTACACCATTACCACCATCAACAATAATTAAATTACCATAACTTCCATTTTCACCAGAGAAAATTACTTTACCATCACAAGCAGATTTTATTTGTGTACCTAAAGGTGCTGCTATATCCAATCCGTTGTGAGAGTAGCTACGTATACTTTCTCTACTACCAAAACGCGAAGTAATAATACCTGAAATTGGTTTTTGAGCTAAGTATACACCTTTAACTGATGAATCATCAATTTTCTTTAATTCTTTTGAAACTGCTTTTTTAGCTACTTTAATATCTACTATATCATACTCATTTGAATTATTAGTATAAATTTCATTTATACCAATTGTAAACTTTATATCTTCATACTTTTTTTTCATATCAGCAACTAATTTTTCGGCCTCATCTAATGAATCTACAACTGATTTTTGTTTGCCGTTTAAAGTTACAGCATAATATTTGTATGTGATTTTTGTAGTTTCTCCAATTTTGGTAATAACACTATCATTATTTATTTGTACGTTATTATTAACGAATGTTAATTTATATTCAGGAACAGCACATTCTACATAAGCAATGTTATTTGTTCCTTCTAATGATAAAATATTATTTAATTCTTTTTCAACTAAATCTTTATTTTGAACATAACCAATATGCTCACCAGAAATACTTACGCTACATACTAATTGGTATTTCATTAAAATTACAGTAATTATAATAAACAAAGCAATTGCTACTAAGTTAATTAATTTAAAGCTTTCTTTTGTATAGTATTTAATTTGCTCGTTTAAAATAAATTTCACACTCCTTTTTTATGTGCTTTTTTTGTAAGCAACAAAATATATTATACTACATATTTTAAACAATTTCAAATAACTTATACTTTCAAATACCAAAATTAAGTTAAGTAACCAAAAATGTCAATACAAAAAAAGAAAAATAGCTACATTTTACTCACTATTTCTCTTATTTTCTTTCATTTTCTTTTGAAATTAGCTATTGACAATTTAAAAAAATAATTGGCAATATTACATTGCCAATTATTAATTAAGGTTGTTCTTGAAGGGTAACAGTTATGTCTTTTTTACTACCATTACGATACACTTTAAGTTTTATTGTATCACCAATTTGCTTTTGATTTTTAATTTCATTTAATTCGTCCATTGTTGTAATTGATTTTCCTTCCACTTCAATAATAACATCACCAATTTTTAATCCAGCTTTTTCAGCGGCAGAAAAGTCTTCAATAGTTTTAACATATATACCAACAACTAAATTATTTGCACTAGCTGTTTTTTCATCTAAATTAATTCCGCCAATTCCTATATAAGGTCTTTTAACTTTACTATATTGAATAAGTTGCTCATAAATGCTTTTTGTTGAATTAATTGGAATAGCAAAGCCTACACCCTCAACACCAGTTCCAGAAAGCTTTAGTGTATTAACACCAATTACTTGCCCTTTACTATTTACTAAAGCACCGCCACTATTACCAGAATTTATAGCTGCATCAGTTTGAATAGTTTTGTATTTGTTACCATCATCATCTGTAACTTCTCTATCAACAGCACTTACAATACCAGCTGTTACACTATTGTCTAATCCCAAAGGACTACCAATAGCCATTACAAATTCACCAACTTGAACAGAGCTCGAATCACCAAGTTCAGCAACTGTTAAACCATCTTTATCTATTTTTATAACAGCTAAATCTGTTTGAGAATCAGTGCCTACAATAGTTCCAGTATATTCTGTATCATCATTATACAATTTTACGGTAACTTTATTAGCTTTTTCAATTTCATAAAAAGAACTTGAACTTGAAGCTGTAGAGTTAACAACATGATTGTTTGTTAGAATATATCCATCTTCACTTATAATAATTCCAGAGCCTTTTGCAGTTGCTGTTGACGTAGAACGATTAAAAATTGAATTAACAGAATACTCTACACTAACTGCAACAATAGAAGGCTGTACTTTTTTTGCCACACCAATAGCTGTATCTGAATAACCTTGAAGAGAAATAAGTTGAGTATTTATGTTAGCAGAATTATTTTCATTAGAACTGCTATTATTAGAAGTATCTGTAACAACTAATTTTTCCAAAAAAGCTTGTTTAATACTTGGAACGTTAATACATACACCAATTGCAATTACAGCACCAAGTAATCCACACATAAACGGCAATACAACCACTTTGCCAAATCCAGCACTATTTGCTTTCTTTTTTGAATTATTAAAAGCTTTGTAGTTAGCCTCTGTAGTAGTGGGACTTACACTTTTAAACTCTTGATCATTTTTTTCTTCATTCATTGAAAATTACCTCCAAATTTATTTAAAACTATTTTATCTCAAAACATAAATATCATACAATACCTTTGTGAAAAAAATGTGAAAAATTTGTATTTTTTATTTGCTATTTGACCATATTTATAAAAAATAATTTGCAATTTAAATAAAATAATGTATAATAAAAGGCAGAAAAATATTTTAAGAAAGAAGTGAAATAAGTGCAAGACTTAGAAAAAAGTATTGGCTATAACTTTAAAAATAAAGAATTATTAAAAAATGCACTAACTCATACATCTTATGCTTATGAACACCATGTAGAAAGTAATGAAAAGTTAGAATTTTTAGGTGATAGCATTTTAGAATTCTTATCAAGTAAATATATTTATAGCCACTATCCACATTTAAAAGAAGGAGAAATGACTAAAGTGAGAGCAGAAGTTGTATGTGAAGACAGTTTATATTTGGTAGCACAAAGACATTATTTTAGTGATTTCTTGTACTTGGGAAAAAGTGAAGCAACAAGCCATGGCTATACAAAACCAGCAATTTTAGCCGATAGTGTAGAAGCTGTTATTGCAGCAATATATTTTGATGGAGGTCTAGAAGCAGCAGAAAAATTTATTGTAACTAATTTGGCAGAAGCTGTAAAATTTTCTAGTAAAAATGTTGGAATGAAAGACCATAAAACTGTGCTTCAAGAAAAATTACAAGAAAATGGAAGTGTTCATATAAGCTATAAAGTAATAAAAACTACTGGTCCTGATCATGATAAAACATTTACAGTTGAAGTATATTGTGAAAACAAGCTGTTAGCTACGGGAGAAGGAAAAACAAAGAAACAAGCAGAAATGAAAGCAGCAGAAAAAGCTTTAGAAAAATTAGTATAAATAAAAGCACCACTAAAGAAAACTATAAAAATGAAATAAATAGTAGGAGGCAAAAATGAAAAAAGAATATATTATACCAATTTTTGTACCACATTTAGGGTGTCCCCACCAATGCTCATTTTGTAATCAAAAAAAAATTAGTGGACAAACAAAACAAGTAACAGCAAAAGATGTGAAAGAAACAATAGAATTTTATTTAAAAAATTTTAAAGATAATTCAAAATATGTAGAAGTAGCTTTTTACGGTGGAAGTTTTACAGCAATAAATGAAAAATTGCAAAATGAATTGCTTGAAGCGGCAAACGAATTTATTAAACAAGGAAAAGTAAAAAGTATTAGAATTTCTACAAGACCAGACTATATTGATAAATTAATTTTAAAAAGATTAAAAAAATATCATGTACAAACAATTGAACTTGGTGTACAGTCTGCAAATGACTACATTCTAACAAAATGTCAAAGAGGTCACAATTTTGAAGACGTAAAAAAAGCATCAAAACTTATTAAATTTTATGGCTTTACATTAGGACATCAAATGATGGTAGGACTTCCTGAAAGTACAAAATTAGATGAAATTAACACAGCAAAAGCATTAATAAAATTAAAACCTAAAATTGTAAGAATATACCCTGTACTTGTAATAAAAAATACGCCATTAGCTAAGGAATACGAAAAAGGGGAATACATACCGTTAACAGTAGAACAAGCAGTAGAACGTGCAGAAGAAATAACGAAACTGTTTAACAATGCAAAAATAGAAGTAATAAGAATAGGACTTCAAAATACAGAAGAAATTACTGCCCCAACAGAAAAAAACAGTCAAGTAATTGCAGGACCATATCACCCAGCTTTCAGACAATTAGTAGAATCAAGAATGTGGTATGATGAAATTGTTCAAAAAATTAAAAAAATTAATACAAAAGTAATGCAAGTGACAATTAAAGCAAACCCAGAAAATATAAACAATATTATAGGGCACAAAAAAGAAAATGTATTAAAACTAAAAGAATTTTATGATGTAGATGTAGTTGTAAAACCAGAGCAAAACATGAAAAAAGGAAAATTTGAAATAAATATAGAAAAAACTTATGAAGATATTTTAGAAGAACTAAAAAGTAAAAAATAAGAGTATAAAATCACCAATTATTGCTAATAATTAGTAGTAATAGGTGATTTTATGAATTATAGTAAAACAAAAAAAATTTTAAAAATAAAAGAATTTTTTAGGGAAATGGTTTACTTAACATTAGGATGTGTGATAATGGCAATGGGCACGTCTTTATTTTTATTACCAAATCAGTTATCATCTGGTGGATTTACCGGTATTGCTACAATATTTTACTATTTATTTGGATTTCCACTAGGAACAGTAATTTTTGTGTTAAATATTCCGTTTTTTATATGGGCATTTTTCAAAATAGGAAAAAAATTAATAATAAAATCAATTATAGGAACAGGACTGCTTTCAATTTTTTTAGATTTATTTGAAAAAATTCCTGAACTTACAAATGATAGGTTTTTAGCATGTATTTATGGCGGAATTCTTATTGGATTTGGGGTAGCTTTAGTATTAAAAGCAAATGCTTCAACAGGCGGAACAGACCTAATAACATATATTGCAAAAGCATATAAACCTTATGCAAGAACAAGTAGTATAATTGTTATTGTAGACTTTATTATAATTGCATTAAATATAATATTTTTTAGAAAAGTTGAAATAGGGCTATATTCAGCAATTAGTATTTATTTAATGGGAAAAATGATAGATATTGTTTTTGAAGGAGTAAATTTTACAAAAATGGTATATATTATTTCGGAAAAGTATGAAGAAATTGCAAAAGAAATTGATAATCAATTACAAAGAGGCTGTACAGGAATATATGCAAAAGGAATGTATACAAATAAAGAAAAAACAATGCTTTTATGTGTAGGATCAAGAAATGAAACGGCAAGAATGAAGCAAATAGCAACTAAAATTGACTCAAAAGCTTTTATAGTAATAAGCAATGCAAGAGAAGCTTGGGGAAAAGGCTTTAAGGAAAATTAAAAAAACTCTTGCAAACGGAAAAAAGTTATAGTAATATAATAATAGTAAAAAATCCAAAAGAAAAAGTAAGAAAAGGGGCACGAAGCATGAAAATGGCGCAAACCGTTGCGGGAGTATACACAAGTGATTTTGAAGAAAACAAACAAGCTAATAATGTTAGCTTTATTAATAATACCAAAAAGGCAGA
>CAZUAJ010000012.1:0-24180 GCA_964618105.1 uncultured Clostridium sp. | reverse complement strand
AATTAGAGCAGTAAAGAGAATGTCATGAATTTTGTGTAAACTAAAAAGCATAAAAGAGAATGTCATGAATTTTGTGTAAACTAAAAAGCATAAAAGAGAATGTCATGAATTTTGTGTAAACTAAAAAGCATAAAAAGAAAATACCTTTTATGATATAATATAAATATATCAAAGGAGGTATTTTTCTTATGGAAGAAAAAAGAATTAATGCAGAAGATGAAGCAATGAATAAACTAGTGAAAGAAATACTAAAAAATGGAGATGTCAAAACAGTATTTGATGTAGAAGATAAACTAAAAAAATCTTTTGGTAAAATAATTCAAAGTATGTTAGAAGCTGAAATGACAGAACATTTAGGACATGATAAATACGAATATACTGAAGAAAATAAGGAAAACTACAGAAATGGTACTTCTAAAAAGAAAGTTAAAAGTAATTTAGGAGAAATAGAATTAAATATTCCACGAGATAGACAAGGAGATTTCGAGCCTGTGATTGTTCCTAAACATAGTAGAGATATTTCAAATATAGAAACACAGATAATTAATTTGTATGGTATGGGTAATTCTACTAGGGAAATAAGCAATTTCATTGAAGAAATATATGGTTTTGGTGTATCTGCTGAAATGGTAAGTAATATAACAGATAAAATTGTTCCTGAAATGGAAGAATGGAAAAGTAGAAGATTAGATGATGTGTATCCTTTTGTCTACATAGATGCTATTCACTTTAATGTTAAAGAAAATGGTGCAATAGGTAAAAAAGCAGCTTATGTAGCTATGGGAATCAACAAACAAGGAATAAAAGAAGTTTTAGGAATTTACATAGGAGAAAATGAATCTTCAAAATTTTGGATGACAGTATTTAACAACTTAAAAAATCGTGGAATCAAAGATATATTAGTACTTTCATCAGATGGGTTAACAGGTATAAAGGATGCAATTGCAACTGCATTTCCAAATACAGAACATCAAACATGCATAGTACATTTAACAAGAAATACATTAAAATATGTATCTCATAAAGATAAATATAAATTTGCGCAAGATTTAAAAGCAATATATACAGCATCAGATGAAGAAATAGCTAAAAAATTAATGTATGAAGTAACAAATACATGGAAAGAGAAATATCCAACATCAATGGATAGATGGTAAGAAAATTGGACTAGTACACAACCTGGATGGGGTGAAACATTGAAAGAACTAGAGATAATATTTAAAGGTAGAATATAAGGAGTAAATCAATATGGAAGAAATAAATAATAATAAATTAATAGGAATTGCATGTGCAAAACTTGCAATAAAAGAATTAACTGAAAGTGGAATACCCGTAACACCAATGATAATAGGATATGAGATGATTGCGATTTTTGATGAATATTCTGATAGGGATATTTGGAAAAAAGCAGATAAAATTATATAAAAAAGCATTATCATAATCAGTTTACAATAACGCTTATTTATGTTATAATATTTTAAGTTATTTATTTCATAAAAGGTAAATTCGATTTACACAAAAATATTTACATACTCAAATGTATTTTCCCTTGCGCGGACTTTATTAAGTATATTTGCCAAACAATTTAACGAAATAAAATAGAAGAAAAAAATTAAAAGTGGTTGACAATTAAATAAAATGTGTGTTATACTAATAAATGTATAAAAAAGTAGCAATCCATGCTCACCTTAAGCAGATGGCGAAAAGGTATATTACTTACTTAATTTTATTTAAGTATTTTTGTGTATGGATTGATTTAAACAAAATCAATCTTTTTTATTTTATGGAGGTGTTTTACTATAAAACAAGATTTACCAATAAACGAACAGATTAGAGCAAACAAGGTGCAATTAATTGGCGAAAATGGAGAAAAAAAAGGTTTAGTTAGTTTGAATGATGCTTTAGATATGGCTTATGATAAAAAACTAGATTTGGTTATGGTTTCTTCAAATTCAGAAACGCCAGTTTGCAAAATTATGAATTATGGCAAATACAAATTTGAACAGTCAAAAAGAGAAAAAGAAGCTCGTAAAAAACAAAAAGTTTTTGAAGTAAAAGAAATTCGTATCACTCCAAATATTGATACACATGATTTCGAATTCAAAACTAAAAATGCAAGAAAATTTTTAGAAGATGGAAACAAAGTAAAAATTACATTGAAATTCAGGGGAAGAGAAATGAATTATATTAAATTGGGAGAAGAGGTTCTTCAAAAATTTATTAATAATTTATCAGATATTTCTGCTCCAGAAAAGAATCCACTTTTAGAAGGTAAAAACATGTTTATTATATTGGCTAAGAAAGCTGATAAGTAATATATAAGCAATAAAATTTTAAAGGAGGAATAAGTTATGCCAAAACTAAAAACAAATAAAGCAGCTAAAAAGAGATATTCTTACACAGCTACTGGAAAAGTTAAAAGAACAAAGGCTAATAAAAGACATATTTTAGCAAGAAAGTCAAGCAGAGCAAAATCTAGAGGAAAAGTACAAGATGCTTATGCAGACAAAACAACTGAAGCAGGAATTAAAAAAATGTTACCTTATGGAAACTAATAATAGAAAAATAGAGGAAGGTGAATTAAAATGGCAAGAGTAAAAACAGCAATAATTACTCGTAAAAAACATAAAAAAATATTAAAAAGAGCAAAAGGCTATTATGGTGCAAAACATTACAGATTTAGAATGGCTAAACAAGCTGTTATGAAGTCTGGTAATTATGCTTATGTAGGTAGAAAAGACAAAAAGAGTAATTTTAGAAAATTATGGATAGCAAGAATTAATGCAGCAGCTAGAATGAATGGAACAACATATAGTAAATTAGTTGCAGGTTTAAAAAAAGCTAATGTTGTTGTTAACAGAAAAATGTTAGCTGAACTTGCAGTTTCTGATCCAAAAGCATTTACTGAAATAGTAAAAGTTGCTGAAAAAGCAAAATAAATTTTTAAAGTTAAATGAAGGCAAAATTAAAAATGCCTTTATTTTTTTGTACTGTTACAGAAATATTACGTAAGTATTAAAATTGTATTACATATACCAAATATATTTACTTTAATGTAATAAATGGGGTAAAATAAAATTAAGAAGTTTATAGAAAGAAAAATAAAATGCAAAATCAAAAAGGTATATTTGATATGTAATTAATAAAGTTAAAAGGAGAAAACATAATGAAAAATAATAAAGGGGTTACTTTAGTAACATTAGTAATAACAGTAGCTGTAATATTAATTTTAGGGATGGTTTCAATAAATACAATTACTGATGACGAGGGAATAGTAAATAAGTCGCAAAATTTAGAAGAAAAAGTTGAAAAAACTCAAAAAGATTATATGAAGGAATTAAAGGATATGGAAACTGAACTAAATAACGTAATGGATCCACAAAAATAAATATTACGTAAGTTGTGTGAAAAGTTTTACTACAGCAAATTAAATACAACAACAAAATGTGTATTATACACAGCTTTGTTGTTGCTTTTTTATTATTTTTGGTACATAACTTTATTGTTTTTTAATTTTAGGTTTAGCAATTAAAGAAGCTATATAACCAAAAAATACAGCAGCTGCAATTCCGCCGGCAGATGCTTTTACACCTCCAACAAATGCACCTAAAAGCCCAGAAGTTTGAACTTCTTGAATAGCGCCTTTAGCTAAGTTTGCACCAAAACCAGTTAATGGAACAGTTGCACCAGCACCGGCAAAATCTATTAAGTATTTATAAATTCCAAGTCCACCTAAAATAGCACCAGCGGTAACATATATAACTAAAATTCTAGCAGGAGTTAATTTGGTTTTGTCAATTAGAATTTGTCCAATTATACAAATAGCACCACCTACAACAAAACATTTTAATATTCCCATCCAGTCAATACTTTGTATAAAATTCATATAATTCACCTCCAAAACCTAATTTTCAATAGCAACAGCATGTGCTATTCCAGGTATACTTTCACCTTGTTGAGAAGTAGTTGCATTAGTTAAAGCGCCAGTTGCAATAAGCAAAATTCTATTTAATTTTTTATTTTTTAATTGTTTAAAAAAGTAACCAGAAAAAACTGTACCAATACAAGCACAACCACTACCACCAGAATGAGTATCTTGCGTATTTTTGTCAAACATTAAAACACCACAATCATTATAATTACTTTTAATATTATAACCTTTAGTTTCTGCAAGTTCTAAAACAATGTCTTTACCAATATGGCCTAAATCACCAGTAATAATAGCGTCATAATAGCTAGGCTTTCTGCCAGTATCTTCTAAATGTGTAATTAATGTATCCAAAGCTGCAGGTGCCATAGCAGCTCCCATGTTATTTGCATCTTTTATTCCCATATCTACAATTTTTCCAGGAGTAACTTCTGTAATAAATGGGCCTATTCCGTTTTTAGATAAAACAGCAGCACCAGAGCCTGTAACTGTCCATTGTGATGTAGGAGGTCTTTGATTTCCAAGTTCTAAAGGAAAACGAAATTGTTTTTCAGCACTACAAAAATGACTTGAAGTAGCACATAAAATATTATTTCCGGCACCACTTTCTAAAAATATGCTTGCCAAACACAAACCTTCAACAAATGTGGAGCAAGCGCCAAATATACCAAAAAAAGGAATGTTCAATTCTCTAAGTCCAAAACTAGAAGAAATACATTGGTTTAATAAATCTCCAGCAAAACAAAAATCTATATCGCTTGCAGGTACACCAGATTTTGTAATAGCCATGTTTACTGTTTCTTTTATAATTTTACTTTCAGCTTTTTCCCAGGTTTTTTCTCCCCAAAACTCATCTTCTAAGCACTGATCAAAATATTTAGCTAAAGGTCCTTGTCCTTCTTTAGGACCTACAATACTTGCAACTTCAGTTATGGTTGGCGGAGTATTTAATTTAATTGTTTGTTTACCTAAACGTGTCATTAAAGTTCAATCCTTTCCATTTAATACAAATTTACAATTCACCATTTATAACATAAGGATGTTTAATTTATATTTTTGTTATGCTGTTAGATAAAATAAAAATTAAACATCTTGCACTAATAAATGAAAGTTATTTTGAGTTACATAAGTAAGGTGGCAATAATACCAATAATTACAGAAGACGAAATACCAAATACAAGCACTGGACCTGCAACAGTAAACATTTTTCCACCAACACCCATTACATAGCCTTCAGACTTATATTCAATAGCTGGTGAAACAATAGAATTTGCAAAACCAGTAATAGGAATTAAAGAACCAGCTCCTGCAAATTTTCCTATTTTATTAAATATATTTAAACTTGTTAATAAGGCAGATATTGCAATTAAAGTAATTGAAACAACTGTTGAAGAAGCAGCTTCTTCCATGCCTTTAAATTTACAAAAATCCATAATAATTTGACCTATACTGCATATTAATCCTCCAACCCAAAATGCATTAAAACAATTCTTTAAAATAGGTGAATTAGGAGATTTTTTATCAACATAATTACTATATTCTTGTTTGGTTTCAAGTGGTTTCAAAATATACCCTCCTTTTTAATCTCTATCTCTGTCAATAACAAAAGATAAATCTAAATCAACAAAATATTCTACTAATTTTTTACCATCAATTCTCGCTCTTTGTTCTATAATTGTTACATTAGATAAAAAGTCAATAGTTTTTGAAGCTTCTGCAACTGCTTGAACAATTGCATCTTTCCACGATACAGTAGATGTTCCTGTAATTCTTAAATGTTTTTCAATTCCCATTTTATAAACCTCCAATATTTTTTTTGCTAAATATATATTTTCCAGAAAAATAAAATTTATACAAATACAGTAAAAAAATTTAAAAATGGTATTCACTTAAATGTTAAATTATGATATATTGAATGAAAGTAATTTTTTAGGAGAAAAATATGAGTAGATTTAAAAAAACAAAATCAAAGTTTGCAATAATAATAGCAATAATAATAATTTTAGCAATTATAATAATAGGTGCAATTGGAGCAGTTTACGTAATAAAACGTAATTACATAGTAAATGGAATAAACCAAACAAATTTAATTATAAATAACTCAAATGTTACTTCAAGTTTGAAAAATTTTGTATACAATAAAGATGGAGTTGTATATATATCAAAACCAGACATATATAATTTTTTTGATAATACAATTACTTATGACGAAAAATATAATCAAGTAATTACAACATCTAACAAGAAAATAGCAAGTTTACCAATAAATAGTAAACAAATTCAAGTAAATAGTTCAAATGTAACAATAAAATCAGGCGCTATAATAATAGATGATGTTGCATATATTCCAATTTCAGAATTAGATGATGTATATAATACAAAAACAACTTATGTGGAAAGTAAAGATTTAGTATATATTGATTCTACAAATAGAGAGCAAAAAACAGTTACATTGGCTAAAAATACAAATATAAAATATAAAGCAACTATTTTTTCAGCTACATTAGCAAAATCAAATAAAGGAGATACATTAGTAATAGCAAATCGTAGTGAATACCCAGTTCCTGCAGGATGGACAAGAGTTAGAACAGAAGATGGAACATTGGGGTATATACAAACAAACAAAATAGAAAGTGAAACAACAGTAAGAAATGCAATTGAAGAAAATACTAAAATAGAAGGAACAATAAGTTTGGTATGGGACTATTATTCTGAATACGTTTCAGCACCAACAAGAACTGGTGAAATTAAAGGAGTAAATGTTGTATCGCCAACATTTTTCTACATGAGTTCAGGTGATACAACAAAAGTATATACAAATATAGGAGAAGAAGGAAAACAATATGTAAATTGGGCACATTCAAATAATTATGAAATATGGCCAATGTTTACAAATTCAAACATGAGTGAAACTTCTAAAATGTTAAGTGACTACAAATTAAGAGAAAGTGTAATAAACCAACTTGTAAACTATATTGTAGAATATAATTTAGATGGTATAAATATTGACTTTGAAGGAATGTATGAAAATGACAAAGACAATTTTTCTAGATTTTTAATTGAATTAAGACCTAGACTAAATGAAATAGGAGCAGTACTATCTGTAGATGTTACAGCACCAGATGGAGCGCCTGAATGGTCTTTATGCTATGATAGGTATACCATAGGTAAGGTTGCTGATTATATAATATTTATGGCTTATGATCAATATGGGATTTCTTCAACAAAGGCAGGGACAACAGCAGGTTGTGATTGGGTAGAGACTAATATAAAAAAATTCTTAGGGCAAGAAGGAGTAAGTGCAGAAAAATTAGTATTAGGTGTACCTTTTTATACAAGAGTATGGAAAGAAATAGCTGGAAATGTAACTTCAGATGTTGTTAATATAAGTAATGTTAATAATGTAATACCAAGTAATGTAGAAAAAGAATGGAATGATAGTTTAAAACAATATTATGTAGAATATAAAAAAGGTGGAGCAACATATAAAATATGGGTTGAAGACGAAAAGTCACTTGAGGAAAAATTAAATTTAGTATCTAAATACAATTTAGGTGGTGCATCCTACTGGGAATATGGTAGAGCATCAAGTTCAATTTGGAATTTAGTTGCAAACAAAATTAAATAATAGTCATAAAGTTAAAATCACTTCAATATAATGTAAAACAAGCTTATATATTGAGGTGATTTTTTTGCTTGGTTATTTAAAATTACAAACTAATGAAGAAGAACTATATGAAGCAAATTATTTAAAAATATTGCAACAAAAAAATAACATAATATCAAAATTGCAATATTATATATGTATGTGTTACTATAAAATTTTGGTTAAAATTAAATATTTTTTTAATATAGTAACAGTAAAACAAATTTATGAAGCATATTTATTTATACTTCCTTTTGAAAAAATAGAAAATAAAACAAAAATAAGAAAATGTTTAGAAAAAGTAAAAAAAATAATGATAAAATACAACATACAATCATTAGTGGTAGAAGAAAAATTAAAAAAATGTGAAGTATTTAATAAAATAATAGAAAATGAAAATAAAAAAATTCATATTTTAGATGGAAGAGGCATAATGCCATATTTAATAAAAGAAATAATAGAATTCGCACTTGAAAAACAGGAGATAAAAACTGAAACTGAAAATTTATATATTTGTGCAAAAAAATGTACAAATATATGTGTAGAAAACATATATTATTTAATACATTATTTTAAAACAATAAATATTGTTACACCAAACATAAAACAATTTCAAAAAATAGCAGATAAAATAGAACAACAAGAAAATATAATAATAACTGTAACAAATAATAAAAAGAAAAGTTTGAAAAAGTCAAAATTAATTGTTAATTTTGACTTTGAACAGCAAGAAATTAATAAATATACAATATTTAGAGAAGCTACAATTCTTACAATAAATGAAAATGGATTTTACGAGAGCAAGACATATTCAGGAATACAAATTAGAAAAGCAGGAATAAATACATCAAATGTTATTAAAGAATTTTTTAATAAATATAATTTACTTGAAGATTGTTCTTTAACAACCTTATATGAAAGTTTAATAAATAAAAAACAGAGTTTAGAATTTGTAAAAGAAAAATTAAAAAAAGATGAAGTATGTATAAATGCACTATATGGAAAAAATGGAATTTTATAAAAAATATTTATTTTAAATTTATACTGTATATATTCAAAAACATTGAATTATACAGTTTTTTTAAGACAGATAATAAATTTTGTCGATTTTTGTCATACGAAATTTCTTTACAAATTTGTATTTATAAGATAAAATAAAATCATAAAATTTATTTTTAAATCATGATTTTTAAATTTTATTCAAAATTTTAATTCTATTAAAAAATTTCCAAATTTAACAAGTAAAGGCAGGTGTAAAATATGTGTTTACATATACAAAAAGAGAACTAAATTTGTTAGTTTTATGCTTTATATTAGTTATTCTTTTAATATATAATTTATTATTATTTCCGTTTATTAATCAACAAACATATTCTAAAAATATTTATTCTAAAAAAATTTCAATAAATGAAAACACAAAATATTTAAAAAATCAACAAAGTCAATTTAATATGTGTGTAAACAATCAATTGATAGAAAAAAACTTAAAAACTACAAATACAGTGGACAACAATAATAAGCCAACTAATAATACAAAAGTTACAACAACTACAAGTAAACCAACTCAAAGAAGTATTATTGAAGAAAATAAAAATATAAAATGGAGAATTCAAATTCCTAAACTTAATTTGGACGTACATATTGCAGAAGGCACAACAGCTGAAGTGCTGTTAAAAGCAATAGGACATTTTGAAAATACAACAAAATGGAATGGAAATGTAGGATTGGCTGCACATAACAGGGGATATAATTGTAATTTTTTTGAAAAAATAAAGCAATTAAAAATAGATGATGAAATAATTTATATAACTGAATTTGGCAAAAAAATATACAAAGTACAAACTAACAAAGTAATACAAGACACAGATTGGAGTTATTTAGAACAAACTAATGATAATAGAATTACATTAATTACATGCGAAGAAAATAGAGAACAGTACAGAAGATGTGTTCAAGCAGTTGAAATAGCAAATTATAAAACATAAATAGTATTTTTTATTGGCAAATAATTTGTAAAAAAACATTAATTAAAACATGAAAGGAAAAATTAAATATGAAAAAAATAATTTCAGCACTAATGATGATAATGGTATTTATAACAAATTTTATGGGAATATTTGCAACAAACAATGTAAAAGCAGTAACTACATTAGCAAACAAAATACAGCCATATTCAAAAGGAGAGGTGGTTTTGTTTGATTATGATGGAATTGGAATAGGTGTAGAAATACAGATGTACAAAAAAGATGGAATAGAATATCCTGTGTATTGTTTAGATAAAGGAAAAAAAGGTGTAGAAATAGGCTTTGAATATACAGTTGATGCAAGTAAATTATTAAGTCACCAAACAATATGGAGAGCAATAACAAATGGCTATCCATTTAAAACTCCACAAGAATTAGGGTGTGAAAGTGTAGAAGAAGCCTATGCTGCAACAAAAATGGCAGTATATGATGCAATGTATAAATATGATTTAAGCAAATTTACTGTACATAAAAATACTGAGTCAAACGAAAGAACAGTACAGGCAATTAAAAAAATAATTACAAATACACGTAATTCAAGAGAAACAAAAACTGTGGCTTCATTAAGTATTTTACCTGAGCAAGACAAGTGGGAAGTTGACTCAATAAACAAAGAATATATAAGTAAAACATATAGTGTAAAAGCAACAGCTGTAAATAAAAAATATACAATTTCTTTATCAAATTCGGAAGAGATAAGAATTAAAATTACAGATACTTCAAATATAGAGAAAACAGAATTTAATACAGACGAAAAATTTAAGGTTTTAATTCCAATAGTAGATCTAGAAAATGCAGGCGAGTTTAGCTTAACAGCCAAATCAGACTTGAAAACAATGCCTATTTTTTATGGAGAAAGTCCAAATAGAGAATGGCAAAGTTATGCTGTAACAGTTGGAGAGTATGAAATAACAGATGCAACTTTGAAACAAACATATCAAGAAAACAAAACACAAATTGAAGTTTTAAAGCAAGATGGAGATACAAAATTACCATTAAAAAATGGTGTATTTAATTTATTAAATTCAAATAAGCAAATAATTTATTCTGAATTAACTACAAATGAAAATGGGATAATTGAGTTACAATATATGTTGCCAGGGAGCTACTATCTAGAAGAAATAAAAGCACCAACAGGTTATTATGGTTATGAAGGTTTAATACAAGTAGAAGTGGGACTAAACCAAAAAACAACAATAAGAGTAGATAATTATGAAGAACAACAGGAAAAACCAAAAGATGAACCACAAGAAAATAATGAAATAGTAGTTGGCGAGAAAAAACTTCCTAAAACAGGATTTTAAAATGCTATAAATAGTAATTGAGCCAGGTATACTACTTGGCTTAATTACTAAAAATTGTGTATGAGTTTAGTTTTTTAAAAGTGCATAATATTATGAAACAGTAGAAAAAAATAGAGCAATTATGGTCTAATTTATTGACAGAAAACCATATAGAATATATAATTATTGGGAAAAATATACAATAATTTGGAAGGAATATTTTATGGTTTCGCAACTAATTTTTTTAGTGATTTTAATTTTATTAAATGCATATTTTGCAGCTACAGAAATTGCATTTATTTCATTAAATGATGCAAAAATTGAAAAACAAGCAAAAGATGGAAATAAAAAAGCAAAACAAATTCAAAAAATGCTAAAAAATCCAAGTAAATTTTTAGCAACAATACAAATAGGAATTACATTTGCAGGTTTTTTATCAAGTGCTTTTGCTTCAGATACATTTGCAGGAATGTTAGCACCAATATTAAATGAATGGATGCCATTTATAAGTTTAGCCGTTTGGCAAAATATATCTATTATTATAATAACAATAATTTTATCTTTTTTTACACTTGTATTTGGAGAACTGGTACCAAAACGACTAGCAATGAAATACTATGAAAAAATATCATTTGCTACTATAAGAGTAATAAAAGCTATTTCAGTAGTAACCGCTCCATTTGTTAAATTATTAACATGGTCTACTAATTTTGTATCAAAAATTTTTGGTGTGGGTGAACAAGAAGAAGAAATTGTTACAGAAGAAGAAATAAAAATGATGGTTGACCAAGGTGAAGAAAAAGGTTCAATTGAAGAAAACGAAAAAGAATTAATAAATAATGTATTTGAATTTAATGACATAATTGCTTCTGAAATAATGACACACAGAACAGATATGTATGCAATTGAAATAAATCAAAACTTATATGAAATTTTAGATGAAATTGATGAATATAAATATAGCAGAATACCTGTTTATAGAGATAGTATTGACAATATTGAAGGAATTTTGTTTTTAAAAGATATATTAAAATTAATTAGTACAAAAAAACAAATTAAAATTGCAGACATTATTAGAGAAGCTTATTTTGTTCCAGAAACAAAACCAATAGATGAAATATTTGCAGAACTACAGGCTAACAAAATGCAAATGGCAATTGTTGTTGATGAATATGGTGGAACAGCAGGAGTGCTAACCATGGAAGATATTTTAGAAGAATTAGTTGGAAATATATTTGACGAATATGATGACATAGAATTTGAATATAAAAAATTAGATGATAATACTTATTTAATTGATGGAAGTGTTAGCTTATATGAACTTAAAAAAATTCTTGATGTAGAAATTCCAGATGGTGATTATGAAACTTTATCAGGGTATTTAATAGAAAAATTAGGTAGACTTCCTGAAGAAGGGGAATGTCCTATTATAGAAGATGAGAGTTTAACATATAAAATACAAGAATATGAGGACAAAAGAATTAAATGGGTAAAGGTATGCAAAAATCAACAAGAAACAAGTGAAAATGAAAAAATTTAAGAGGTGCAAAATATGAACAAAAAAATTAGATGGATTATAATAGCTTTTATAATAATAATGATTGTTATTGTAGGAATAATAGCAGTTATTAATGAAATAGGCTTACATTACAAAATAGACGAAATTAGTGAGTACAATTATTTTGTGTTAGAAAAAGATAATAAATGTGGAGTAATTGATAAAAATGGAAACATTGTAATTGAAGCAAATTATGAAGCTGTACAAATACCAAATCCATCTAAGCCTGTTTTTGTTTGCATAGAAAATTACAACCAAGAAACAAAAGAATATGAAACAGTTGTATATAATGAAAAAAAAGAAGAAATATTTACTGAATACAAAAATGTACAAGCAATATCTATTTTTACTAATATAAATTCTACACCTTTTGAAAAAAGTGTGTTAACATATAAAGAAAATGAAAAATATGGGTTAATAAATTTAAATGGAAAAATAACTTCAAAACCAATATATGATGAAATTTCTAGTGTAAATTATAAAGAAGGTACATTTTTAGTAAAACAAAATGGGTTAGCGGGAGTAATAAATGTAAAAGGTAAAGTGGTTATTAAATGTGAATATGAAACTGTAACATCTGACAATTATTATAGTGAAAAAAATAATAATGAACAAGCAGGTTATATAGTAAGCAAGAAAACAGAAAATGGCTATAGATATGGATATGTAAATTATAGGGGTTCTAAAATTTTACAAGAAGAATATACCCAAATAGAAAGAGTAACAGAAATTATAAACGAAAAAGACATATATTTTGTTGCTTTTAAAAATGGACAAGCTGGACTTTTAAAAAATAACAAAGAAATTTTAAATTATGAATATGAAGACATACAATATAATGGATTAAGTGATATATTTATAGTTCAAAGAAATGGAAAATATGGAGCAATAAATAAAAATGGTGAAACTATTATATATCCTGAATACAATAATGTGTATACAGGTGGTATGTATATAAATGCAGTAAAAGAAAATGAAGTTCAAGTTTTTGATTTTCAAGGAAATAAAATAGAAACAGATGATAGAAGTAAAACAAAAACGGAAAATTCTAATTATTATATAACTGTTGATAAAAAAGGTATATATAAAGTTGTGGACGAAACTGGAAAAATATTAATTGATAATGACTATAATTATATAGAATATATACCAGAAAATAAATTTATTGTTACTAGAGATTCTAAAAATGGTGTTATAAATGCTGAAGGAAAATCAATTTTAGAATTAAAGTATGATAGTATTTCTAGAATAAATGAAACTAATATAATACAAGCTGAAATAAATCAAACAATAGAATTATATAATTTAGAATTGGAAAAAATAACATCAATGAAAAATGCAGTAGTAAAAGAAGTAAAAGAATATATTTTAATATATTCTGAAAACGATTTTAAATATATTGATAAAAATGGTAATGCTTTGGAATCACAAAGTATTTTTGAAAATAATATTTTATTTGCTAAAAAAGTAAATGGTAAGTGGGGATTTGTTGATAAAAATGGTAACTTAAAAGTACAAAATGAATATGAAATGGTTACAGAATTTAATAAATATGGATTTGCTGGAATAAAAGAAGATGGAAAATGGGGAGTAATAAATCAAGAAGGAAAAGTAGTGCAAGAACCTATATATGAGTTAAAATGGAAAATACCTGAGTTTATAGGAAAATATTATAGAATTAATGAAGGCTATGGAAGTGCAAAATATAGTGATACAATATAAGGAGCAAGAAAATGTTTAATCAATTTGGAATAAGTAATGAATTGCTAGAACTAGCAAAAAAAACAGAAATGGAAATACAGAGTCAGTTTAAAAAAATTGAAGATGTGTGTGAATATAACAGTTTGAAAGTATTGTTGGCATTTCAAAAATACAATGTTTCTGAAATGCACTTTAATAGTACAACTGGTTATGGATATTCAGATGTGGGAAGAGATACAATTGAAAAAATATTTGCAGAAGTTTTACATACCGAAGATAGTTTGGTAAGGAGCCAATTTATATCTGGAACGCATGCTTTAACAGTAGCGCTGTTTGCTTTCTTAAGACCAAACGATATATTTTTAAGTATAAGTGGTAAACCTTATGACACTTTAGACGAAGTAATAGGAATAGTAAATAATCCAAGTTCATTGAAATCTTATGGTGTTAAATATGAACAAATAGATATGATAGAAAATGATTTTGATTATGAAACAATAAAAAATAGAGTTGCAAAAAATGATATAAAATTGATTGAAATTCAACGTTCTAGAGGTTATAGTTTACGTGAAAGTATTACATTAGATAAAATACAAAAAGTAATTCAAACAATACGTGAAGTAAATAATAATGTAATAATAATGGTGGATAATTGCTATGGAGAGCTAGTAGAAAAAGTAGAACCAACAGATTTAGGTGCAGATGTTATAGTGGGTTCATTAATTAAAAACTTAGGTGGTGGAATAGCACCAAATGGAGCATATATAGCAGGAAAAAAAGAGCTAGTAGAGCTTGCAGCAGAAAGGCTAACATCACCAGGCTTAGGTAAAGAAGTTGGACCAACTTTAGGAATAAATAAACAAATATTACAGGGATTGTTTTTTGCTCCAAGTGTTGTGGCAAGTAGTTTAAAAACAGCAGTATTTGCAAGTAAACTATTAGAAAATTTAGGCTATACAGCAAACCCAAAATATGACCAAAAAAGAACAGATATTGTACAAACAATTATATTTGGTAACAGAGAAAAACTTATAAAATTCTGTCAAGGAATTCAAAAAGGTTCACCAATTGACAGTAGTTCAATACCAGAACCATGGGATATGCCCGGTTATATAGATCAAGTAATAATGGCAGCAGGAGCATTTACACAGGGTTCTTCAATAGAACTTTCTTGTGATGCACCAATTAGAGAACCATATATGGCATTTATGCAAGGTGGACTTACTTATGAATATGGTAAGTTGGGGGTCCTTAAGGCTGTTAGTAACTTATATTAAAATAGAAAATATAGTTTAAATAAAATGGAGAAAAAATGAAAATAATTGTAATAGGTGGTGGCCCAGCAGGAATAATGGCAGCCATAAAAGCAAGTAATATGCGGAAATAATAATGTAGTACTTTTAGAAAAAATGGAATCATTAGGTAAAAAGCTGCTAATAACAGGAAAAGGAAGATGTAATATTACAAGCTCACTTCCAATTGAAGATTTTATACAAAACGTACCAGGTAATGGTATGTTTTTGTACAGTAGCTTTAATAATTTTACAAACAAAGATATAACAAATATGCTAGAAGCAGAGGGCTTAAAAGTAAAAGAAGAAAGAGGACATAGAATTTTTCCTACAACAGATAATGCAAAAGATGTATTAAATGTACTTTTGAAATTATTAAAAAAAGCAAATGTACAAATAAAAACAGATGCAAAAGTAGAAAAGATATTAAATCAAAAGGGTAAGGTTTTAGGAGTTAGTGCAAACATAAATGGGAAAGAACAAATTATAAATGCAGATAAGGTTATTTTAGCAACAGGTGGAAAAAGTTACCCAGTTACAGGCTCAACCGGTGATGGATATGAACTAGCAAAAGAATTAGGACATATTATAACTACAATAAAACCATCACTAATACCATTAACAGCTAAAAAAGAAGATTTGGAAATATGCAAACAATTACAAGGTCTTAGCTTAATAAATGTTGCAATAAAATTAACAGATACATCTAAAAGCAAAGTTATATATGAAGATTTTGGAGAAATGCTATTTACACATTGGGGTGTTTCAGGACCAATAATATTAAGCAGTTCAGCACATTTACTTAGATATAAAAATATAGAAGAGTTATTATTAAAAGGACAAATTGAGTTAAACATAAATCTAAAGCCAGCACTAACACCAGAAAAATTAGAAAATAGAATATTAAGAGATTTTGAATCACAAAAAAATAAAGAATTCAAAAACAGCTTAAATGAATTACTACCTAAAAAACTTATAGAACCAGTAATTAAGCTATCTGGAATTAACATGGATAAACAAGTAAATTCTATAACAAAACAAGAAAGAAAAAAATTAGTGAATTTGCTTCAAAATTTTAAAATAAAAATAAGTGGATTTAGACCTATAGAAGAAGCAATTGTAACATCAGGTGGAATAACTGTAAAACAAATAAATCCTAAGACAATGGAATCAAAAATAGTGCAAGGGCTATATTTTGCAGGTGAAATTATAGATGTAGATGCATATACAGGCGGATTTAATTTGCAAATTGCTTGGTCTACTGGGTACACAGCTGGAATAAATTGTGGTCAATAATAAAAAACATTATTTTAAAAGCAAATAGGAGAAAGGGAATATTTTTTAATGAAAACTATTGCATGTAACACACAAGCTGAAGTTGTTGAAAAAAAGTCAAAATTTATATGTAATTTATATTATGTTGAATCAATAGAAGAGGCTGAAACAAAAATAAAGGAAATAAAAAAGAAATATTATGATGCAAAACACAATTGTTTCGCATATAGAGTGGTAGAGCAAAATGCAATTATAGAAAAAGCTAGTGATGATGGAGAACCAAGCGGTACAGCAGGAGCACCAATGCTTAATTTACTTTCAAAATTACATATTACAAATTGTTTAGTAATAGTGACAAGATATTTTGGAGGAGTTTTATTAGGAACGGGTGGATTGGTTAGGGCTTATACTGAAGCGGCTAAACAGGCAATAGAAAAAACAAAAATAATAGATATACAACAAGGAGAAGAACTAGAGTTAGAAATAGATTATGATAAATTTGAAAAATTTCAACATTATTGTCAAGTAAATAACATAATAATAAAAAATGTTGACTATATACAAAATATAATTTGTAAAATACAAGTAGGTATTAAAATAAAGGAAACATTGTTATGTGAAGAAATAAAAAGACAGTATAATATAAAAAATATAAAAATTTTAGGAAATGTTTATATAAATTCATAATTTTTTTGTATAAATATACATTAAAAACCTAATGGGAGTTCCTACTAAAGAAAAATTAAATAAAATACATATTTTTGCAATAAAATGGAAAAAAATTCCAAAAAACTATTGCAAATTTTTTATATTCATAATATAATTATGACTGTAAAAAATTTACAAATATAAAAGTAGGGGGAAAAGATTGTGAATGAGAAAATTACAGTATTAGTGGCAGATGACAATAGTGATTTTACTATGACTTTGTCTAGCTATCTAGAAAGAGAAGAGCAAATTCAAATTATTGGAATTGCTAAAGATGGTAATGAAGCTTATAATATGGCTGTGGAACTAAAACCAGATATTTTATTATTAGACATTATTATGCCTCATTTAGATGGATTGGGAGTATTAGAAAAGTTAAGTGAAACAAATTTAGAAAAAAGACCACTAGCAATTATTTTATCTGCTGTAGGACAAGATAAAATAACACAAAAAGCAATATCTTTAGGTGCTCAATATTATGTTATAAAACCTTTTGATATAACAGTTTTAATAAAAAGAATGAAGGAGCTTAAAAATTATCAACCATCTCAATTAAAAGGAGGTATGTTTACAAGAGAAATAAAAGCACAGTATATAGATATTGCACCAGAGAAAAAGAAAAGTGAAGAAAATCTAGAAGCACTTGTAACAAATATCATTCATGAAGTTGGAGTACCAGCACACATAAAAGGCTATCAATATTTAAGAGAAGCAATAATGATGGTAATAAAAGATACGGAAGTAATAAATCAAATTACAAAACAACTTTATCCAGAAATTGCGAATAAATACAATACAACACCTTCAAGAGTTGAAAGAGCTATACGTCATGCAATAGAAGTTGCATGGGGTAGAGGAGAGCAAGCGACAGTTGAAAATATATTTGGTTATACAGTATCTGCAGCAAAAGGAAAGCCAACAAATTCTGAATTTATAGCAATGATTAGTGATAAATTAAGGCTAGAACTTAAAAGTGCATAGTATAAAATCAAGCGAACAAAGTAAAAAAGAATTACCTTGTTCGCTTGATTTTTACAAACAAATGTCGTATAGTATTAAACATAGAAAAAAGAAATGGAGGTCAAAAATGCTAATTGAAGTTCCTGAAAAAGTTGCAAAAAAAATAGTAATAAAAAGAGATGGAAAAAAGGCTCAATTTGATGGAGCAAAAATTGCCATAGCTATTCAACAGGGCTTTGGAGATGTTGTTGGAAACGAACCTATAGAAAATGCTAAATACAATGAAATAGATGTAAATAAAGTATATAGCAAAGTGTTAAAAAGAATTGAAAAAGTAGATGCCGAGAAAATAAAAATTGAACAAATTCAAGACTTAATAGAAGAAGAACTAAAAAACAATGGGTATCAAGATGTGTATAATGCATTTTCTAGTTATCGTGAAAAAAGGGCACAATCAAGACAACTATTTTTTGATGAAAAAAAACAACACAAATTTTTAAAAGCCTTAGAAAATTTGGGACTAAAATCAGCAAATTTAGTAGATAATAAAAAAGAAAGAAATAACGATAATGAAACTACAATGGGAAATATGTTTCAATATGCAAGTACCATTTCAAGGCAGTTTGCTATAACGTATTTAATGAAAAAAAAGTTTTCAGATGCAGATGAAAATGGAGATATATATATTCATGGAATGAACTTTATACCAACAGGCACAACAAGTACTTGCCAAATTGATATAGAAAAACTGTTTAATAATGGTTTTTATGTTGGAAAAAATTATATAAAAGCACCAAGTGGAATAATGGAATATTCGAATGTGGCAACAGTAGCAATACAGGCAAATCAAAATGACCAATATGGAGAACAAAATATTCCGTCATTTGATTATTATATGGCTAAAGGAGTATTAAATACATTTAAAAAACAATTAAAACAAATTATTTTTGATTATTTAGAACTTACTGATTTTGATAAATTTATAGCAATAAATGGAATTGAAAGAGAAATAGAAAAAATAAGTACTATTGAATTTGCATCAAGTGTATTTGACAAATATTGTAGAGAATCAGCTGAACTTAAAAGGTTGTTTAAAATTGCATATAATAAGGCACTTGAAAAAACTAAAAAACTTACGCTACAAGCAATGGAGTCATTTATATATGATTTGAATACAATTCATTCAAGAGCAGGAAATAGACTACCTTTTTCTTGTATTAATTTTGGAACAGATAGTACGCCAGAAGGTAGAATGGTTACGAAGTCAATGTTAACAGCAATAGAAAAACTAGAAGAATGTATTTTTCCAACGATAATTTTTAAAATAAAAACAGGAATAAATTATAATGAAAAAGATGTAAATTATGACTTGTTTGAATTGGCGTGCTTTGTAGCAACAAAGAAGAAAAACATAAATTTTTCGTTTTTAGATGCAGAGTTTAATGTTGAAGGTTACAAACAAGGAGATTATGACACAGAAGTAGCATATACAGGAATAGGAACAAGAATATTAGAAAATGTAATAGATTCAAGTAAAGCTGTAACAGCTGGAAGGGGGGTATTATCAACAACATCTATAAACTTACCAAGATTGGGAATAAAACATGGAATAGTTTCAAATGATAAAGCAAATTTGGACAATTTTTTTGCAGAATTAGAAGAGAAAATTGATTTAACAAAAGATCAACTGCTAGAAAGATATGAGATACAATGCAAAAAAAATACTTACAATTTCCCTTTTTTATTAGAACAAAATGTATGGATAGATAGTGAAAAAGTAAAAGAAAATGATAATTTGAAAAAAATATTAAAACATGGAACATTAAATATAGGGTTTAGTGGGTTAGCAGAATGTTTGAATGCATTAATTGGTGAACATCAAGGAGAGTCAAAACAAGCTCAAAAACTTGGCATAAAAATAATAGAATTTATGAGAAAAAAATGTGATGAATATTCAGAAAAATATAATTTGAATTTTAATTTAGTAGCAACATCAAAAGAAGAAATTGCATATAAATTTATAAAATTAGATCAAGCAATTTATGGAAAGCTAAAGGGAATAACAGATAAAAATGGTTATACAAATTCATTTCATATTCCAGAAAATTGCAAGATAACTGTTGAAGAAAAAATTAAGATTGAGGCAAAGTATCATAGTTTAACAAATGGCGGGCATGTTACAATAGTACAATTAAAAAACGGAACTGTACAAGATATAAAAAATATTATAAAAGTAATGAAAGAAAATGAAATTGGTTATGGTAAAATTATAATTAAAGAAGGATAAAATAATGGACGAATTCAATTTAGAACAGGCGAATAATAAAGAATATGTTTTGAGTATGGTAGAAAAAGATGGCAAAATGTTGGATTTTGCTTCAAAACGTTTACAAGACGACGAAGAAGTTGCAATGAAAGCAGTTATACAAAATCCAATAGCATTAGAATTTGTAAGTACTAGATTAAAGAATAATGAACAAATAGTATCAGAATCTGTATCAAAAGTTGGTTGGACAGCTTGTTATATAAGTGAAAGGCTACGAGCTGATAAGCAAATAATGTTACCTGGATTAAAAGTAGATGGACAAATATTGTATTATGCTTCGAAAGAATTAAGAGATGATAAAGAAACTGTTTTGACAGCTGTAACAAATAAAGGGCTAATATTAAAATATGCAAGTAATAGATTAAGAAGAGATAAAGATATAGTTCTTGCTGCAATAAAACAGGACAAAAGGGCTAAAGAATACATATCGTCAGAAGAATTGAAAAATGATGAAGATATACAATTAATATTAAATCCGCCACAAGAAAATTAAAAAATAGAATATTTTAAATAAAAACATCAAACAATAGTAATGGTGATAATAATGAAAATTTCATGGCTCAAATATGAGCAAGATAAAAAAAGTTTTCGTTTGCCAGAAGCTTTAGGGTTTGATGTTTTTTCGTTATCAGATTTAGAACAAACAGACAATAAAATGAAGGAACTTGTAAAAAATAACTATGATACAATAGTTATTTCAAGTGAAGTTGCTGGCTTTTCGGAAGATATTATAAAAAAATATCAAAAAAATAAAGAAGTAAAAATAGTAATTTCTTTGGATAAAGACTAATAAAAATAGAGTATGAAAAATATAAATTATACTTTTGTGTGTATTGGAACAGATAAAATAATTGAAGACTCATTTGGACCTAGAGTGGGAAATAAATTAAATAAAATATTTTATTCAAACCCTGAAATAATTGTTTATGGAACAATGAAAAATCCAATACATTTAAAAAATGCAACACATATTTTGCAAAATATAAAAAAAACAGGTCAACTTATTTTAATAGATTCTGCTATTGGAAAAAAAGAACAAATAGGAAGTTCTTATTTAAATAAAGGTGGGGTAGAAATTGGCAAAGCTTTTAATCAAAGCATATATTTCCCAGCAGATTTTAATATAAAAACTGTCATTGGGTCAAAAGAATATATTCCTAATTATAGTGTTAATGAAATAGAAAACTTAGCAGAAGATGTTAGTAAAAAAATAACTAATATTGTTTTGGAATTACTTGTATAAAAAAATGTAAAATGGAAAAAATGGAAATATAAACATAAGAAAGGAAAAAAGCTATGGATACAGGTAATTTAAAAAATATTGTGGTGTTGAAAGATTTGCCATCAAATTTGGTTGAAGAGGCAATAGTGGTATTGAAAGAAAATCAAAAAGTACCTAAATTAGAGTCTGCTTCAAAAGAAAAAAAAGAGAATAATAAAATAGCAAGTTCAAAATCAAAAAGTGAGATACAAAAACATGAGAATTCAAAAGACTATATAATAAAAGAAGCTCAGATGTTAATAGCAGAATACATTTCAAAAATTGAAAATAAAAACAAAAAAGAAAATCAATCAATACAAAAATTAAATAAAAAATGTAAAAGACTAAAATTTATAAATAAAACATTAATAGCTATGTTGGCTATAAGCATTTTAGTAAATTTAATATAATTTTAAGAATAAAACATTTCTTCCTGACATATAAATTAAGCATAAACCTACAAAGGAAGAGGTGTATTTTTTTGGAAAGAGTGTTATCACAAGAAGAAAGAATAAAAAGAGCAGAAGAAATTTATTACCGTAGAAAACTAAATAATAGTGATGTTAGAATGTCTAGTTCTCAGGTAAGAGATAAAACTGAAAAAAGACAGTTTTCCTTGTATAGAAAAATGGCTATACAAATATTACTATGTATATTAATTTATTTGGTTTTTTCGTTAATTAAAGAGGCAAATTATTTATTTTCTGAAAATGTAATAAACAAAACAAAAGAATTTTTAAATCAAGATATAAACTTTGAGGCAATAACAACAAGTGTAAATGAGTTTTGGCAAAATAATAAAGAGAAATTAAATATTTTTACAAATAATGATGAGCAAAATAGTGAACAAAGTAATGAAACTATAACAAATAATGAAGTTAATGAGCAAACAGTAAATAGCGAAAATACAGAAAAAAATGATAATAATATTCAAAACAATATAGGTAATAATGAAACAACAGGTATAGGTGGGGCAAGCTCTAATGAAAACAAGGAAACAGATGAAACAACTAAAAAGTCTCAAATGGAGATAGATGCAGAATACATAAAAACAAATTTTAGCATGCAATTACCTGTAAAAGCAACAGTAACATCTAGGTATGGTACAAGAGAAGCAACTAAAATAGTATCAGCAGAGCATTATGGAATAGACTTGGGGGTTGTTGTTGGAACAACAATAGTAGCAGCAATGGAGGGAACAGTTAGCTTAGTATCTGACGAGGGAGAGTATGGTACACATGTTAAAATTGTAAATAAAGATGTAACAACAATTTATGCACATTGTAGTAAGATTTTGGTAAAAAAGGGTGCAAAGATTAAAAAGGGTCAGAAAATTGCATTGTCAGGAAATACTGGAAAAACTACTGGTCCACATTTGCATTTTGAAATTAGAAGGGAAAATAGAACTGTTGACCCAGCGCTTATACTAAACTTTTAATAATAATTACATGGTATTAGTATAAAAAGGAGCAGAAAAATGAGTATAAAAATAGATTTGAAAATATTTTTGTTTGCAATAATATTTTACTTTACCAAGCAAATTGAGCTATATGCACTTTTAATGGTATTGGCTTTAATACATGAAATTGGCCACCTGGTTTGTGGAATGTGTTTGGGTCTAATGCCAAGTAGTATAAAAGTAACACCAGTTGGATTTCAAATATTGTTTAGAAATTACATACAAGACTACAATACAAAAGTAAAAAATGGTAATGAAATTTGTATAAAAAAAATTGCAATTGCATTTTCAGGACCATTAATTAATTTGCTTATTGCAATAATTGCAAATTTTATGCCAGATAGTTTAATTGGATTAAAACAAACATTAATATATGCAAATATTTTGCTGGCTATGTTTAATTTGCTTCCAATATACCCGTTAGATGGTGGAAGAATATTAAAAGAAATTGTGGTAATTTTGAAGCGGGAGAGAAGCGTCATACAAAATAATAAATACAATATCAAAAATTACAGTAATTTTGTTAACTATACTAATTTCAATAGGAATTTTATTTGTACATAATATAGCAATTATAATTATTCTTGCATATTTATGGTATTTAACCATACAAAATGAAAAAACATACAAATTAAAAAAGAAAATTTATGAAGGAATAAAACAAACTTGTTAATTTTTCCTAAATGTCTTGAAATTTATGTTAAATAACCTAAGTTTAGCAGTAAATAAATGGAAAAACGCACTTAAACCAGTTGATAT
>CAZUAJ010000011.1:0-25636 GCA_964618105.1 uncultured Clostridium sp. | reverse complement strand
TGGCAAAAACAGCCAAACAAATTAAATATTCAAGGTGAAATAGAAAAAGCAATTCAAAATATTACGGGTAAGCAAATAAACTTAATTGGATCTGGAAGAACTGATGCGGGAGTAAATGCTTATGGACAAGTTGCTAATTTTAAAATTGATTCTAATTTTCCAATAGAAAAAATGGCAACTGCAATTAATTCTCAACTGAAAAAATCTATTTGTATAAAAAAAGCTGAAGAAGTGCCTGAAGAATTTCACAGTAGATATAATTGCCATAGCAAAACATACAATTATGTTATAGATAATTCTGAACAAGGAACAGCAATATATAGAAATTTAAGTTATCACATATCAAAAAAGTTGAATGTAGAGAAAATGCGAAAAGCAATTTTATATTTAATTGGGGAACATGATTTTAGCAGTTTTAAATCTAGTGGTACAAGTAGCAAAAGTAGTGTGAGAACTATATATGATGCAAAAGTTGAAAAAGATGGAGAAAAAATAATTATAAGTCTTACAGGAAATGGTTTTTTATATAACATGGTTAGAATTATTTCAGGTACTTTAGTGGAAGTGGGACTTGAAAGTATTGAACCAGAAGATGTATATAAAATTTTGAATGCCAAAAATAGACAGATGGCTGGAAAAACATTACCACCACAGGGGCTATTTTTAGTGAAGGTTGAATATAACTAGGTAATACATAATGTATTACCTTTTTTTGTAACTGTTTTATTGGTATTTACATATAATACAATAAAAAATGAGAGGAGAAAAACATGAATACATTATTATTATTTTTTGCTCTTCCTATTGCAACTATTATTTTGGCTATTGTATTGCAAAAAATTTTAAGTAGTCCTTTACTTGTAGCAGCAACTTTTTTTGCAATTTACTTAATTGTAACATTTGCGGCTTTTGACATAAATTTTTTAGTATATGCCATAATATATACTTTACTTGCATATATAACTGCTATACTTGTAAGAATAATTTGCAGGTTAATAAAAATGTTATCTAATCAAAATAATTGTACTTACAGGGTTACAGAAAGACCAATTACTGTTAGTACAAATTTTTCAAGTGACGGAAATGATTTAACAAGTAATACAACACTACTTACAACAGCAAACTCATCTTTAAATGCCAATTCAAATGGATGTAATTGTAGATGCAATTGCAGAAGAAGATAAAAGGTTAAAAAATAGACTAAATATATTTTAGTCTATTTTTATATGAAAACTAGGTAAATATTTTACAAAAATATTACAAAAACATTAAGTTTATATTACAATACTACAATGTGTTGTTTTTAGTAGAAAAATGGTGTAAAATAAATTCTAAGTGATAGATATATAAATCTTACAAGGGGGAATAAAAAATGGCAATGAATCCAATGCAAAAAAAAGCTCAAAACTCATTTCTTTTAGGAATATTAGTTACATTATTAATAACAGGAATTATTATAGGTCTTCTTGTTATTAAATTAGCAAACATGACAAAAGAACAGAAGGAAATGGAAGCTGCAAAAGTAAGAGTTTTTGTACTAAGTAAAGATTTAGAATCAGGAGAAGAAGTAACAACAGATATAATTGCAAGTAAGGAAATGGAATCATCTGTTGTACCTTCAAATGCGTTAAGTTTAGACAAGCTAGAAACAATGACTAACGTGACTGATGAAGATGGAAATTTAATAAAGAAAGTAAAAGTAATTTCAAAAATAAACTTAAAAGCGGGAACTATTATTACAAGTGACATGATAAAAGAAGAAGGAAAACTTGAGAAAGACGTTAGAAAAGTTGAATATAATACAATTTCTCTAAGTTCACAATTAGAAACAGGTAAATACATAGATATTCGTCTTAGACTACCTAGTGGTGGAGATTATATAGTTGTGTCACATAAAAAAATAGAAATACCAGAAATTGATGGAGTCCCATCTTTAAATACTATTTGGCTTGAATTATCTGAAACTGAAATATTAACATTAAATTGTGCTCTTGTTGAAAATTATAAAATTGAAGGTTCAGTATTATATGCAACAGAATATGTAGAAGCAGGTTTACAAGATGCTGCAACAATAACATATTTACCAAACTCAGAAACCGTAAATCTTATAATGAAAGATCCTAACTGTGTTGCAACTGCAGCAGCTGAAATTATAAAAAGATATAGTCCAAGTAAAGAATCGGATGAAACAAAAAGAAAAGAATATGAAGGAAAGAAAGAAGTTGTTAGAAATCCAGTTAATAGTGCATTAAAAGAAAATTCAGATGATGCTGAAAATAATTTAAAAACTAAGTTAGAAGAAGAAATTAAATCAATGCAAGAAGAAAGACAAAAATATTTAGAATCTTTAGGTGGAAGTTACTAAAAAATGGAGGTACGTATGAAAACGATAGGCTTTATAGGAGCTTATGATAAAACAGATTTAATAGTGTATATTGCAAAAGTATTAGCAACAATGAATAAAAAAGTACTAATTGTAGATGCAACAATTTTGCAAAAAACAAAATATATTGTTCCAACAATATTGCCAGCTCAATCTTATGTAACTACTTATGAAGACATTGATATTGCAGTAGGTTTTTATGATTATGAATCAATTAAAAGCTATTTGGGAATGTCACAAAATTCAAGCTTTAATTATGATTATATATTTATTGACAGTGATAATGTGGATTCAATATTAAGCTTCAATGTAAACACAGCAAATAAAAATTATTTTGTAAGCGGATTTGATGCCTATTCTTTAAAAAGAGGAATAGAAATACTAAATGGAATTCCTGAAAGACTTACATTAACAAAAGTTTTATTTGCAAAAAACCTTAATTATGAAGAAGAAGAGTATTTTAATTTTTTATCATTGGGTGTTAAAGCAGATTGGACTGATGAAACCATATATTTTCCTTATGAACAAGGAGATGGTGGAGTTATTATTCAAAACCAGATGGTACAAAAAATAAAGTTCAAAAAATTAACTCAATTATACAAAGAAAGTTTAATGTATATTGGAAATGAACTATTAGATAGTCCACAAGAAATAAATGATATGAAAAAAGCTTTTAAGCAATTAGAAAAAGGAGTTTAATACAATATGGCAATTATAACATTTTGTAGTAGTGAAATAAAAGAAACTGGTCAAACATTATCAATGGCAGCAATTGCGACATATATGGCAATTGAACATAATTACAAAATTTTGGTAATATCTACAGGATTTAATGATTTAACTTTAGAAAATTGCTTTTGGGATTATAATAAAATTAGACCAACAGGTGCACTTAAGCAAGATGAGGGAAATATAAACCTTGATTCTGGAGTTGAAGGATTGGTAAAAGCATTAAATAGTAATAGAACAAATAATGAGATAGTAAAAAATTATTCTAGAATAATTTTAAAAGATAGATTAGATATTTTGCTTTCTCCAAATACAAAAATTTATCAAGAATATATAGAAATTTCTTCTTATTTTACAAATATAGTCCAAACTGCAAATAGGTATTATGATTTAGTATTTGTAGATTTAAGTAAAAAAATGCCTAGAAAAGAAGTGGCAGAAATATTACAGTCTTCAGATATTGTTATTATGAACTTAACACAAAGATTAAAAACAATTGATGATTTTATGGAGCTAAGAGAGAAAAGCGATTTTTATAAAAGAAAAAATATAATTTTGAATATTGGAAAATATGATAAATTTTCAAAATATAATGATAAAAATGTTACAAAATATTTAAAAGAAAGAAATGAAGTATCTGTTGTTCCATATAATACATTATTTTTTGAAGCATGTTCAGAAGGAACAGTAATTGATTTTTTATTAAAAATGAGAAATGTTACAGATGATACTGATAGAAATATAGGCTTTATAAAAGAGTTAAAAAAAATGGATGATAAAATTATAACAAAATTGCAGGAGTTACAAATGAAGATATAGACTAAAGGAAAGGAGACAAAAGAAATGCTAAATATACTTTTAAGCGCAGTGGTAATATTGATAGCTGTTTTCATGGTTTTTAATTTTATTAAAAAAAGAAAAAATGAAGAAACTGAAGAAACCGTTGAAGTAGATGATAAAACATATACTTTAGAAAAAATGACAGCATTTGTTAAAAGAAGGTTAGATGAAATAACTAAAATTAACTTATATGACATTGGTCTTTCTGAAGAAGAATTAAAAAGAAGAAAACAGAAAAAATATGAATTAAAAAAGGCTTTAAAAGGTTGTACTTATGGAGATGTAAATGATAAAAAATACATCAAAGAATTAATATATGATTTATTAGTTAAAGAATATAATGTTAATGAAACCAATGTATCTAAAGCAATTCCTTTTGATATACCATCACTTTTAACTGCACAAGATAAATTTGATATTATACTATATATGTATAAAAATGAGTTTGGCTATGAAGCAATGGCAGAAATAATAAAAAAATATCATTTAGATGATTTAAAATATGTAGAAGGTGAAGCTAAACCTTGTTATGTAATAACACCAGATGAGATTAATAAAATTTTTGAACAAGAAAATTTTATACTTACATTTAATGACAAATTATGTGTTGTAGTACAAAGAATATACCAGCACTACAAAGGATATAGCAGTATAGATGAAATAAGAGATATGAACATAGATGGCATTTCGGGTGGTGTATCTGGTTTACCAGAATCATTTTTAAGTCAAGTAGCTCAAACTACTGATGGAGATTATTTACAACAAATAGCAGATCATAGGGTTCCACGTGCGTGTGATAGTATTTGGATTATGTTTCATGGTAAGTCTATTCGTTTAGCGTTTTTATCATTTGGTTCAGAAGCAGAATTAAAAAGAGTATGTCAAAATATTTATAAATATAACAATCCTGGTCAATTATCAGATACAAATGGTTATAAAATAAATGAAATGAAAGATGGTTCTCGTGTTGTTGTTGTTAGACCAAGTATGTCAGAAACTTGGGCATTTTTTGTAAGAAAGTTTGACGTACAGCGTGCATCACTTGAACAAATAATTAGATTTCCAGGAAAAGACGAAGCCATTGATTTACTAAAATATTTAGTAAAAGGCGCTAGAATAATTTCGCTAACTGGTGAACAAGGATGCCGGAAAAACAACAATGCTTATGGCAATGATTGAAAATATATATGAAACAATGAACCTTCGTATTACAGAAACTGCATTTGAGCTTCACTTAAGAAAAATATATCCAACAAGAAACATACTATCAATGAGAGAAACAGAAACAGTTTCTGGACAAGACTGTTTGGACGTTCAGAAGAAAACTGATGGTTCTGTTAACATTATTGGTGAGGTTGCAACAGACCCTGTTGCTTCATGGATGATTCAATCTGCACAGGTTGCATCTAAATTTACATTATTTACTCACCATGCAAAAACATTTCCAGACTTAGTAACTGCACTTCGTAACTCAATGCTAAGAGCAGGAGTATTTAAAAACGAAAAAACTGCTGAAGAACAAGTTGTACAAGTACTAAACTTTGACATTCACTTAGTTAAAGACTTTAGAGGTAGAAGATACATAGAAAGAGTTACAGAATGCATTCCTGTTGAAGAAAAAAATGAATATACATTTGACTACAGAAAAGAAAAAACATTAGAAGGAAAACTAGAAAAATTTATGGATAATGCAACAACATATTTTAGTAAAACAACCAACAGAGAATTATACAAATATAGAAATGTACTAGAATATCAAGATGGAGTTTATGTGTTAACAAACCCAATATCAGAAGCAAATATTAGAGCAATGAGAAACAATATGGATGACAGTGACTTAGAAGGATTTGATGACTTTTTACAAAGAAATTGGGGAATAAAATTAAAAAATGATAATGAATATACAGAAAATAATATACTAACAAATACTGCAGAAGATGAACAAAAACCTAAAAAAAGAGGAAGAAAACCTAAAAATGTAATATAAAAGCAATTGAAAAGAGGTGATTTTAAGATAAAATGAGTGATGAAATTATAATGTACTTTTTAATTGGAGTTGGAGCGTTGTTTGCTGTAACTATAATTGCTTTTTTAATAATAAAAAATAAAAATAAAAATTCTGAAATAGAACAAATAAAAAAATTACGTGAAGGTACTGAAGAAAAAAGCTTTTCTTCAGAAGTTATGTACCAAAAGCTTTATGTTTTTTATCTTAAAACACCATTTTTAAAAAGATACATATTAAAACTAAGAAGAAGGCTTTCAATTATAAATGTTGATGACGAATATTTAACAAGAAAACAATCATCAAAAATTTTAACTAATACATTATTAATTGTTGTCCCTTTAGCCATTATAATAGTTGCTGTAACCAAAAATAATACACTATTAATGACTATGCTACTTATTTTTGAATTATTTATGGTTGATACCTTTATAGATGGAATGGTTGATAAATTAGATAATAAATTATTAAGAGAACAAATAGATTTCTTTTCAGAAATTAGACATGCATATCATGAATTTAACATGGTAGAAGAAGCTATTTATCAAGTAGCTCAAGATGATGATAAACCAGAAATGTCAAGACAAGCTGAAAAAATATATGAAGTATTAATTTCTGATGATCCAGAATCAGAGCTTGAAAAATATTATGATGTAGCACCTAATAGTTATTTAAAAGAATTTGCAGGTGTATCATATTTAACTAAAGAGTTTGGAGATCGTAAAATAGACAATTCTTCATTATATTTAAAAAACCTAAATAATATTACTCAAGAAATGCAACTTGAAATATTAAAAAGAGATAAATTAGATTATACATTTCAAAGTTTAGCAGTAATTTCAATAGTTCCAATGTTGTTTATTGAACCAATAAAAAACTGGGCCGTTTCACAATTTAGTTTTACAGAAAGCTTTTATAATGGAAAAAACGGAATGATTGTACAAATATTGCTTTTAGTTGCTACGTTTGTATGTTACATACTCACTAGGAAATTAAAAGACAATGGTTCGACAGCAATGAATACAAAAAATACAGAAAATCCATGGCAAGCAAAACTATACAAAGTGCCTATAATTAAAAAATTTGTTAATTTATTTGTACCAAAAGATGGAACAAAAGAATATAGAGAATTAAAAAATAAAATGAAAGATGCTGCTTCAAAGGATAAAATGGAATGGATATATATAAACAGAATTTGTTTATGTATTCTTGCATTTGTTGTATCAATATTTTTAATTGGACAATTACACAATATTACAATAAATAATGTTTATACAGATCCAACTACTACTTATAATATTCTTGGTGAAATGGATGAAAAAGATAAAAAAACTGCAATGGAATTAACAGAATCAGACAATCAATACATTAATTACTACAAAGGAAATACAAAAGTAACACAAGAAGAAATTGAAACAATAATGAAAAAAGGCAAAATAAATAAAGACTATATTGAAAGTAATGATAAGGAAGTAGAAACCGCTGCAAGTAGAATTTTAAAGAAAATACAAACAGTAAATACAGAAAAAATGCAATGGTTTGAAATTTTAATAGCAATGGTGTTAGCAATAATTGCATATAATGCTCCAATTTGGTTGCTTAAATTCCAAGCAAAAATGAGACAAATGGAAATGGAAGATGAGGTAATGCAATTTAATACTATTATATTAATGCTTATGAAAATTGAGAGAGTAAATGTAGAAATAATATTAGAGTGGCTTGAAAGATATGCCAACATTTTTAAAGAACCAATTAGCAAATGTGTAAACAACTATGAAAGTGGTGCATGGGAAGCTTTGGAACAACTTAAAGAAGATGTGTCATATCAACCATTTATTCGTATAGTAGAAAGCTTACAAGCAGCTGTAGAAAAAATACCAATTGCAGATGCATTTGACGAACTTGATACAGAAAGAGACTATTACCAAGCAAAGAGAAAAGAATCTAATGAAAGATTAATAGCTAGAAAAGGAAGAATAGGAAAAGTAATTGGATTTGCGCCAATGGTTATATTGTTTGTTGGATATTTAATTGTACCACTAGTATTTATAGGTTTGACAAGTATGACAACAACATTTGATAGTATGACAACAAGTGGGTAATAAAGAAAGGAAAATGTAATATGGAAAATGCATCAAAAGCTTTAATAATGGCGGGATCTGTTTTAATATCTATGCTAATAATAGGTGCTTTAATATTTATGTTTAATCAGCTAAAAGATGTAAAATCAATAGAAGCAAATTCAGACGAAGTTAAAAAACTAGCAGAATATAACAAACAAATAGAAACATTTAATAGAAGTTTATATGGTAGTGAATTGTTGTCATTATGTAATTTGATTGATGATTATAATAAAAGACAAGCTGATTTACAAGGTTATAAGTCAATAACTATTGAAATATATACAAAAGGTATAATAGCTTCTAAATATATGAAAGAAAAATATACATCTTATAAGGATTTACTATCAGACTTTACATCACTAGAAAGAGATCTTAATTTGGCAAAAAATAAAAAAGTTGAAGGTGAAAGAGTTGAAAAACTAGCTGGAATGAAAAGGGCAGCATTAATACAATTACTAATTCAAAAAGGTAAAACACAAGAACAAGCTGAAGTAATAATGGACAATTCTGATAGTGAAATTAATGTGGCAATTGATGACTATAATGAAAAAAAATCAGAATTAAAAGAATTTAAAAATAAAATGTTTCAAAGACCAAAGTATGAATATGATAATTTAACATCAAGAGTGGAACAAATTGTATTTAAAGAACAAGGTATGTAATGGAAAGGAGCCATAAATGGAAAATGCATCAAAAGCTTTAATAATGGCATCTTCAGTTCTTTTAGGGGTAATGATAATATCAATTGCTGTATATTTGTTTTCTACTTATGCACAATATAGTTCTAACATTTATAATGAAATTGAAAATACACAAATAACTAAATTTAATCAGCAGTTTTTAAAATATTATGGTACAACTTCATATACTGATATTGATGATACAGGAAAAGAAACTTATGTAACAGAAACCATAAAATGTACTGCACACGATATTATTACACTGGCAAATTTAGCTCAACAAAATAATATATATTATCAAGTAGATGGTTTGCTAGAATATAACATAAATTCTTTTTATATTGAAATAGATTTAGGAAAAAATAGAAATACACAAAATATTGAAAAATGGACTAACGAACAAAAAACGCAATTTATAAAAAACAATTCAACCAGAGATGTAGAAATAGAAAAAGATGGAGTTACTAAAACAGAAAAGCAAACTAAATATTATTATATAAAAGAATATCCTATAATTAGTGAAACAACAAAAAGAGTGTGTTATATAAAATTTGAAGAATATAAAATACCATAATTTTCTACAAAAAAATATAAAAAATGTGTTTACATTTTTAAATACTTAATGCTATAATAAAGGAAGAGTTTAATGAAAAAGTCAATAGTAATAATTTTAATTTTATTAATTATTATAACAAGCATAGTATGTTTATATATTTACAACATAAAAAAAATAGAAAACTATGCTGAACAAAACAATAAAGAATATAAAAATTTTTATCAACAAGAAATATTAGGTACAACATTAATTAGTATAATAAATAAAGCTACGAATGATAATGAAAAAAATGATGTACCAAAACAAGAAAATACCATTTATTATACAGACAATCAAAAAAATTCTATACAAATAAGTATTAAATTTTTAGATAGTGATAGAACAATAAAAATGGAAGAAATATCTCAAAAACAAACTGAAAATTTTGTACAGGTATTTGCAACAGCAACTTTTAAATGTACACAAATAGAATATCATGAAAAAACAAAATTTATTAAAAGTTTATATTTTGAGCAAACCAAAAATTAAGTTTTTAATATTTAGAGAAATCTAAAAGAATATATAAAAATAGAAAAAACAAAGGAGGAATTTTTTATGGAAAACGCATCAAAAGCATTAATTATAGCAGGTGCAATTTTATTATCAATTTTAATTATAGGGTTAGGAATGTTTATTTATAACAAAGCAGCAGACGCAATGGATGGAATTGGTATTGACGAACAAAAAGTAAAATCATACAATAGTTCATTTGAAAATTATGAAGGCTTACAATCAGGTTCAAATGCTAGAACTTTATGTGATGCTATAAGAGCACATAACAATAGCCATCAAGATGATGAAACTTTAAATATTAAAGTTACTGTCGGAACAGCTACTCCAAGTACTACTGCACCATCTCAAGTTGTAACTGCTCAAGAGGTTAACACTCAAAAAGCACAACTTAAAGCAGGAAAACAATATAAAGTAACATTTGGTTATGACTCAAAAACAGGATATATTGTTGATTGTGTAATAGAACCACAACAATAAAAAAGGAAATAAAAAATGGAAAATGCAACAGATGCCTTAAAAATGGCTTTTGCAGCAATGATATTTGTTATGGCATTAACAATATCTATTGTAATGTTTTCTCATTTAAATCAAACATCTAAAATTGTTCTTTCAGCAAGTGATGTAACTAAATTTTATGAATATGAGGAAGCAACAAATCAAAAAAATAGAATTGTTGGTCTAGAAACTATTATACCAACTCTTTATAAGTATTATAAAGAAAATTACATGGTATTATTTCTAAACAGCAATGGAGAACCATTAAAGTTATATAATACTAAAACAGACTCAAATTTGTGGGGAAATGGAACAATTAATGGAGAAAATTCAAATAAAGGGCTTATAGGAAAATATTACAGTAATAAAAGTGATAAAAATCCTGTATGTACATTTGATGTTGATGAAGAAACAATTAGACATGAACCATGGGTAGGGTCTCCAAGCGATTATAAAAAAAATATAGACGCATTTTTAAATGGAGAAGTATTTGATTTTCCAAATGGAAGCGGAAATAAATATGACTATAAAGAAGAACTAGGAGTGGGCGGATTTATAGGAAAATATTCTGGTAAGCAGTTTTATGAAATTATTGGGGAATATACTTACGATGTGAGTACAGAAGAAGAAATTAGTAAAAATGATTTATTAAAAAACAAAAAGAAAAGAGTAGTTATATATAAATTAGCTAATTAATGAATAAAAGGAGTATTTGATTATGGGAGATAGTTTAATTACAATTATTGCAATATTTTTAGCTGCTATTTTAATGTTTGTATTTCCGCTTATGTCATTGTCAGAAAGAACAGATGATATTTCGCAACTAGCTGTGCAAACAGCTACAAATGAATTTGTAGACAAAATTAGAACAACAGGAAAAATAACATTAACAGAATATGAAAAGTACTTAGGCACATTAAGTGCAACAGGAAATTCGTATGATGTTGAAATGAAAGTTCAACAATTAGACGAAAATCCAGGTGTAAAAGTTACACAAGCTGAAATGACAAAAATAGGTGAAAATACATATTATAATAAATACACAAGTCAAGTGCTTGAAGAATTAAATAAAACAGGGAAAATGAAATTAAAAGAAGGAGATATGGTTTCTGTAACAGTAAAAAATACTAATCAAACCATAGCTCAGTTATTAAGAAATTTCTTTTATCAAGTTACAGGCAATGCTTCTCAACAAATTGCAGCTTCACACGGCGGAGTAGTTACTGTAAATGGAAGTAATTAATAAAATATTAGGATTTTTGAAATCCTTATAAAGCTAAAATATAGGGAGTGATTTTTTCACTCCCTTTGTTAATAAAAAATATATTTAAGAAGGGAGAATTTAAAAGTGAAAATTCAATATATTGCTGTAATTTTTGTAATTATAATAATACCAATAACAATGGTTACATCTGCATATATTAGTTCACAAATAGATACAATAACCCTTCAAACAGAGTATAATACAAAATTAAGTAATGCCACATATAGTGCAGTTAAAGCATTTCAAATAAACACAATAAACAATAAATATTCTACTGTAAGTGACTCAAAAATTAGAGATATTGAAGCATCTATTAATACTTTTTTTAATTCACTAAGTAATAGTGAAAATTTAACAAAAATAGAATTGCAAGACTATGTTCCAGCATTGGTTTATACATTATATGATGGCTATTATATTTGTAGTAAATATGATAATGCGTATCCAGTGAATGATGGAAAGCCTATATTAGATGAAGATAAATTGAAAAGTAAAGAGCCAAATTATGGATTAAAAACATACATATATTATTCATGCAGATATGTAAAAGGAAGTAGTTATGATTTTGTTGTAAACTATACTTTAGATAATGCAATTAACATATATGGCAAAATTGGCGGAACTTACAAAACCTTATCAGGATACTTTATAAATCCTGATTCTGTAGAAATTATAAATGAAGGTGACAATCCCTTAGATTGGAAACTAAAATATGATGGAATAGAAATTGAACCTGAAACTCTAACAGAGCATTTAGCTTTTTCAGACGGAACTAGTGGCAATTATGAATACGTTTCATATAATGGACAAAATATATATTATGATACAAAAAGCTCAAAATATTTTGTATATAATAATTATGATAAACTATATTTAATAAGTGAAGAAATAAACGAATATGCACGTACTAGAACAGGTACGGATGGGCATTTATATAGTACAAGTGCTTATGAATATTATGCCAATGCAAAAAAATTCAGTGAAGAAGTTGAAAGTTTAATAGGAAATATTACACAAAAAGATGCTGTAGATTCAAAAGGAAATTCAATAGATTTTGCATTAAATACAGAAAATGAAAAAATATTTAAAGTTTCAGGTACTAATGATCCACTTCTTTCTGACTCTATATTTAATCAAAACCGATTATCTGTAATAAGAAAATCAATTGAAACAAATTTATCAGCAGCAATTGCAAATTATAATTCTTTTTCGAGTAATACTTATGAATTTAGCATGCCTAAGTTAACCGAAACAGACTGGGAATTAATAACTGAAAATGTTTCTGTTATGACTTTTATGCAAGGAATACCAATTGGACATAAATATTATAACAATTATTATGTAATTACAAATAATAATAATGAAGAAGTAGTAAAAAAAGAAAATATATACATAATTACTGAAAATACTACAGATGGAAACAGAGAATATCATTTGGCAGGTTGCAAAGAATTAATGGGAAAAGATTATAACTTAAGTAGTGAAAAAATAGCACAAGCATATTCTAATACCAGTTTTATAAGGCAAACAGTAAGAATTGCAGAAGGAGAGTATAATTGGTTTTATCCACAAAATATACAAAAAAATAATACAAAAAATTATTTAACTTCTTGTTATAATTGTATAGTAAATGCTTCTGATATGTATGACGTTGACCAAATTATAAAAGGTGAAATTTGGGTTAAAAATTCAAATTGGGAAGATGAAAAAGCTTCTAACTCAAATATTAGAAACCTAGGAAAAATAAGACAATTATATCTTACAGCTTTAGGAAGAGAAAGACATGATTTATATCAAGCAAATATGAATTCATTTTCAAATTAATAGTTTAAAAAAATAAAATTTGGTTACTCTAATTAAAGGAGAGTGACCAAATGAAATTATATAAAAAAATTATAATCATTTTACTTTTATTAATTATTTTTATTTATGTTTGCAATATTACATTATTACCAAGCAGTTATATAGTAATGCAAGGTGAAAGCCTAAACATATTTACAATTATAGGACTTACAATAAAACAAAAAAATGATTTGCAAACATTACAAACAGTAAGTAATACAAACAAAACAAAAGTAAATGAATTAGGGAAAGTAGACTATAACTTAAGTTTATTTAATACATTTTCTCTAAAAAATATAAATGTAAATGTTATTCCAAAAACTACAGTAATACCAATGGGAAACGCAATTGGTATGAAACTATATACTGATGGCGTTTTAGTGGTTGGAATGTCTGAAATAGAAGGAAAAAAACCTTATGAAAATTCAGGAATAAAAGAAGGGGACAGAATAGTAGAAATAAACAAAAACCAAATAGAAAATACAGATGAATTAATGGAAGCAGTAAATAACTGTAACGGAAATGAATTGTCTGTAAAATATATTCGTGATGAAAAAACAATTACAACAAGTATAACTCCAGTAAAAAATAGCAACAATCAATACAAAATAGGACTATGGGTAAGAGATGTTGCGGCAGGTGTTGGTACACTTACTTTTTATGAACCTTCTTCAAAAATGTTTGGTACATTAGGACATGGAATATTAGATGTAGATACTTCTGAACTTATAAAAATTGCTAATGGTGAACTAGTAACCACTAATATATTAAATATTACTAAGGGAACAAAGGGCAATCCAGGAGAAATAAGGGGGACTATTGAAAATGGTTATACAATAGGAACTATTAGTAAAAACACAGAATTTGGTGTATTTGGAAAATTAGATGAAACATCTTATATAAATATTCAAAATAGTAATGAATTAGAAATAGCTTTGCGAGATGAAATAAAAACTGAAGATGCTCAAATTATTTGTGAATTAGAAAATGGAAAAAAAGAATACTATAATATAAAAATTCAAAAAGTGTTTACAAATAATAATAAAGATAACAAAAGCATGCTAATAAAAATTACAGATGAAGAACTTATTGAAAAAACTGGTGGTATAATTCAAGGAATGAGTGGAGCACCAATAATTCAAAATGGAAAATTCGTAGGAGCTGTAACTCATGTACTTGTAAATGATCCCACAATGGGGTATGGCGTGTTTGCAGATATAATGTTAAAAAAAATGAAAGAAATAAAATAATAGGTGATAAAAATGAAAAATTCTAAAGGAAACGTTATAATTATAGTAATAGTTGCTATATTAATTATTTTAATATTAGTGGCATTTGGGCTATTTGCATATTTAAAAAGTCAAGAAACAAATTCAAATAGTAATAGTGAGAATATAATTAGTGAAAATACAGAAAATACAGAAAATATTCAAAATGAAACTATAACAAATAATGAAACAATACTAGAACCAAATTTTAATGAAATTATAGATAATGAAGATGAAATTATTAATAATAGTGAAATAAGTTCTGCAAGTTATTACTATAGTCAATTAGATCAAAATGCAAAAATAATATATAAAAAATTAAAACAAGAAAAAAACAACTTAATAACAGGTAACTATGTTTTTGAATTTGGAACAGAATTTAATGAACTTTTACATTCTGAAAAAGGAGAAGAAACCTTAAAAAATGCTTTTCAAATGGCTATAGATGCTTTTTTCTATGACGATTGTAGTTTGTTTTATATTGATATAACAAAAATGAACTTAATAAATGAAAAACGTATATCAGATGGAATAACTACATATTACATTTCAATAGGACCAGAAAATGACAAAAATTATTTACAAGATAATTTTCAAACTAAAGAATCAATTGAAAAAGCTCAAGCATATTTAAACAATATAACTAATCAAATGATAGCTCAAACACAAAATAATACTCCTGTACAAAAAGCAACAAAGGTTCACAATTGGCTAGTAAAAACAGTAAATTATGAAAAAACTGACAATAATAACCAGTATAATATATATGGAGCAATTCATGATAAAAAAGCTGTATGTGAAGGATATGCAAGAAGTTTTAAATATTTAATGGAGAAATTATCAGTTCCAACAATATTAGTATCAGGCACTGCAAAAAATTCAGAAGGAAAAATTGAAACACATGCATGGAACTATGTCAAAATAGAAGAAAACTGGTATGCTGTTGATGTTACATGGGATGACCCAATTATGTTAAATGAACAAAGTTCTTTAACATCTGAAGAAAAATATAAATACTTTTTAAAAGGTGCGGATAACTTTTTTAAAGACCATACAGAAAGTGGAACAATTTCAGAAAATGGAGCAACTTTTTCTTTTCCATTAATTTCAGGAAGTGATTATAAGTAGAAAAAAAGTGTATTTGAATATGATTTTCAAATACACTTTTTAAGTAACAATCTATTTAATAAGTAATGAGCCAATATTTGTAACTGTACCAGCTCCAAGAGTTAATACAATATCATTTTTTATTGTATGTTCTTTTAAATATTTTACAATTTCATTAAAGTCAGAAATGTATAGAGCTTGTTTGTTATAGTAATTTTTTAATCTATCTACTAAATCTTTAGAAGAAACATTATAAATATTATTTTCTCTAGCAGCATATATATCAGTAATAATTATGTTATCAAAATCAATCAATGCTTTGGCAAAGTCATCTAATAAAAGCTTTGTTCTACTATAAGTATGTGGCTGAAAAACAACCCAAGATTGTCTGTGATGTTTTTGATTTACTGCATGAGAAGTCGCCATAATTTCTGTAGGATGATGCCCATAATCATCATATACACTAACACCTTGATTAAAACTTCCGACATACTCAAACCTTCTGTGTGCACCGGTATACTTTAATAAAGCATTTTTTATATTTTCTTTTGAAATGCCATATTCGTGGCAAACTGCAATACATGCTAATGAATTTAATACATTATGCATACCTGGAACAGACAATTTAATAGTTTTGTAAAATGTATTATTATAATAAACATCAAAAGATGCAAAACCTTGTTCATCAAATTTGATATTTCTAGCAATAAAATTTGCATTTTCACTTTCAAGTGCAAATGTTACAATTTTAGCCTTAGAATCTTTGGCAATTCTTCTGCAGTTAGGGTCATCACTATTAATTACCAATAAGCCATCTTCAGGCAATAACTTTATATAATTGTCAAAAGATTTTACAATATTCTCTAAATTTCCAAAGTAATCTAAATGATCATTGTCAATATTTAAAATTATCTCTGTTTTAGGAAATAATTTTAAATAACTTTCAACATATTCACAAGCTTCAATAATAAAATATTCACTATTTCCAACACGGTAATTTCCATTAAGAGGTTTAAGATAAGCACCTACTTGAATAGAAGGATCTTTATGTGCTTCTAAAAAACACATTGAAAGCATTGAAGTTGTGGTTGTTTTTCCGTGAGTACCAGAAACACATATACTATTATTAAATGCTTTTGTAATTTGACCTAAAAATGTACCTCTTTCAATAGTAGGAATATTGAGTTCTCTTGCTTTTAAAAGTTCAATATCATCGTTCTTTATAGCAGCACTATATACTACTATATCTGCATTTTTTAAATTTTCTAAATCGTGACCAATGACTACATTTATACCATTATTTATAAGTCTTTCAGTAGATTCAGACTGAGTAGAATCAGAACCCGTAACATGAAATCCCCAAAATTTTAGAATTTCAGCAATACCACTCATGCTAATTCCACCAATTCCTATAAAATGTACATTTTTGTATTTTTTTAATTCTTCTATATTTGCCAAAGAAATACACTCCTTTAAGTATTATTAATTTTAACATACTTACTAAATTTTATTTATCTGTTAATAAAACTTAACATTACTATAGTAAAAGTATATAATAACAGAAATATTATATACTTTATATTGTATTTTTTCAATATTTTTCTTAAATAAGTATAACATTAGGTAGAAGAAATATTAAAATAATATATGTATATTGAAATAAAAATGTGAATATAATAAAAAAATAAATAAATTTTGTAAAATAAAGAAGGAAAAACAAAAAAAGTGGCGAATAATATTATTGTACATAAGAAATGTATAAAAACTAATTTCTATGAAACATTAGAATTTAGAAAAAACTTGAAAGGTGGTACTTAAAAATGCAAATTACAGATGTACGTTTAAGAAAAGTGAATTCAGAAAACAGAATGAAAGCTGTTGCTTCTGTAACATTCGATAATGAATTTGTTATTCATGACATTAAAGTTATCGAAAGTCAAAATGGATTATTCATTGCTATGCCAAGCAGAAAAACTCCAAACGGAGAATTCAAGGATATAGCTCATCCAATCAATGCTGAGACAAGAGAGAAAATTCAAAAAGCTATATTAGAAGCTTATGAAGCTCCAGAAACTGAAGAATCAGCAGAATAATAAAAATAAAAAGAAATACTTCTTTAGAGAAGTATTTCTTTTTTGTGGTTCACTATTTATTGAACCCGGGGAAAAGAGGTTGCGTTGAAAAAGTCATTAATGACTTTTTCGTAGGTTTCATTTGGCGGAATGAACTCAATTTTCAGAAGTGACCTATTTACCAAAGAAAGCTTTATGTCGCAATAGTGTGCTGAGCACATATTGTAACGGGATGCAAAAGCACTAAGCCGTTCCATCGAAGATTCAACGACTTTAAAGGAAGCTTTCGTTTCTTTAAGAGAAAATTGAATAGTACCGAGAATACTGTTTGTGTTATCAATGGTTTTTGCATCCAAAACTACAACATAAACATCGCCTGACAGGGGAAGGGAGTTAAAATAATTAACAAACCCTTCAACCCGTGAAGATGGCTTTTCGAGTTGAATTTCTAATGTGAAAGTTTTCATGCCAAAAATACCTCTTTTATAAAATATTCTAGCATACTCGCTAGTTATAAATATTATATCATATTTTTAAAATTATGTAAAATTGTAAAAAATATATAAAATTTGAAATAATAGTTGACTTTATAAAACAAACATTGTATAATAATAAAGCATGTATTTAGCGATGAAGTAAGATGTGGCTACAAATGTATAAATATATATATTTGGAGGGAACTCTTATGGAGTATGTTATGGCTTAGACCAGGCGGTAAGTTAAAAACAAATAAGCACTTATCCCAAGATTTTATCATGCAAGCTTGGGTTTTTATATGTTTTATAAAAGAAACACTAGGGTGCGTTATAACTTCCGACCAAAAAAGGACTAAAAAGTCATAAAAATTAAGAAGGAGGGAAATATAAATTGCAACAAAGAAGGACAATGCATTAACAAGAGAAAAAATAAGAATAAGATTAAAAGCTTATGATCATGTTGTTTTAGAACAGTCTGCTGAAAAAATAGTAGATACTGCTAAAAAAACAGGAGCTAAAGTTTCAGGTCCTATTCCATTACCAACAGAAAAGGAGATTGTTACAATCTTACGTTCTCCACACAAACACAAAGACTCAAGAGAACAATTTGAAATGAGAACACATAAAAGAGTAATTGACATTCTTTACCCAACACAAAAAACAGTTGACAATTTAATGAAAATTGATTTACCAGCTGGTGTTGATATAGAAATTAAATTATAATTACAAATTCAAAACTATGCTGGTATAGCGTTAAAAGTTAACGAAATATAAAATATCAGCCAATGGAAGGAAAAATAAAATGAATAAAGGATTAATAGGAAAAAAATTAGGAATGACTCAAATATTTGACGAACAAGGAAAAGTTATTCCAGTTACAGTTATAGAAGCTGGACCATGTGTAGTAGCACAAGTAAAAACAGTAGAAACTGATGGGTACAATGCTATTCAATTAGGATTTGGCGAAATAAAAGAAAGTAAAGTTAACAAACCAGAAAAAGGACATTTTGCAAAATCAAAAGTAGCACCAAAAAAACATTTAAGAGAATTTAGATTAGATTCTGTTGAAAACATAAATGTTGGTGACGAATTAAAAGCTGACACATTTGCAGCAGGAGACCAATTAGACATTCAAGGAACATCAAAAGGAAAAGGATTCCAAGGTGTTATTAAACGTCATGGACAATCAAGAGGACCAATGGGACATGGTTCAATGTATCACAGAAGACCAGGTTCAATGGGTTCAACATCTACACCAGGTAGAGTATTTAAAGGTAAAAAATTGCCAGGTCATACAGGACATCAAACTATTACAATTCAAAATCTAGAAGTTGTAAGAGTAGATTTAGACAAAAATGTAATTTTAGTAAAAGGTAGTGTACCAGGTGCTAAAGGTGCAATTTTAAAATTAAAAACAAGTGTAAAAAGTAAATAAGGAGGGAAAATAAATGCCTAACATAGACGTATATGATATAGAAGGTAAAAAAGTTAAGACAATAGAGCTTAAAGAAGAAGTATTTGGTATTGAACCAAATGAAGCAATAGTACATAGTGTTCTAGTTAATTACCTAGCTAATCAAAGACAAGGTACACAAAGTACAAAAACAAGAGCAGAAGTATCTGGTGGTGGTAAAAAACCATGGAGACAAAAAGGTACAGGTAGAGCTAGACAAGGTAGCATTCGTGCGCCACACTGGGTTGGTGGTGGAGTTGCATTAGGTCCAAAACCACGTTCATATAACTACACAGTAAATAAAAAAGAAAAGAGATTAGCAATTAAATCAATGTTAAGCTCAAAAGTATTAGAAAACGAATTAGTAGTTGTTGAAAACTTGCCATTAAAAGAAATAAAAACAAAAGAAATGGTAAGAATTTTAAATAACTTAAAAGTAGAAGGTAAAGCAGTAATTCTATTACCAGAAAAAGATGAATTAGTTCAAAAATCAGCTAGAAACATTGAAGGAGTTAAAACTTTACAAGTTGGAACAATTAATGTATATGATTTATTAAAACATAAAAATCTTGTTGTAACAGAAGAAACTGTTAAAAAATTAGAGGAGGTGTATGCATAATGAAACCAGAAGATATTATCATAGCACCAGTAATCACAGAAAAAAGTAATGATGAACTACAAGCAGGAAAATATACATTTAAAGTAAACAAAAAAGCTACTAAAATTGATATTCGTAATGCTGTAGAAAAACTTTTTGAAGTTAAAGTTTTAAATGTTAACACAATGAGTGTTAAAGGAAAAGAAGTTAGAAGAGGCAAAACCGTAGGAAAAACTTCTGACTGGAAAAAAGCAATAGTTACTATTGATACAAACCCAGGAGAAATTAAATACCTAGATAAAGGTGGAAAAGAAGTTAAAGTTTCTAAGAAATATAAAGATTCTATTGAAAGCTTTATGGGCGCTTAAGTAAAACAAATGAAAATCGGCATCTTGCGTCGTTAACTTTCGTAAAAATTTCTTCAACATACAATCGTATAGTTTCAGAAATTTTTACTCAGTTGCCTAGCAATATACCAATTTTGCTTTGTTTTAATGTAAAGTTAAAAAATAATAACAATTCTTTTTCTAACAATAAATAAGTAGTTGTAATTATTAAAAAATAATTATCGAGAGAAAACTCGGAAAATAAATAAAAAGGAGAATAAAAATGGGAATTAAAAGATTTAAACCATATACACCATCAAGAAGAAACATGACAGTTTCAACATTTGATGAAATTACAAAAAAAGAACCAGAAAAAACTCTATTAGCTACAAAAAAGAAACATGCTGGTAGAAATTCTTATGGTAGAATTACAGTAAGACATCAAGGTGGCGGAAATAGACAAAAATACAGAATTATAGATTTTAAAAGAAATAAAGTTGATATGCCAGCAACAGTAATTGGTATAGAATATGATCCAAACAGAAGTGCAAATATTGCATTAATCCAATATGAAGATGGAGAAAAAGCATATATTTTAGCACCAGTTGGATTAAAAGACGGAGACAAAGTAGTTTCTGGAGATAAAGCAGACATCAAACCAGGTAACTGTATGAAAATTGAAAATATTCCAGTAGGTACTATGATTCATAATATAGAATTAAATCCTAATCAAGGTGGAAAATTAGTTAGAGCAGCAGGTCAAGAAGCTCAATTAATGGCTAAAGAAGGAAAATATGCACACGTAAGATTGCCTTCAGGCGAAATGAGATTAGTTCTTGCTGTTTGCAAAGCTACAATTGGAACTGTAGGAAATACAGATCATGAAAATATTAAACTTGGTAAAGCTGGTAGAACAAGAAATATGGGTATTAGACCATCTGTTAGAGGTTCTGTAATGAACCCAGTAGATCACCCACATGGTGGTGGTGAAGGAAAAGCACCAGTAGGACACTCAGGTCCAATGACTCCTTGGGGCAAACCAGCACTAGGATACAAGACAAGAAAGAAAAATAAAAAAAGTGATAAATTAATCACTAAACGTAGAAAGTAGGAGGTAAAATAAATGTCAAGATCAAGTAAAAAAGTTCCATTTATTGCACCTGAATTATTAAAAAGAGTAAATGCAATGAATGAAAGTGGAAATAAAGAAGTAATAAAAACATGGTCAAGAGCTTCTACTATATACCCACAAATGGTTGGACACACAATAGCTGTTCATGATGGAAGAAAACATGTACCAGTATATATTACAGAAGAAATGATTGGACATAAATTAGGTGAATTTGCACCAACAAGAACATTTAAAGGTCACGCTGGAGATAAAACAACAAGTAAATAAAAATTGTGTAAAATAAAGACATAACTCAGTAAAAGGTGTGTTACCTGTAAAGAAGTTAGAAAGGAGAAAAATCATGGAAGAAAACAATATTCCAACAGCAGAAGCAACTTTAAGATATGCTAGAATTTCAGCTAGAAAAGTTAAAATTGTAGCAGACCTAATTAGGGGAAAAGATATTAATGAAGCTTTAGCTATTGCAAAATATGCTCCAAAAGCATCAAGCGAAATCATTGAAAAATTATTAAAATCAGCTATTGCAAATGCTGAAAATAATCATAATATGACAGCTGAAAAATTATATGTTGCTGAAATTTATGCAAATCAAGGTCCAACTCTAAAAAGAATTAGACCAGCTGCAAAAGGTAGTGCAGTAAGAATTAGAAAGAGAACAAGTCACATTACAATCGTATTAAAGGAAAGAGATTAAGAAAGGAGGACTTAACAAAATGGGACAAAAAATGGATCCTAACGGATTAAGAATAGGTGTTATTAAAGACTGGAATTCAAAATGGTATGCAAATAAAAAGAATTTTAGTGATTACTTAGTAGAAGATCATAAAATCCGTGAATATGTTAAGAAAAAATTATATGATGCAGGAATTTCTAAAATAGAAATTGAAAGAACTGCAAAATTTGTTAGAGTAAATGTTTACACAGCAAAACCAGGTTTAGTAATTGGTAAAGGTGGAAATCTTGCTGAAGAATTAAAAGCTAAACTTGAAAAAATGATAGGAAAAACAGTTAACTTAAATATTGTAGAAGTAAAAAATATTGATGTTGATGCACAATTAGTTGCAGAAAACATTGCAGGACAACTAGAAAGAAGAATTTCATTCAGAAGAGCTATGAAACAATGTATGCAAAAAACTATGAAAGCAGGTGCATTAGGTATTAAAACTGCTGTATCTGGAAGATTAGGCGGAGCAGACATGGCTAGAACAGAGTTCTATAAAGAAGGAACAATTCCGCTTCAAACTTTAAGAGCTGACATTGATTATGGATTTGCAGAAGCAGATACAACTTATGGAAAAATCGGTGTTAAAGTTTGGATATATAAAGGCGAAGTTCTTCCAGCTAAAAAACAAAAAGCAGAAGGGAGAGATGAGTAATGCCATTAATGCCAAAAAGAACAAAATATAGAAAACAACAAAAAGGTAGAATTAGAGGTAAAGCAACAAGAGGAAACATTGTAACAGACGGAGAATATGGACTACAATCACAAGAAATTGGACTAATTACTTCAAATCAAATTGAAGCAGCCCGTGTTGCTATGACTCGTTATATAAAAAGAGGTGGAAAAGTTTGGATTAAAATTTTTCCTGACAAACCAATAACATCAAAACCAATTGGTACTCGTATGGGTAAAGGTAAAGGTGCTGTTGAATACTGGGTAGCAGCTGTAAAACCAGGAAGAGTTATGTTTGAAATAGCTGGTGTTTCTGAAGACACAGCAAAAGAAGCTCTAAGATTAGCAGCTAACAAGCTATCTGTAAAATGTAAGTTTGTCAAAAGAGAAACTGAAGTAGGTGGTGATAGCGATGAAGATAAATAAAATAAAAGAAATGTCTTCACCAGAATTAGAAAAAGAGTTAGTTGAATTAAAAAATGAATTATTCAAATTAAGATTTAGTTTAGCTACAAATGGATTAGATAATCCAATGAAAATTAAAGAAGTGAGAAAAGACATTGCAAGAATAAAAACTATTCTTAAACAAAGAGAATTAAAGGAGGGTATTAACTAATGGAAAATAGAAACCTTCGTAAAGAAATGGTTGGTACAGTTGTATCTGACAAAATGGATAAAACAGTTGTAGTAGCTGTTAAAACAAATGTTATGAACAAAATGTATGGAAAAATTCAAAAAAGAACATACAAATTAAAAGCTCATGACGAAAACAATATGTGCCAAGCAGGAGATAAAGTAAGAGTAATGGAAACTAGACCACTTTCTAAAGATAAGAGATGGAGAGTAGTTGAAGTTGTAGAAAAAGCAATTATAAAATAAATAAAAACTTCATCTGGCGTTGATATTTATTTTTAAGAATAATAGTGAAGACTAAAATTTACTTCACAAATTTGAGAAGGAGGATACCAAAATGGTACAACAACAAAGTATATTAAAAGTTGCTGACAATACTGGTGCAAAAGAAATTATGTGTATCAGATGTTTAGGTGGTTCATATAGAAAATACGCTGGTGTAGGCGATATTATTGTTGCATCTGTAAAAACAGCTATACCAGGTGGTGGAGTTGTAAAAAAAGGTGATGTAGTTAAAGCGGTTGTTGTAAGAACTAAAAAACCAATTAGAAGAGCAGATGGTTCTTATATTAGATTTGACGAAAACGCAGCAGTTATTATAAAAGATGACAAAACACCAAAAGGAACTCGTATTTTTGGACCAGTAGCTAGAGAATTAAGAGATGGGGAGTATATGAAGATTCTTTCTCTTGCTCCAGAAGTATTATAAGCTAATGAAAAACGGCATCTTACGTCGTTAACCTTCGTAAAAATTCCTTTAACATACAAACGTATAGTTTCAGAAATTTTTACTTGGTTGCCTAGTAATATACCATTTTTGCTTAGCTTAAGTATAAAAACAATAAAAAAGATACTCACTTTTAAATTGTTTTGAATGCGAGAAAAAATATAAAGAATATAAAACCTTAAGAAAATAATAAAGAAGAGGTGAAAAATAAAAATGAAAATTAAAAAAGGTGATACAGTTAAAGTTTTATCAGGAAATGATAAAGGAAAAACTGGAGAAGTTTTAGAAGTAATTCCAAAAACACAAAAAGTTATTGTTAAAGGTGTTAACATTCGTAAAAAACACGTTAAACCTAGAAAACAAGGAGAAGAAGGCGGAATTATTCCAGTAGAATGTAGCATACATAGTAGTAAAGTAAACGTAGTATGTCCAAAATGTAACAAAGCAACAAGAGTTGGTTACTTAGTAGAAGGAGACAATAAAGTACGTGTTTGCAAAAAATGTGGAAACAAATTAAAATAGGAAGGAGGTCTATTAAGGACTTATGGAAATATTAAAAGAACAATATCAAAACGAAATTATACCTGCAATGATGAAAAAATTTAACTATAAATCAGTAATGGAAGTTCCAAAATTAGAAAAAATAGTTATCAATGTTGGTTTAGGAGATATGAAAGATAACCCAAAAGCATTAGATAATACAATTAATGATTTAAAAATAATTACAGGTCAAACTCCAATAGTAACAAAAGCAAAAAAAGCTATTGCTGCTTTCAAAATTAGAGAAGGTGTTAATATTGGATGCAAAGTAACATTAAGAAGTGGAAAAATGTATGACTTTGCTTATAAATTATTTAATACAGCATTACCTAGAGTAAGAGATTTTAGAGGAGTATCTAGTAACTCTTTTGATGGTAGAGGTAATTATTCAATGGGAATTAAAGAACAATTAATTTTCCCTGAAATTGAATATGATAAAATT
>CAZUAJ010000010.1:0-28827 GCA_964618105.1 uncultured Clostridium sp. | reverse complement strand
AAAAGAAATGTAGAATTAGCAAGCTTTTTAACCAAAACGATTAATGTTATAAAAAACAAACAAGCTAATAATGTTAGCTTTATTAATAATACCAAAAAGGCAGACTATATGCGAAATGTACGAAAACCTAGAACAAAAGGTTTGGAAAAAGTACAAAAAATAGCATAAATAGTCTGTCTTTTGTTGTGCTCTTTAAAAAAATGCAAAAGGGAGAATGTCATGAATTTTGTGTAAACTAAAAAGCATAAAAAGAAAATACCTTTTATGATATAATATAAATATATCAAAGGAGGTATTTTTCTTATGGAAGAAAAAAGAATTAATGCAGAAGATGAAGCAATGAATAAACTAGTGAAAGAAATACTAAAAAATTAATGTATGAAGTAACAAATACATGGAAAGAGAAATATCCAACATCAATGGATAGATGGTAAGAAAATTGGACTAGTACACAACCTGGATGGGGTGAAACATTGAAAGAACTAGAGATAATATTTAAAGGTAGAATATAAGGAGTAAATCAATATGGAAGAAATAAATAATAATAAATTAATAGGAATTGCATGTGCAAAACTTGCAATAAAAGAATTAACTGAAAGTGGAATACCCGTAACACCAATGATAATAGGATATGAGATGATTGCGATTTTTGATGAATATTCTGATAGGGATATTTGGAAAAAAGCAGATAAAATTATATAAAAAAGCATTATCATAATCAGTTTACAATAACGCTTATTTATGTTATAATATTTTAAGTTATTTATTTCATAAAAGGTAAATTCGATTTACACAAAAATATTTACATACTCTGTAAACACGTTATGTGAATAACGTGTAAATATTCTGGGATAAATAGCTTCGTAAGAAGCTGTAGACCAAATATACCTATTTTTATGGCAGAATATGTTGATAAACTAATTTAATTAAAAATGAAATAACCCCAGGGAAATCCCCTGGGATATTTTTATGATTTATTAGTTAAAACATCTAGAAACAAATTCAATAACATTACAAAAACTATTTCTATAATACCTTTCATTTATAATGCTTTTGTTATTTTATATCTTCAAATTTATTATATTTAATATAACAAAATACACCAATTATGATTACAATTAAAATTATGGAAGCAATGGTTTTTACACCTGCTTGTGGTAGTTTTCCATCAGCCACAGTATCATCTTTTTTGCTATTTCCATTATTATTAGAATTAGAAGAATTAATATTCTCTTTAATTGCACCATTAACATAAGTTTCTACTTTTACATCGGTTTCTAATGAAAGAGCTTTAGACATTGCAACACTTTGGTTGCCACCTTTTGCTACAACTTCTTTTATATATATGTATAAAACATTTTCTTTTGAAATGTCTTCATAATTTGAAATGTCTTTTGAATTTATTGTAAATTGTAAATTATTACTAGAATTTTGTTTCTCGGTAATTTTTACCCAATCTGTTATATTTTCTTCATTTTGTATGGTTGATAAATAGTAATAATATTCAACTTTATCATTATTCAAATTTCTACTGATATTGTTTATTTCTACATCCATTACGGTATAATCTTTTGCTGAATTATTCGTAAAGTAATATGCTTTAATTTGTTTTGTAACACATTTTGCATTAGCTAAATTTGAATTTTCAGCTTTTTCTTCTTCAATAATATTAATATCAAACATTGTTGCTTTTTCTTGATATGTTAAAGTGATAGTAATTTTTCCTGCCTTGTTATTATTAAATCCGGTTACAGCTATTTGCTTAGAAGTCATATCAATAATTTCCGTGGTTTCATCATTATAAGAAACAGTTATACTTCCACCTGTTAAATCTAAATTCTCTTTATTCTGAATATATGTTAATTTGTTAGGTTTTTCATTAACAGAAATTCCTATAATGGATTTTTCTTCAACCGTTATCTTTTGAGTAGTTGTTTTTCCAAAATATCTTATTGTTATAGATGTTTGATTTTTTGTTAATTTATTACCATTTTCTATTGTATAATCTAAAATTTCAACTGCTGATTTATCTTGGTATATACCTGTAACAACCATTCCTGTTTTATCAAAATCTTGTCCTACTACATATTTTGTTTTATTAGGTACTTTAGTAATAGTTAGTTCTATTAACGGATTAGGTATAACGGTTATTGCTTGAGTAACAGTTTTTTCGCCGTAAGAAATAGTTACATTTGTTTGATCACTTTTTAAGTTGTTTCCGTTTAAAATTATATAGTCTGTGACTTCTTTTATGATTCCATTTTTAAATGTTGCTTCTATAATCATTCCTGCTTTATCAAAATTTTGACCTTCTTTATATTCTGTTTTTGTAGGTGGAGTTTTAATTTTTAATTCAGTTACACTATTTTTTTCTACTTTTATTGTCTGATTAACACTTTTGTTATCAAAGGTTATTGTAACACTTGTTTGACCTGCTTTTAAATTAGTTCCATTTGAAATACTATAACTTGAACTATCTAGTACAACAGATGGTTTAACTTTGCTATTATAATATGCAGTTATAACCATACCAGTTTTATCAAAGTTTTCTCCTTCAAAATATGATGTTTTTATAGGCGGTGTTGTTATTTTTATACTTTTTAAAGATTCATCTATAAGTTCATTTGTTGTAAATGATTTTATTGTACTATCACCATCAACTAATGAAGGATTAGATTGAGTTAATTTTCCTAAATCTTGCCAAGTACATTTATCTAAGTCGTGGTCTGTAGCGAGAAAACATTTTCCATTTTCAACAGTAACAACATCAAAAGCGTCAACATCTTTTATTTTAGACTCTAAATATATATCTGTACTATAACCTGAACTTGTAACTTCAATAACAACTGCAAACTTATTACCTGTTAATGCAATAGGTTTAGAAAATTCTAATGTATGATATCCTGCTTCTATTGTTTCAGATTCTCCAGCTTTTAGAGAAACTAATTGCATATCAGCTTTTTTAAAACTAGAACCAGTTGGATTTACATATACTTTACAAGTATATTTTTCTGCAGCATGTAATGCAACTTTTGTTAAATATTCTGTTGAATTACCCTTCTCAAAAATATTACCAAACATAATCTTCGAAGAATTATAGTATAAACTTGTAGCTGGATAATATTCATCATATTGATATATTTTATCATAATCAACCGAATCACTGGCTTTAATAATCCCATAAAGACTGCTAGGAATATTTACATCTTCATAAGATACATACATTAAACCATTATCTCCCATTAATATATAAGCAATATCTCCTTCTATAGAATATCCACATTCTTCTATAAATTCATTTGGTATTAATGATGCTTCTGTCCATCCTTTTGAGTTACACTCATTTTGATAAGAATTATATATTTCTTGTTTTAATTCTAGTAAGTTCTTTTCTTGTTTTTCGCCCCAAGAATTTCTAATAATCCAAGCACCATTAGAAGACGGTTTTGAATTATTTCCTTCAACAAAATTATTTACACTGTAATTATCATCCCAACCAATAATAGAAACAGCATGATTAGGTGCATGTGAAATAGAATTATAACAATATAAAGCACCAGTATCATTATTATAACAGTTACCAGCAATTGAATTAGACGAATTACCATGAATACTAGCAAATACTGAACCATAGTTTTTAATATGTTGTTTAATTTTGTTCATTATTTCTGTTTTTTCTTCTTCATCTGCATATTTGTAATTTTCAAAATATATTGTATCATGAACTTGACTTGATACAGTTTTGTTTTGAATTGCACTTATGTTTATTAGATTTTCGTTATTTTCAAAGGGCAATTCACTTTCAGGTACAGCACCAGTTCCATTAATAAAATAAGGTTCTGCTGTCCACCAACTTCCACCACTTCCTACAACCCTATTATATCCTATAGGATTTGTTACATTATTTGCAAATGTTTTTGTTGTAGCATACTCCATATGTCTTTCAGAAAAGTCATATATTTTTGAAGTATTTATACCGCTTCTATAGTTAGATAATGCGAGATTAGTTTCTAAAGATGATAATGCAGCAAATGTCCAACATGAATTTGTTTGTTGCTGATTTCTTATTATTAAATTAGCCGGAATTATATCTTTTAAATTATATCTTGAATTTATACTAGAACCCAACATTCTAGTTAAAAACAATGGATTTGTATATTTAATTGTAGAACTTTTTACATTATACATTCTGGGCATTATTACATTTTCTTTTTCTTCATCTGAAAGACTAAGCCATTCTTTAAATTCCTCTGAATAATCTACTTTTGATAATGAGTTTGATATATCACTTGCAAATACTTCTTGACTTGCTAATAGAAGCAACATAAATAACAATAAAATTATTGACACTTCTTTGACAATTTTTTTCATTTTTCAATTAATTCCTCCTTCAGTGTATATATTTTGTTAATCTTTAGTGGGTTAATATTGTATTTTTTATATTAAAAATGTAATTATAATAATATTATTATATAGAATTTACTAAAAAAAGTAAATAGAAAAATATGTATTATATGCTTTTTAAATATTTTTAATTTTACATTGTTGCAAAAATTGATTAAAAACAACAATAAGTTATAAAACTATTAATAAAAAATATAAATGGCAGTTAGAAAATGTAAATGTTAGATATTTAAAAAGATTTTATTCAACAAAAATATAATAATATTATTGTGAAAAAAATAAAAATGTGATATAAAATAAAAAACGCAAAATTAATAGAAAAATAGGAGAAACATGAAAAAGATAGAAAATAACAATACTCCATCATCAATATATTTAATGCATAAATATTGGGGAAAGAAACCAGCTAGTGAATTACAAAATATAGTTAAAAAATATACTAAAGAAGGAGATATTATATTAGATCCTTTTGCGGGATATGGTGGAATTGGAATTGAGGGAACTTTATTAAATAGAAATGTAATTTTAAACGACCTAAATCCTGTGGCAAACTATATTTCAAAATGTATTTTAGAAACATCTGTAGATATTGATAAACTAAAAGCTGAATTTAAAAATATTAAGAAAAAATATAAAGAAAAAGAAAAAAAATGGTATACATATAAGAAATATAAAATTATAACTATTCTCCGAAACGAAGAAGATAATCCTATAAAATTAAAACTAGAAAACAATGAAAAAAAATTAATCGAAATTGAATTAAGCCAAAGTGAAAGAGAAAAATTTATAAAGGATGAACAAGAATATATAATAAAGGAATGGTATCCAAAACGTAGATTAATAAAAAATTCAAGAATAGGCGTAAAAGGAGATATGAAAGTATCAGATTTATTTCCTAAAAGAGCGTTAATTTGTCATGCGTTTTTGTATGAGCAAATTAATTTACTTGAAGATAGCAAAGAAAAGGAATTATTATTACTTGCTTTTACATCAAATTTAGCAAACTGTTCAAAATTAGTACCACCAATAATTTCTAGAGGAGAAATGTCGCAGGGAGCTTGGATGACAGGTTTTTATATAGGAAAAAAATATTTAGAAAATAATGTTTTTCATTATTTTGAAAATAGGGTAAATAAAATAATAAAAGGAAAAACAGATTATTTAAAAAGATACAATAGCTCTAGCAAAAATTGCATATATAAAATTACAAATTACGATGCCAAAAATTTGAAAATTGAATCCGAAAAAGTAGACTTTGTTTTTACTGATTTTCCTTATGGTGACACAGTTCCATATTTTGAACAAAGTCAATTATGGAATGCTTGGTTACAAAATGAAGTTGACTATAAAAATGAAATAGTAATATCTGATAGCAGTGAAAGAAATAAAAAAATAGAAAACTTTTCAAACGATATAGAAAAAGCTATATCAGAAATATGTAGAGTTTTAAAGGATAAATCATTTTTTGTATTTACATTCCATTCAATTCAAGGCAAGGAATGGAATGTTATATCTAATGCAATAGCAAAAAATAATTTTAAGTTTATTGATTGTACATTACTTACACAAAAAACATTTCCACCAAGACAATTAAATAGAAAAATCACAGTAAAGGGTGATTTGGTAGCTGTGTATCAAAAAACAAAAAAAACGAACAATATGTTGAATACAGAAGATAGTATAAAAGTAATTTTATCAGAAATAAAAAAAGAATGTACATCAGAAAAATTATATGATATAAATGAATTAATAATAATTTGTGCTAAAGCTTTATTAAAATTAAATACAATAAGTGAGAAAATTGATTTTATTCAAATAATAAATGATAATTTTCAGCCAGATGAAAAAAATGAAAAAAAATGGAGACTAAAAAATGAAATATAATGAATTAATTGCATGGTATAAAAATAATGAATTTAGAAAAATAGACAATGAGCCTAATTCTAGAAAATTTTATTTGTTAAGGAGTATTTCTAAGAAAAAAACTCTAAAAAAATTTTGTGAACGTTATTCACTAAAAGAAGATTTAAATGAAATATTATCAAACTCTAAAGTAACAATTGAAATGATTGTAGATTTTATAAAAAGTGAATTTGTTCCAAAATCTTCTACTGAAATTATAAATATAGAAACAGAGTTGAATAAGATGCAAAATTTCGATTGGGGCGGTTCAATGGGCAACAATCTAGAAAAAAATATTGTTAATAATTATATCAAAAAAATTTTGCAATATGAGAAAATAGAAGAAGCTGTTTCAGGAAATATCCAAAAAAGTGTATATGGCTATACTATTAATTCATGGTATAATCACTGGTCAACTATAATGATAGAAGAAATATTTAATATCAACGATAAAATTTTACCAACCGTGGATTTAGTAGAAAAAATAGACTTTTTTATAGATAATATTCCATTTGATTTAAAAGTGACTTATTTTCCAGAAGAATTAATGAAAGAAAAGATTGGCGATAAATTACTCGAAAAATATGGAAGTAAAAGTGAATTAACATGTATTAAGAGAATAGCAAGAAATCTGAATATAGCAATACCAAATGATTTAAATGAACGAGAATTAATAGTTTGTTTACACAATCTTTTAAAAGAATCAATAGATGAAAGTGCAAAAAAATTTATTGAAGATATAAAGATAATTAAAAAAGATGTAATAGAATATTATAAAAACAATCCAAACGAGTTAATAATATGGCTATATGAAAATCAAGGAGAAATGAGATTTGATGCAGCAAATAGATTTTATGTTGTATTAATTGATTCTGAAAACATTTTTGACAGTTGGAAATTGAAGAGAAATGTTAATTTATTAAAAACAGAAATAAATAATAAATTATCACAATTTTCAAAAGAAAATTTAAACAATATTGACTTTTATTGGAATAAAGATGGAAAAAAATACAATTGTATTTCAGAGATTTTGTTTATAAGTAAATAGAAAAAAATACAGAATATGTAAAAAGTATATGAGATAGCATATATAAAAGTAATGTTGGGATGAAACCCAACATTTTTTGTTAAATAGTTAAAAAAACAATGTATAAATATATTTACGTCAAAAAAACTTACAAAAAATCTTGAAGATTTAAAAAAAATCTTGTATTGTTTTATTAAAAGAATCGTGCAAAACTAGAGAAAACAAAGAAAAACGGAATGATAAAAATAAGACAGAAAAAACAATAAAAATAAAGAATAATAAAAAGATAAAATATTTTATAAAAAAGATTGACACAATAGTAGACATAGTGTAAAATAAATATGTGACAGAAAGGAGAAAAATATGGATAATTTAGAAGAAACAAACAAGAAAAAATCATTGCCATATTTTACTACAAAAGACAATGTAACCAAGCTAATAGAAGCTACAAAATTAAAAGAAGGTGCCGAAGAATCAATAAAATCTTTTTTTGGCAGGGGTAAATATCAAGACACAAAAAGAACCTTACAATCTTTTAATGTTATATCAGACGACATGAAATTAACCAATATAGGTAGAATTATAGCATATTCTTCTGAAGAAAAAGCTGAACTAGAATGGTTTAAAATAATAATGAATTATCCTCCTTATGAAGAATTTATACAATCTTTTAGAATAAACAAGAAAAACGGAGAGGACACAATAGAACTTGAAGAGGTAAAGAAATTTTGGGGGCTAAGAGATTATGGATCATCAGATAATAATAGAAATGATGCTTTAACTACATTTGCATATTTTATTGTGCTAGCCGGAATAGGAGAATTTAAAATAGGAAGACAAAAAAGTCCATCTAGAATTATTATATCAACTAATAAATTAGAAAGAAAAATAGACTTGTTGTCAGATAGCAATAAAGAAAAATTAATTTACAACTATAATATAAATAACAACGAATATAGTAATAAAAATCAAGAAAAAAACGAAAATAAAAAAGAAAATAAAGAAACAGATGAAGTTGTAAAGAATAAAATAGATGAATGTTACACCATAAATATTCCAACTGATTCTGGAGCAGTTAGAATTTATATACCAAAAAATACAACAAAGGAAGATGCAGAATTAATAAAAGATGTGGTCGATGTAATTTTAAAAAGAAAATTTGGAGTATAAAATAAAAAAGACAGCTTTGCATTATATAACTTCTTGACAATAAGAACAGCAAAAGCTATTTTACCTTGTAATATGGGAAAAATCTTTGATTTTTCTTATATAATAAAAAAGGCTACTAGAAACCTTAAAAAATCTAGTAACCATTGCTTAGCTAAATTACAGTTTAGCTAAAAAGCAAAACTATATGGGTCTCATATAGTCTACATAATAATGTCACATGTATATTATATCATATAGTTTTTCTTCGCGCAATAGTTATTTATTAAAAAGGAGGAAAATCTTATGAATGAAAATGATGGACACTACATATATTGTACAGAATATAAACATTATAGAACAGGCAAAATTATGAAAGCATCAGAATATGGAAGAACAGCATGGAGATTCTGGGTATCAAGAAAGAAAAAATAAAAATAAAATTAAAAATAATATTCAATGAGAGAAATTTAGAGACCGATTTCTTCTCTGAAAGGAGAAATCAATGTATAAAAAAGTAAGTATAACAAATGAAAATAATTCGGGAAGAAATAAAAGATTCAGAAATAATATAAAATATAAATGGAAAAAACAAAAAAGAAAAATATTATAATATATAAGACAATAATTTAACTAAAACAGCCTTTGAAGTAATGGCAAAATATATGCTATTATTTTGAAGGCTGTTTTAGTTAAATTATAACTCTAATATTTCTAGAAAAGAAATTAATACTAATTTCAAGTTGAATTATACTAAAAAATTTTATATAATTTATTAAGAAACTAGGAGGAAGTTAAAATTGTTTAACATAGAAGAAGAACTAAAAAAGTTGCCAAACAAACCAGGTGTATATATTATGCACGATAAAGACGACAAAATTATATATGTTGGTAAAGCAATTTCTTTAAAAAATAGAGTAAGGCAATATTTTAGAAAAAATAATAAAACAAAAAGAATTGAAAATATGGTATCATTAATAGACCATTTTGAGTACATAGTTACAGACAATGAATCAGAGGCACTTATTTTAGAATGTAATTTAATTAAACAAAATATGCCAAAATTTAATGTTTTATTAAAAGATGGCAAAACATACCCATATATTAAAGTAAATACAAAATTAGAATTTCCAAACATATATTTAACAAGAAAAATACTAAATGATGGTGCAAAATATTTTGGACCTTATGCAAGCAGTGGTAGTGCAAAAGCAATGCTTGATTTTATAAATTCAAAATATAAAATAAGACAATGTAAAAACTTTAAATACAAGGGCAAAGCATGTTTAAATTATCACATAAAAAAATGTTCTGGACCATGTATTGGTAAAATTTCAAAACAAGAATATCAAAAAGAAATAGACCAAATTATTAGTTTATTAGAAGGTAATACAAATCAAATAATAAAGCAATTAGATAATGATATAAAAGAAGCGGCAGAAAAGTTAGAATTTGAAAAAGCAGCAGAATTAAGGGACAAAAAATATGCTATACAAAGAATAACTGAAGAAAAGCAAAAAGTTTCAAACATTGCAGCAAATGACATTGATGTAATAGGCTTAGCAAAAGGTCAAACACAAGTATGTGTTGAAATATTTTTAATTCGTGGTAGCAAAATGGTAGAAAGACATCACTACTTTTTTGAAGGTTTACAAGATGAGCAAGAATCAGAAATATTATCAAATTTTATTAAACAATATTACATAAATGATGTATTTTTGCCAAATAAAATTATGGTACAAACAGAAATTGAAGATAAACAAATTTTAGAAGAATTGCTTTCACAAAATTCTAGTCATAAAGTAGAAATAAAAGTACCACAAAAAGGTGAAAAACTTAGACTAGTTGAAATGGCAGAAAAAAATGCAAAAATTACAATAATAAATAAAGAAAAAGAAAAATATAGTGTTGTAAATGAATTAAAAAATGTATTAAAATTAGAAAAATTACCTAGAAAAATAGAAGGATATGATATATCAAATTTATCAGGTCAATTTGTGGTAGCATCAATGTGTGTGCTAAAAGATGGAGAACTAAAAAAGAACCTATCAAGAAAATTTAAAATAAAAACAGTAGTTGGTCAAGATGATCCTAAATGTATGCAGGAAGTTGTTAAAAGAAGACTACAACATTCAATAAATAATCCAAATGGAGCCTTTGGTGATTTTCCAGATGTAATATTTGCAGATGGTGGAATAACACAAATAAGGGCAACTAAACAGGCAATTAAAGAATTAGGCTTAAACATACCTGTATATGGAATGGTAAAAGATGATAAACATAGCACAAGAGCACTTATAGATGAAAACAAAAATGAATTTAAACTATCTGAAACATTAATGAAAGTAATTACAAACTTTCAAGACAATATACATAATACTGCAATAAATTACCATAGACAATTACGCAATAAACAAACAACACATTCAGTTTTAGACGAAATTGAAGGAATAGGGGAAGTAAAAAAACAGTTATTACTTAAAAAATTTAAAACTATAAATAATATACAAAATGCTTCAATAGAAGAATTAACACAGGTTTCAGGAATTACAAAAAAGTTGGCAGAAAATATAAAACAAAAATTAGATTAAATAAAATAAAAATTTTAGTCATAAAATCCGAATAATTGAATATATATTATTAAAAGAATATATTAGGAGGATTTTATATTATGGAGTACACAAAAGATTTAATTTTAAATATACGTTATGATGAAAGTAGTAATACTTTGCATTTAAATGCATCAAAATGGACAAGTAAATTATTAAAAAAATTTAAAAAACACAAAATGATAGCAACAATAAGTGCAATTTTTATTATGTTTACTATTATTGACATAGTGCTTATTACTAATTTTATGCAAATACTTGCAATAATAAAATAATAATATGCATTTTATTTAGCAAATATGAACAACATAATGTAATTTTAACTTTATTGTATATGAAAAATGTAGAAAGGAAATGTTAAAATGAACATAGCAAATAATTGGAAAGATTATGAAATATTAGACATGGCAAATGGTGAAAAATTAGAAAGATGGAAAGATGTAATTTTAGTAAGACCAGATCCACAAATAATATGGGAACAAAAAAGTTTTCCGGAAAAGTGGAAAAATGTAAATGCTAAATATCATAGAAGCTCAACTGGTGGTGGTAATTGGGAATACACAAAAAAAATGCCACCAGCATGGCAAATAAAATACAAAGAATTAACATTTAATATTAAGCCAATGGGTTTCAAACACACTGGCTTATTTCCGGAGCAAGCAGTTAACTGGGACTGGATGATAGAAAAAATACAAAAAGCAAACAGACCAATTAAAGTGCTGAATCTATTTGCATATACTGGTGGTGCAACAGTAGCTTGTAGCTATGCAGGTGCTCAAGTTTGTCATGTAGATAGTTCAAAAGGAATGGTAGCATGGGCAAAAGAGAATATACAAGCATCTGGTTTGCAGGATAAGCCAGTAAGATACATAGTAGATGATGTTATAAAATTTGTAAGCAGAGAAATTCGTAGAGGTAACAAGTATGATGCAATTATTATGGATCCACCTTCTTATGGAAGGGGTGCAAATGGGGAAGTATGGAAATTTGAAGAAAATTTACAAGAGCTTATTAATTTATGTGCACAAGTATTGTCAGACAAACCGCTTTTCTTTTTAATAAATTCATATACAACAGGAATTTCAAGTACAGTATTAAAAAATATTTTAGAACTTACTATATCTAAAAAATACAAAGGCAAAGTTTTAAATGGAGAAATTGGTCTTCCAATGACTAATTCCAATTTGGTATTACCTTGTGGAATTTATGGAAAATGGGAGAGTTATTAATTTAAAAAGGAGTAAAAGATGCAAAATTTAAAAGTAATATATGAAGATAATCACATAATTGTAGTAGAAAAACCAGTAAATATTCCATCACAAGGTGACAAAACTGGTGACGTTGATATGCTTACAATAATAAAACAATATTTAAAAGACAAATATAATAAACCAGGAAATGTATATTTGGGCTTAGTCCATAGACTAGATAGACCAGTTGGTGGTGTAATGGTATTTGCCAAAACATCAAAAGCAGCATCAAGACTAAGCAATCAAGTAAGAGAAAAGCAATTTCAAAAAACATATTTAGTAATAGTAAATGGTAAAATGGAATCAGAAAAAGGAACATTACAAGATTATTTATTAAAAAATGAAAAAAATAATATGAGCAAAGTTGTAAAAAAAGGTACAAAAAATAGTAAACTAGCTATTTTAGACTATGAAGTTTTAAAATATGATGAGCAACTAAATTTATCTGTTTTAAAAATAAACTTACACACGGGCAGACACCATCAAATCAGAGTACAACTATCTAGCAGAAATCATAGCATATATGGTGATCAAAAATATGGTGGAAGGGGTCATGGAAAACAAATTACTCTTTGGGCATATAAATTAAAGTTTTATCACCCTATTACAAATGAATTTATGGAATTTATGTCAATTCCACAAAAAGATGGAAGTTGGGCAATTATTAAAGAAAATTGCAATATAAGTTAAATTAACCTAAAATTTACAAAAGTGCCAAAATCATAAGTGAAACCCAAAAAGTTAAATTTCACTTATGATTTTGGCATTTTTATAAACTTTTATTTCAGTAAAAAAAATTTAAAGATAAAATAAATACAATAAAAAAAGAGGTAAAAAATGATTGATAAATTTTGCAATTGGATAACAGAAAAAATTAAAGCAAAAGTATCAGACATAGATGAAGAAAGAGAAATGGTTATTGACTTTGGTGTAAGACTGATATTTGGAGAATTGCCAAAAATTTTGTTACTATTTATAATAGGTTTTTTACTAAAAATGGGTTGGCAAACGTTACTTTTGTTTTTATTAATAGCACCATATAGAAGCTTTACAGGTGGTATTCATTTGAAAACTCATATAGGGTGTATGGTTACTACAAGTATTTTATATTTAGGACCTGTAATATTAACTAAATATTTTCAAATATCTTATGATTTTGTACTATACATATTAGTTTTTATAATAACAGTATTTAGTGTTACTATAATAACAAAATATGCACCAGCAGATACAGAAAATATACCAATTTTAAGTAAAAAAGAAATAAAATCAAAGAAAATAAAAGCTTATATATCATTAGCAATTTTACTTATAATTATAATATTTAGCCCAGAGAAAAGCGTTTCATATATGATAATATATGCAATATTTTTACAAAATTTAACAATATTACCTATTTCATATAAAATAACAAACAACAAACATGGATATGAAGTTTATGGAACAGAATAAACAATTTAAGTTGATAATTCATTGGCCGGCAATGATTATTATATAAAAAAATTAAGAGGAGGAATACAAATGTTAAAATTATTAGCTAAAGTAGCAGAAAAATATGCTAAATCAACAAATACTGCATGTTGGCTTTCAGGTGTAGTACACCAACCAAAAATGCCTGCATCATTAATAAAAAAAGATTAATGTGACACTATATATAAATATAAATATTTCCTTAAAACGACAAATTTACAATAAAAGCGGTATCAGTTTGATACCGCTTTTATTGTAATTATATTAATAATATATTTCAAATTGTTGTGAGAAGAATTCATCATTTTTGCTAGTAAATAAATTAAGATTATTACTTTTCTTTAAAATTTGTCTAATTTCCCATAAACCAAGTCCACTATTATTTTCTTTAGACTTAGTAGAAAAATCTTTTTCAAATATTTTATCTAAATTAATATCTTTATTTTTATATGTATTTTCTATAATCATAAGTAAACGATGTCTATTTTCTTCTTTTCTAAAACTAACATGAATAGTTTTTTCTTCACATTCAGAAGCAGCTTCAATAGCATTATCTAAAAGTATACCTAATATTCTGGTAAATTCATAAATTTTAATATGTCTTTCAATTTCATTTAAATCCATAAAAATACCTAAATTAATTTGAACTCCAATTTCATCAGCTTTATGATATTTAGTAGCCATAACATTATATATTGCAGGGTTATTTATAACTTCTGGATTTAATGTGGTTAAGTTATTTGTACGGCTACAATCCTGTAAAAGCTGTTTATAATATTTTTTAAGTCCTTCTAAATCGCCTCTGTCTGCATAACCACCAATACCTTGAACAATATTGTGAAAATCATGTTTAAAACCCCTCATAGTATCATGTAAAATTGATAAAGTTTTGTTATATAATTGTGCTTCTTCTAGGTCTCTTGTTGTAGTATCTAATTTGTTTGTACTTAATAAACTATAAAGACTAATTGTAAAATATGCGCATATACTTACAATGCTTACAACGGTTACAGAAATTGGCATTTTATCACTATAAAATACTATTAAGTAACATTGAGTACCAATAGCTAATATACCAAGTAAAGTATTTACAATAAATAATGTTTTATTTTTTCTATTCATATTTTCTAAACTGATATTAAATTTAAAATATTTAATAATTTTATATAATATGTAAATACATAAATAAATACTAGAAGTAAAAATAAATCTATACACTGGTATTGTCATTACAAAATTATAAGGAATATTAAGAATTGCTTGATAAAATTTAAGCATAAACAATTCTAATACGGTACTAGAAGTTATTACAATAAACTCAGCCAATAAAGATTTTAACAAAGTAGTTTTTAGAATAAACTTAATTAAAAGTATAATAATAACTATGTTAATAAATGTACCATAAGGGTCAGGAATAAAAATCCTAGCTAAAAAGCCTATTATGCTAAATAAAATCACATAAAGTAATTTTGACTTTAAAGTGGTCTTAATATCTAAAATAGTAGTAAAAAGCAACATATTAACAGTAGCATCAAGAAAGCAAGACAAAAATCCTACTATATTCAAAGCTATTTCATTTTGAGTAGTCATTGCTGACCAAATTGTTTGAAAAATTTCCATTATTAAAAACCTCCATAAAATTATTTTTATATTTAGGACCAATATAACATTTTTTATCTTGTCCAGTACTATTTAACAAAATAGTATTTTGTGGAATATCAATGCCAGTAATTTTATTAATATTTACAATATATGATTTATGACATTGAACAAAGCTACTAGGTAATTGACGCATTATAGTTTTAAAGGAACTATATGTTTCGTATTCTCTGGTGTCTGTATAGAAAATACTTTTCATATTATCTTTTTGAACATATAAAATAGAATCCTGCTTTATAATTGTTTTATTATTATCTAATCTTACAAAATCAATTTTGGAACCAGAAATATCTTCAAACAATCTAATAACAGTATCTTCTAATCTTTCTTTAGTAATTGGTTTGGCTAAATAATCAAAAGTTTTGTATTTATATGCAATTAACCCATATTCTAAATGGCCAGTTGTAAAAATAATATAAACATCTTTATCTTCTTTGCGTATAATATTTGCTAAATCCAATCCAGAAATATTAGATTTCAAGTCAATATCTAAAATAATAACATTTACTTTATTGCCGTTTATGTAATTTATTAATTCAGTTGGAGATGTTGTGCTTAGTGCAATATGTGCATCATAATTCTTTTCTATAAAAATTGACTCAAGCATTTTTGTCAATCTATTTAAAACGTTAAAGTTATCGTCACATAAAACAAAATTCAACATATTTTTTCCTCCGTATAACATATAAATATAAATGTTAATAATTTAAAACAAACATAATATTAACCAAAAATTTCCAGTAACATATATAAATATAATCCAAAGAAATTGTAATGTCAAGAAAATTTTAGGAAAATTACTAGAACTGTGTCGAATTATCTGTAAGATGTAATATTACTAAGAAAAAATGTAATTATAATATTATAGAAAATATAAAAAATATTCATAAAATAAATATTCTAAAAATACATTTTAACAAATAATAAAATTATGCACATATTTGAAAGGGGAAAATATGAAAGGAAAGTTAAATTTTATTGTTATTATGTCTTCTATATTATTAGTACTTGTTTTTTCAATTTCTGTAATTAATTTTAATAAACAAACGGTTCAAACAAATGCAACTAGTGAGAAAAAAATAGGGTGGGGAATTAAAAGAAACAATAATCATGAGCAACCTGACTTAGGTAGTGTAAATAAAAAAATAATTGATATGTATGAAGGAATTGCAATGGGCAATGAAAAATCGAAATATGTATATTTAACATTTGATAATGGTTATGAAGCAGGTTATACATCAAAAATATTATCGGTGTTAAAAGAGAATCAAGTTCCAGCTACATTTTTTATAACGGCACATTACTTAAATACTGCAACAGAATTAGTAAAACAAATTATAGATGAAGGACACATAATTGGAAATCATACAGTAAACCATAAAAGTATGCCAGACTTAACAAATGAACAAATACAAAAAGAAGTAATGGATTTACATACAGCGGTTTATCAAAAATTTGGTTATGAAATGAAATATATAAGACCACCAAAAGGCGAATATAGTGAAAGAACAATAGCATATACCAATACATTAGGATATAAAACTGTAATGTGGAGTTTTGCTTATGATGACTGGGACGAAAACAAACAGGGAAGAGAAACTTATGGTAAGAAAAAAATTATAGACAATATACATCCAGGGGCTATATTATTGTTACATGCAACTTCAAAAGACAATAGCAATATATTAGACAGTTGTATAAAAGAAATAAAATCAATGGGATATGAATTTAAAAGTTTAGACGAATTTCAAAGATAGAAAGGAATTAAATAAATGAAAAAAAAATCTAAAAAAAATTTACAAAATAAAATAAATCGTTTATTAGAAATTCCACAAGAGCTATCTAGTGATGTGCCTAAAATAACAATTTTAGGATTTAAACAAATGTTGATAGAAAATTACAAGGGAATATTAGAATATCAAGAATTTTACATTAGAATTAGTACTTATATAGGAATTTTAAATATAAATGGTTGTGAACTATACTTAGAAGAAATGACTTCAGATGATTTAATAGTTACAGGTAAAATTGAAAGTGTAGATTTTGAATCAATTACAGATGAAAACTAGGGGGGAAAAATGTATTTTAAAATACTACTAAGTTATATTTTAGGCTATGTTACTGTTGAAATAGAAGGCTATTTTGTAGAAAGATTTATAAATATATGTAATAATCAAAAAATATTTTTGTGGAACTTAAAAAGAAAATACTCTACAATTATACAAATAAATATTGAAATAAATGATTTTAAAAAAATAAAACAAATAGCTAAAAAAACTAAATGTAGAGTAAAAATTAAAAAAAAGAAAGGACTTCCATTTACATTACGAAAATACAAAAAAAGAAAAATATTTGTAATATTTTTTGCATTTATAATAATAACAATAATTACATTATCTAATTTTATATGGAACATAGAAATAACAGGAAATGAACGAATTAGCAAAGAAGAAATTTTAAATGAATTAGCAAATAATAATTTTAAAATAGGTACTTTAAAAACAAACCTAAATACTAAAAACGTAATAAATGAAATTAGACTTGCAAGAGATGATATAGCATGGGTAGGAATAGAAATAAAAGGAACAAATGCAGAAGTAAAAATTGTAGAATCAGACTTAAAACCAGAAATAATACAAGAAGATGATTACTGTAATATTATTGCAACAAAGGATGCAATAATAACAAAAATTAATGCACAAAATGGCATAGCCGTAGTAAAAGAAGGTGATTTGGTTACAAAAGGAACCACATTAATACAAGGGTGGCTTGAAGGGGAGTTTACAGGAATTCGATATGTACATGCAAATGGAGAAGTTCAGGCAAAAGTTTGGTATTCTCAAAAAGTGAAAGTACCATTTAAACAAGAAAAAAAGGTTCAAACAGGAAATGAGAAAAGCACATATTCCGTAAAGATAAATAATTTTGAAATAAATTTATCAAAAGGGGTTCCAAAATTTAAAAATTATGATACAATAGATACGAGTAAAAAACTAAGACTGTTTTCAAATTTTTATTTGCCAATAGAAATACAAACTAAAACATATCAAGAATATGAAACCAAACAATTTAATTATTCTCTAGAAGAAGCAAAAGAAATAGCAATACAAGAGACAGAAAAAATATTAAATGAGCAAATAAATGAAAATAAACTAATTAATAAACAAATTAATATGGAACAAACAGAAACTTATGTTGAAGTTGAAGTGATTTACGAAGTACTTGAAAGAATTGGGACAAAAGAAAAAATAGTATTTTGAAAGGAACAGATGCCATGGAAGAAAGAAGTTTGAGAATATATCAAGAAAAAACATTTTTTTCAAAAATTAGTAATACAATCAATAAAATACTAACTCCAACTAAAATAGGAATCAACGGAATGATGATTTCAATAAAAAGAAATAATGTATTAAAAGCTTATGAAACATTTAAGGCAAGTGAAAACATAGAAAATCAAGAAAAACAAGATGCAATTTCTCAAAAATTTGAAGACATATACGCTTTATATTTGGAATCAATTGATAAATACATAATGGATTCAATTTACAAAAGAGTAAAAAATGATACTGCAAGTGATTTTGAAAAAAATGCATTATCTGAATACTATTCAATAGTTCATTTAAAAGAAAAAGAATACCTAGAATACAAATATAAAAAACAAATGTATTTATTAAATTTAGATTATGAAACTGTTGATAACTTAAATAAAGAGCAATTATTACAAAAATATCAAACTTTATTTGTTTTTCAAATGGAATCATTGTATAAAGGACTACTAAAACATTATTCAATAAAATTAGCTGACAATTTAACACCTGGTGCTAAAGACGAAATATATAACAAAATTTTTGATGTATTAGAACAATACATTGAAAATATTTTACCATTAAAAATGGAACAAAATCCAGAAAATAAAGTATATAAAGAAATTATTAATGATTATAAAAACTTTGAAAAATTTACAGTTGGCAAATTAGACCAAAATGATAATATTGAAAAAGATATGCTTTTATTAAATTTAAGTAGAAAACTTTTTACACATAGTTTACCACTTATTGTTGCAGAACAATGCTATGAAAAATTATTAAATGATACTAGAAGTTTAATTGTTGATACAAGAGTTGCACGTAAACAAGAAAAGGCATATTCTTTGTTAATTACTTTAATTGAAGAATACAATGTTAAATTGTTATCTACAAAAATTTATTGGGATAAACCAACAGCCAGAGAAGAATATAGAGAATTTTACAAACAATATTTAGAAATACAAAAAAATAAAGATAAAAACTATATTGATTATAGTAGAGAAAAACAAGTTTTATTTTTAAGAAATGATTTAAAAAAATTAAAAAAAGATACTAACAAATACTATAAAATAATTCAATTTTATTATTCTAAGTTGGTTGAATTAGATGCAATGAAAAATTTAAAAAATTCTTTTATATCAGAAGGGGTATATACAAAAGGCCCAAAAGTTGAAAAGAAGAAAACTAGGGGAAGAAGAAAAAAAGTAGTTAATGAATAAGGATGTAAAAATGAGTTTAGTAACAGAAATAATTTGGAAAGACATAAAAGAAAAAAATGAACTAGAAATATTAATTGAAAATGTAATTCAAAAATGTTTTGAGGTAGAGCATATAAATCCTACCTCTTTATATATATGTGTAACATTGACAAACCCAGAAAATATTAGAAAAATCAATAAAGAACATCGAAATATAGACAAAGAAACTGATGTACTTTCATTTCCAATGTTTGAAAAAAATGAACTAGATAAGTTTATTATAAAAAAAGAAAATGCAGTATTACAAGATATAATGGGTGATATTATAATTTCTGTTGAAAAAGTGGAAGAACAAGCAAAAGAATATGGGCACAGCTTTGAAAGAGAATTTGCATATATGCTTGTCCATGGATTTTATCACTTAAGAGGCTATGACCATATTAAAGACGATGAACAAAAAGTGATGAGAGAAAAAGAAGAAAATGTACTTTCACAATTAAACATTACAAGATAATTAAGTGTTATGTATACTAACACATAAATTTAATTAACAATTACATAGAAATAGAAGGGAAGATAATGAAAGGAAAAAAAGAAGAAAATAAAGAAAAATTAACTAACCATAATTTTATAGATGCATGGAAAAATGCTTTTAATGGAATAATATATGCAACAACAACTCAAAGTAATATAAAGAAACAATTAATAATTGCAGTAATTGTGGTAATTGTAAGTTTGTTTTTTAATTTGGATAGAGCTGAATTTTTATGTTTCTTATTTACAATAGTTCTTATAATATTTGCAGAAATGGTAAATACTGCAATAGAAACTGTGGTAGATTTGTATGTTGATGTATATCATCCTAAAGCAAAAATTGCAAAAGATGTAGCAGCAGGAGGAGTGGTAATTACAACTATAAATGCAATAATTGTAGCATATTTTTTGTTTTTTGATAAAATTGCAGATATAGGATTAGCTTTTTTAAAAAATGTAACTACAAATCCAAAACATTTAGCATTTTCAATTATGATTATTGCTATAATTGGAGTTTTAGCATTAATTGCTTATGCAAAAACAAATAAACATAAAGGTTTAAATTCAAAATTAATTCCAAGTGGTCATGCAGCAATTGGATTTGCAGCAAATACATTAATTTGGCTATTAACAGATAATATAGTTATTTTAATGTTATCACTTGTAACTGCAATTTTACTAGCAGAAAGTAGAATTGCGGCAAAAGAACACAAATTATCAGAAATAATATTTAGTGCATGTTTTGCAACAACATTAGTACTTGTGTTATATGGAATTGCAATGGCAATTGTATAGTAAAACAAGGCAAAATAAATTAAATCCAAAAGTCTAGAATTTCGGGTTCAGTTTATTTTGCTTTATTTTTTGTCGTATTTTGTTGTATAAAAATTATTCGTTTGATATAATAAACTCGAAAGTATAAAATATAAATATACAGGGAGAGTAAAAAATGAATTGTACAGAACAAAAATTAAAACAAGAACTAAAAGAAATATTAGAACAATACACAACAGTAAAAGATAACTTAATACCAATATTAAATGATGTGCAAGTAAAATATGGATATATTCCAGAAATAGCACAAAAAGAAATATCAGAATATTTAGATATACCAATGGCTGAAATTTATGGTGTAATTACGTTTTATTCTAGATTTACACTAAAACCAAAAGGAAAATATGCAATTTCAGTATGCTTAGGAACTGCCTGTTTTGTAAAAGGTTCAGAAAAATTAATGAATAGACTAAAAGAAAGATTAAAAATTAAAGAAGGCGAAACAACTGAAGATGGCAAATTTTCAATTGATAATACACGTTGCTTAGGAGCATGTGGAATTGCACCAGTATTTACAGTAAATGGAGAGGTTTATGGTAAGGCAACTGTAAAAATGCTTGATGAAGTATTAGATAAGCTTATTGCAAATTAATTTTAAATATTAATGGCAAGTTACATATCAACATAGTAACTAGCTTGCAAAAAAGTATATACTACTTGTTAAAAAGTGAGAGGAGTATGATTTTGAAAACGTTAGAAGAAATAAGAAAAATAAGAGAACAAAAACGTAAAGAACTAAATATAAGAGTAGATGCAACAGTAAGTGGAAAAGAAAAACACATATTAGTTTGCCATGGTACAGGGTGTACATCTTCAAAATCAACACAAATTATAGAAAATTTTAAAAAAATTGTACAAGAAAAAGGTTTAGAAAATGTACGTATAATTCAAACAGGTTGTTTTGGACTATGTGCTAAAGGCCCAATAGTAATTATTCGTCCAGAAGACACATTTTATGCAATGGTAAAACCAGAAGATTGTGAAGAAATTATACAAAAACATATTATAGACGGACAAATAGTTGAAAGACTATTATGTAAAGATGTTGATGGTACAAAAGTAAACAAATTAGATGACTTAACATTTTATAAAAAACAAAAAAGAATTGCTTTACAAAATAGTGGAAAAATAGATCCAGAAAATATTGATGAATACATAGCATTTGACGGATATAAAGCTTTAGAAAAAGTACTATTAGAAATGACCCCAGATGACGTAATAAAAACAATTATTGATTCAGGCTTAAGAGGAAGAGGAGGCGGAGGCTTCCCAACAGGAAAAAAATGGGCACTAACTAAAGCTGTTGAAGCAGAACAAAAATATGTAGTATGTAATGCAGATGAAGGTGATCCAGGAGCATTTATGGATAGAAGCATATTAGAAGGTGATCCACATTCTGTACTAGAAGCAATGACAATAGCAGGTTATGCTATTGGAGCAAATCAAGGATATATTTATGTCAGAGCAGAATATCCAATTGCGGTAGATAGACTTAAAGTTGCTATAAAACAAGCAAGAGAATATGGCTTACTTGGTAAAAACATCTTTGAAACGAACTTTAACTTTGATATTGATATAAGATTAGGAGCAGGAGCATTTGTGTGTGGTGAAGAAACAGCATTACTTGAATCTATAGAAGGAAAACGCGGTCAACCACGTTTAAAACCACCATATCCAGCAAACTCAGGACTATGGGGAAAACCAACATTAATAAACAATGTTGAAACATATGCAAATGTAACAAGAATAATGTTAAATGGTGCAAAATGGTTTTCAAGTATAGGAACAGAAACATCAAAAGGAACCAAAGTATTTGCGTTAGGCGGAAATGTTGTAAATATTGGTTTAGTTGAAGTACCAATGGGAACAACCTTAAGAGAAATTATCTATGATATTGGTGGAGGAATACCAAATAACAGAGAATTTAAAGCAGCACAAACAGGTGGACCATCAGGAGGCTGTATACCAAAAGAACACTTAGATACTCCAATTGATTATGAATCACTATCACAAATTGGTTCAATGATGGGTTCAGGTGGACTTATTGTAATGGATGAAACAAAATGTATGGTAAATATAGCAAAATTTTACCTAGAATTTACAGTAGACGAATCATCTGGAAAATGTACACCATGTAGAATTGGAACAAAAAGAATGTTAGAATTATTAGAAAAAATAACAAATGGTGAAGCAACAAAAAAAGATTTAGAAAAATTAGAAGAATTAGCAAAAATTATACCAAAAACCTCAGTATGCGGATTAGGTCAATCAGCACCAAACCCTGTACTTTCAACATTAAAATATTTTAGAAATGAATATATTGAACACATTGAAAATAAAAAATGTACAACAAATGAATGTAAAGCATTAGCTAAAATTCAAATAGATTCAGAAAAATGTAGAGGTTGTACAATGTGTAGCCGAAATTGTCCTGTTGCAGCAATTACAGGTGCGCCAGGTAAAACACATCATATAGATGAAAATATTTGCATTAAGTGTGGAACGTGTGTTAGTGTTTGTCCATTTCACGCAATTGGCTAATTTTAATTTAAAGTAGCAGCTTAATTTATTATTAAAAATGAAAGGAGAATTAAATGAAATATTTTAAAAAGTTAGTTGGAGACAGAATATATTTATCACCAAGAAATATAGAAGATGTAGAGCAATTTACACAATGGATGAATGATTTTGAAATAACAGATTATATAGGTAGAACTGCAACATTAATGAGCTTAAGTGGAGAAAAAGACTATTTAGAAAAAAATGCAAATCCAGAAGCAAATTTTGTAATTGTTGATTTAGAGAATGACACAATGGTAGGTACAGTTTCACTAGAAAAAATAGATAGAATTAATAGTAGAGCTGAATTGGGAATTTTTATAGGAAATATTGAATATAGAGGAAAAGGTTATGGAGCAGAAGCTATTAACTTACTTTTAGATTTTGGGTTTAATTATATGAACTTGAACAGTATTGAACTTACTGTTTTAGAATGTAATGAAAGAGCAAAAGCATGTTATAAAAAATGTGGATTTAAAGAAATGGGAAGAAAAAGAAAAGCAAAATTTATAAATGGAAAATATTATGATACTCTTGTAATGGATATTTTAAGAGAAGAATTTGAAGGCAGAGAATACATTAAAAATAAAAATGTAAGATAGGACGTGAAAAAATGATAAATGTAACAATTGATGAGCAAAAGATAACTGTACCAGAGGGTACAACAATTTTACAAGCAGCAAAAAAATTAAATATAAATATTCCAACATTATGCTATTTAAAAGAAATAAACGAAGTAGGGGACTGTAGAATGTGCCTTGTTGAAGTTGAAGGAAAAAAAGGATTTGCAACTTCATGTATTCAAAAAGTAGAAGAAGGAATGATAGTACATACTAAAACACCACAAGTCATAGAAGCAAGAAAAACAATGTTAGACCTAATATTATCTAATCATCATAAAGACTGTGAAAATTGTGTAAGAAACGAAAATTGCGAATTACAAAACCTTATAAAAGAATTTGGTATGGAAGAAACAACATATAATGGCGAAAAAAATACATATGAAATAGATGATAAATCACCATCAATTGTACGTGATCCAAATAAATGCATATTGTGTAAAAGATGTGTAGCGGTATGTAACAAAGTACAAAAAATAGGAGCAATAAGTGCTACTCAAAGAGGCTTTAATACATGTATAGCAACAACAGGAAATAACAGCTTAAATGACGTAAATTGTACACTTTGTGGACAATGTATTGAAGCATGCCCAACAGGAGCTTTAACAGAAAAAGACTCTACACAAATAGTATGGGATAAAATAAAAGATGAAAATACTTATGTAGTTGTACAAACAGCACCATCTGTAAGAGTTGCGCTAGGTGAAGAATTTGGAATGTCTATAGGAACAAATGTAGAAGGTAAAATGATAACAGCACTTAGAAAAATGGGATTTGACAAAGTATTTGACACAAATACAGGAGCTGATTTTACAATAGTAGAAGAAGGAACAGAATTTATAAATAGACTAAACAAAAATAGCAACTTACCAATGATAACATCATGTTGTCCACGGTTGGGTAAAATATATTGAAATGAATTACCCAGAATACACAAACCATTTATCAAGCTGTAAATCTCCACACGAAATGTTTGGAGCAATATTAAAAACATATTATGCAAAACAACAAAATATTGAACCAAGCAAAATGTTTGTTGTATCTGTAATGCCATGTATTGCAAAAAAATATAAAAGACAAAGAGAAGAAATGAAGCAAGAGGTTGATGCAGTAATTACAACAAGAGAACTTGCAAGAATGATAAAACAAGCTAAAATAGACTTTGTAAATTTAGAAGATAGCAAATTTGATGATCCAATGGGAGAAGCAACAGGAGCAGCAGCAATATTTGGAGTTACTGGTGGAGTTATGGAAGCGGCATTAAGAAGTGTATCTGAAATTGTAACAGGAAAGCCATTACAAAAAATCGAATTTGAACAAGTAAGAGGAGAAAATGGAATAAAAAAAGCAGAAATACAACTTGAAAATAAAAAAGTAAAAGTCGCAGTAGCAGATGGATTAGCAAATGCAAAAACTATTATGGAAGAAATAAAAAATGGAACAGCAGATTATCAATTTGTAGAAATAATGGCCTGCCCAGGCGGCTGCATTACAGGTGGAGGTCAACCTATAAAAAGTGCAAAAATACAAGAAGAAATTGATGTACATAAAAAACGTGCACAAGCTATGTACACAATTGACGAAAAAAGTGTAATAAGAAAATCGCATGAAAACCCAGTTTTAAAGCAAATTTACGAAAAATTTTTAGGTGAGCCAAATGGGGAATTAGCACATAAATTATTACATACACACTATAGCGAAAAACCAAAATATAAATTTGTCAAGTAAAAATAGTAGAAAAAAAGTGTAAATTTATTTACACTTTTCTACAAATTTTGTATTATAATAATATTATAATAATTTAATATTAAAAGAAAGCAATATATTCTGTACAGGAAACTATTTTTTAATTTTCTTCGTTCGTCCCAGCTACGCAAGAAGGCGTAATAATATTTTTTTTACAAACCATTTGGAAAATTATTAACGCCTTCTAGCTTGCCGGTCCCCACACAAGCGAACTTGAAAATACAAAATAGTTATCCTGTACAGAATAAAGAATAGCAAACGTAAGAAATGAAGAGCTTTTAACATTAAATTCTTGTAAGAAAAATATAAAATAGGAGTGAATATGAAAAATTTTAAATCAGGATTTGTAGCAATTGTTGGAAGAACAAATGTAGGTAAATCAAGTATATTAAATGAAATGGTTGGTCAAAAAGTAGCAGTAGTTGTAAATAAACCACAAACAACAAGAACAGCAATAAAAGCAATAGTGAATAGAGAAAATTCACAAATAATATTTACAGATACACCAGGAATACATAAACCAAAATCAAAATTAGGTAATACAATGAATGAAACAGCTTGGAATAGCATACCAGATGCAGATGTGATTTTATTTGTAGTTGAAGCAACATCAGATGGAATTGGCAAAGGTGACCAAATGTTATTAGATAAAATAAAAGAAGCTAAGGCAAATACCATTTTAATAATAAATAAAATTGATTTAGTAAAAAAAGAGCAAGTATTCAAATTAATAGAAGCATTTAAAGATGAATACCACTTTAAAGCAATCATACCAATTTCAGCATTAAAATCAAAAGATACAGAAGTAATACTTGAAGAAATAGAAAAGAACTTAAAACAAGGTCCAGCATATTATGATATAGATGAATATACAGATCAAACTTTAAGAGATATAGCATCTGAAACAATACGTGAAAAAGCATTAAAACTTTTACAAGATGAAGTACCACATGGAATATTTGTAGAAATTGAAAAAATGAAAAAAGGTAAAACAAGAGAAAATGAACCAATTTTCAATATTGAAGCTACAATTTATTGTTTAAGAGATTCACATAAAGGTATAATAATAGGAAAAAATGGTGCAATGCTTAAGAAAATTGGTACTTATGCTAGAGAAGATTTAGAAAAAGAATTACAAAATAAAGTTAACTTGAAATTGTGGGTAAAAGTTCGCGAGGACTGGATTAATAATGATAAGTTTGTAAAATTATTTAAAAATTCTGATTAGTTTTTGCAAATTTTACCAGTATAAAAATAAAAAACAAGCGAAAGATAAAAGTAGAAGTAAAAAACTTCTAGAACAGGAGATGATGTGTACATGATGGAAAAACAAATTAAAGACTTAGCATGGAATACATTTAAACAAACAGGAAATATAAACACATTTCTAGAACTAATTCAAGTAGAAAATATAGAAAAAAACATAGCTAAAAATACAGAGGAAACACAATATGGGAATAGTAAAAACAAAGGGAATAATCCTTTCAGAAAATAATATGAATGACTTTGATAAAATGGTAACAATACTTACACCAAATGGAAAAATTGGGTGTGCGGCAAAAGGGGCTAGAAGACCAAAAAGCCTTTTAATGTCAGGCACTCAATTTTTGTGTTTTGGAGAATATTTGTTATATCAAAGTGGTAGTAGTTACCATATTAACTCATCTGATACTATAGAAGTTTTTTATAATATTCGCACAGATTTAGATAAGTTAAAATATGCATCATATATTACAAAAATAATAAATGACGTAACAGATGAAAACCAAAATACATATAAAATTTTGCAATTATACCTAAACACATTATATATGATATCAGAAGAAGAAAAAGACTTAAATTTTGTAATTTCAGTTTTTAAAATTAGACTTTGCTGTTTACTAGGTTTTATGCCACAAATACGAAAATGTGGAAATTGTAAAACAGAAGAAAATTTAAACTATTTTAGCTTAAAAGATAATTGCTTTAAATGCACAGGGTGTGGAAAAACAGACAAAAGTGCAATACAAATATCAGATTCAACCAAAACAGCAATACAGTACATAGTAATGGCAGATGCAAAAAAAATATTTTCGTTCAATATATCAGAAGAAAATTTAAAAGAACTAGAGTTAATAAGTAAATTATATTTAAATGATAAGTTAGAAAAAGAATATAAATTAGAGGAGCTATTTTAAAAAATAGTTCCTTAAATTTGTAATACAATTATATAAAATGTAAATATTTTAAATTTTAGAAGTTACTAGATAAAAATATAATTAAATTGTTTGGCTTAGAATATATAGATGTCCTACACAGGGGAAAGTATTTTTATTTTCTGCGTTCGTCCCAACAGCATAATAAGCTGTAAATAAAATTTTACTTACGTAAATTTTATAACAGCTTATGATTTGTTGGTCCCCACACAAGCTCACTTTGAAAATAAAAATGTACTTTCCCCTGTGCGGACTTTAAGTATTTTTGCCAAACAATTTAACAAAATGATTATCCTGTAAATTTTAGAAACTGAAATAGGTAAATTTTTAAACTAATTTCCGCAAAAATTAAATTTGTTGTAAATACA
>CAZUAJ010000009.1:19702-32144 GCA_964618105.1 uncultured Clostridium sp. | reverse complement strand
TTTTCTGGCTGTGATTTCTCACAGTATTTTTTTATAGATAGTTTGCTTCTATCTTCCTTTATTATTTTGGTTTCTCAAAGGTTTATTGTTTACTTTTCAATGTGCTTTTTTTAGTCTTCAGCAATATATTCTTGCTGAAGACATTATCTATTTTAGCACAGCTATTTTATAAAGTCAACACATTTTTAATTTTTTTTTTATTTTTTTTCTTAGTCTGTGTTTTTTCTTTATTTCAAGCCGTTTTCTTTTGTATAATTATAATAAAATTACTTGTTGAATTGCATTTTTTATTTACAATAATATTGTACTATTATTATTGTAAATATTTAATATTTCAAATTTACAAACATACAAATATAATTATATATTAAATTCAAAATTTATTTTTTAATAATTTCTGCTTTTAACAACTTCATATATTACAATTCCTGCTGATACCGATGCATTTAATGAAGTAATTTTTCCTTTCATTGGAATTTTTACTAAAAAGTCACAATTTTCTTTTACCAATCTGCTCATTCCAAATCCTTCGCTACCTATTATAAGTGCTAATGGTATTTTGTAATCTTGCTTCGTATAAATTACGTTTGTTTCCATATCTGTTCCGCAAATCCATACACCTTTTTCTTTTAAGCACCTAATAGTTTCATTTATATTGTTTACTCGTGCAATTTTCATATATTCAACAGCTCCAGCCGAAACCTTGCTTACTGTACTATTTACTGCTGCTGCTCTTCTTTTTGGTATAATTATACCATGTACTCCTGCCGTTTCAGCAGTTCTAATAATAGAGCCCAAATTGTGTGGATCTTCAATTCCATCTAGTATTAATATAAACGGCATTTCTTTTTTATTTTTTGCTTCTTCTAAAATATCTTCCACGTCATAATAATTATAAGGAGGTACTATAGCAATAACTCCTTGATTGTTTGGTGTTTGTGCAATTTGGTTTAGTTTGTTTTTTTCTATTTCCGCAACAAGAATTTTTCTTTCTTTTGCCATTGCAAGTATTTTATGTATTGAGCCATGTTTTTCTCCATTTGCTACAAATATTTTATTTATATCTCTACCAGATTCTAAAAGCTCTATTACTGCATTTCTACCTTCTACTTGATCATTATATTCATTTTCCATTTTTTGTTCTCCTATTATATTTTAAATACTTATTTTTATCAACTACATAAATTGTTTTTTGTAACTACTCTTCATCTAATTTCAATACTGATAAAAACGCTTCTTGTGGTATTTCAACATTTCCAATTTGTCTCATTTTTTTCTTGCCACGTTTTTGTTTTTCTAGTAACTTTTTCTTTCTTGTTATATCTCCACCATAGCATTTAGCAAGTACATCTTTTCGCATTGCTGATATTGTTTCTCTTGCTATAATTTTACCACCAATAACAGCCTGTAATGGTATTACAAATAATTGTCTTGGTATAACTTGTTTTAATTTTTCTACCATTTTTTTCCCTTTTTCATAACTACTACTTCTGTGCACTATAAATGATAATGCATCAACACCTTCTCCACTAACCCAAATATCTAGTTTTACTAAATCTGACCTTTTATATTCTTTAAATTTATAGTCGAATGATGCATAACCTTTTGTTTTTGATTTCAATGTATCAAAAAAATCATAAATTATTTCATTTAATGGCATCTCATAAATTAGATTTACTCTTGTTGCATCTAAATATTTCATGTCTATATATGTTCCACGTCTGTTCTGGCAAATTTCCATAATTCCACCTACATATTCTTTTGGTGTAATTATTTCAGCTCGAACCATTGGTTCTTCCATATAATCTATTTCATTTGATGTTGGCATGTCAGATGGATTATATAAATCTAATATTGTTCCATCTGTTTTATGAATTTTATAAATAACTGATGGTGATGTAGTTATTAAGCTTAAGTCAAATTCTCTATCTAATCTTTCTTCTATTATTTCTAAGTGCAGTAAACCTAAAAAGCCACACCTAAATCCTGAGCCTAACGCTCCAGAAGTTTCTGGTTCATATTCTAATGCTGCATCATTTAATTTCAATTTTTCTAATGCCACTTTTAAATTTTCATAGTCACTTCCATCAATTGGATAAATTCCACAGTACACCATTGGATTAACCTTTTTATAGCCAGGTAATGGTTCTTGTGCCAAATTGTTTTTTAAGGTAATTGTATCTCCTACTCGAACATCTTGTAAACTTTTAATGCTTGCTACTATATATCCAACTTCACCCGCTTTTAATTCGTTACTAAGAGTATATTTACCTGGTTCAAAATATCCAACCTCAGTAATTGTAAAACTTTTGCCAGTTGACATTAGTATCATTTCATCTCCAGCTTTTACTGTTCCATCTTTTATACGTACATAAGCTATTGCTCCTTTATAATTGTCATAAATAGAATCAAATATTAGTGCTTTTAAAGGTGCTTGTTCATCTCCAATTGGTGCTGGCAAATCTGTTACTATTCTTTCTAGCACCTTTTCTACATTTAGCCCTGATTTTGCTGAAATACATGGTGCATCTTGTGCAGGTATACCAATAATATCTTCAATTTCCTGTTTTACCTCATCTGGTCTTGCATTTGGCAAATCTATTTTATTAATTACTGGCAGTATTTCTAAATTATTATCAATTGCCAAATATACATTTGCTAGAGTTTGTGCTTCAACTCCTTGACTACTATCAACTACTAAAACTGCTCCATCACATGCAGCTAAACTTCTAGAAACTTCATAATTGAAATCAACATGTCCGTGGTGTATCTATTAAATTTAGTTCATAATCATTACCATCTTTTGCATGGTACTTCATTCTAACTGCTTGTGATTTAATTGTAATTCCACGTTCTTTTTCAATGTCCATGTTGTCAAGAACCTGACTTTCCATTTCTCTTTTAGATAATACTCCAGTCAATTCAATTAACCTATCTGCTAGCGTTGATTTTCCATGGTCTATATGTGCTATAATACTAAAATTACGAATAAACTTTTTTCTATCTTGCATACTCTTCTCCTTGTTTTTACATATATGCCATTTTAACATATTTATATATGAAAATCAATCAAAAAATCCTTACTAACTCTGTAAGGATTTGTTTGTATTGTAAAATTAAGTATCTTCAGTTTAAATTCTTCATTGATTAAAAATCTATTTTTTTAAGCACCTTTTTATAAAGAATTACTATAATTATCTCTAAAAAGATTATCGTAATATTCTTGCCAATATTCATTGTCATCTATTTCAAACATACTATTTTTATAATAATTGGTATCATCAATGGCTACTTCATTATTTATAGCAAAAGCAATAGCTGTAATAGAAATTATTGAACAAATAATTATCACAGGAATTGCTAATGCACTAATAACTAAACCCGCAATTCCTACTCCATTTTTACTTCCTGCAATTTTACTTTTTTTACAAACATCAATTGCTCCTAGTATTAGTCCAACAATTGCTAACGCAAACATAAAAAAACAAATAAATGGTATCCATCCCATTACTAAAGAAATAATTCCTAATATTAATGATGCTACTCCCATAAAATTTCCTCCTTATTATTCATTTACTTTTTTTATTATACTTTATTCATCTTTTTTTGTCAATTTTCGCTTTACAAAAAACTTACAATAATATAAAATAATCATAGATTTAAAATATAATTTAAGAGGAAAAGATATGTATAAATTTATTTCTAAATGCGAGCAAGACACAATAAATTTTGCAAAAGAACTTGCCAAAAAATTAAATAAAAAGGATATTATTGTATTGTCTGGGGATTTAGGCTCAGGAAAAACAAAATTTGTACAAGGTGTACTAAAATATTTTGGATTAGAAAATGAAATTTCTAGTCCCACCTTTACTATTGTCAATGAATACAATACAAATATTTGCCCAATTTATCATTTTGACGTATATCGCTTAGCTGATATTGATGAATTTTATGCTATGGGCGGAGAAGAATATTTTGAAAATGGTATTTGCTTAATTGAATGGGGAGAAATTATTGAAGATGCTCTACCTTCTAATTATCTTAAGGTAATATTTAATAAAAGTGAAAGTAATGAAAATTTTAGAGAATTAACTATTCAATACGTTGGTTCTAATAAATCATAATTTATGTTCAATAAAAGTTGGTGAAATTATTTGCCAACTTTTAAATTTATTTTTCTACATTTTTCAATAATTTTCTTCATGTTTTTGCTTTACAAAAGTGATAAGTTAATATAAAATAAGTTTATAAATTTAAAGTTGAAAGGAAGCAAAATGAAAATTTTAGCAATTGATACTTCTTCTAAAAATGCCAGTGTTGCAATTTTAGAAAATAAAAATACAATAATTGAACTAAATAATAATGATGAAAAAACCCATTCTCAGAAGCTAATGCCAATGATAGACGAAGCTCTTAAAAAAACAAACTTGTTATTAGATGATATAAACTTAATTAGCTGTTGCCTTGGACCTGGTTCTTTTACAGGTGTAAGAATTGGTATTGCTACAGTAAAAGCATTTGTAGATAGTAAAAAAATTCCTGCTGTTGGAGTTTCTTCTTTAGAAGCTTTAGCTTATAGCTTAAATAAAAATGGACTTATTTGTAGTTTAATAAATGCCAATAATGGAAATGTTTATGCTGGACTTTTTGAAATTATAGACAATAAAACTTTTACAAGTAATCTATCGTTTCTTTCTTTAAAAAACATTAACGGAGAAGTTTTTCTTAATCCCTTAATAGAATTTATTGAAAAAAATACTAATTTAAGTACAAAATATTCAAGTATTTATTTTACTGGAGACGGTGCAACTTTATATAAAGATTTACTTGAAAAGTTAATTTTCAAAAAATATGAAATTATTGTTTGTGAAGACTGTACATCAACTGGTATAAGTATTGGAAAAATCGGTTACACTAATTACAAAAATGGAAACTATGGTGATTCAAGTTTTTTAATTCCTATTTATTTACGAAAATCACAAGCAGAACTTGCATTAGAAGAAAAAAATAAAAAAGAGTAGATGAAAAATGATTAGTGAAATGAACTTAGAAGATTTAGAAAAAATTAAAAATTACCTATTAACAGATTTTGATGATTTTTGGACATATACCACTTTAAAGCAAGAACTTGAAAATGGTAAATCAAAATATTTTGTTGCAAAACAAGAAAATGAAATTCTCGGTTTTGCTGGAGTATTACCCATTATTGATGAAATTAATGTAATGAATATTGTTGTAAAAAAAAATAAACGCAATTTAGGTATCGGTTCTTTATTATTAGAAAAAATTATAAATTTTTCAAAAAATTATGCTTCTATCACTTTAGAAGTAAATGAAAAAAATATACCTGCAATAAATTTATACAAAAAATATGGTTTTAAACAAGTAGGTTTAAGAAAAAAATATTATAATAATCAAGATAATGCTATAATAATGACTTTAGCATTGCATGATTAATGATTTTGGAAGGTGTGTCCCCCCGACTGACAAAAATGTCAGCTTAGGGACGTTCTTTCAACTGACATTTTTGTCAGTTGAAAGAACGTCCCCAAACCTGACAAAAGTGTCAGTTGAAGGAACGTCCCCAAACCTGACAAAGGAGGAAAAAATGAAAAAAACAAATGAACTTAGTTACAAGGATTTAAAAATGGTATGTAATCCTGATCAATTTGATTTTGAAACTACTGAAGAGCTAGACCCTATTGATACTGGTATTGGTCAAGATAGAGGTATTAGAGCTTTAGAATTTGGTTTAAATGTAGATGTTAAGGGATATAATTTATATATAGAAGGTCCCAGCGGTGTGGGTAAAACTATGTATGCTAAAAATTATCTTAACACTATTTCAAAGAAGAAAAAGGTTCCACAAGATTGGTGTTATATATATAATTTTGATAATCCAAATGAGCCTATTGCAGTTTCACTTTCTGCTGGTGGTGGTAAAGAATTTCAAAATTTGATGGAGCATTTTATAAATGATGTTAAAATTGATATTAAATCTACTTTTAATAATGAAGAATTTGAAAAAGAAAGAGCTTTAATCAAGCAAGAGTTTGAAGAAAAACGTAGTGTTTTAATGGCTAAGCTAAATGAAAAATCTTCTGAATATGGTTTTCAAGTAAAATCTTCTCAAACAGGTATTTATATGATGCCTGTTATGAATGGTAAGGCTATGCCTGAAGAAGAATTTAATAAATTAGATGAAAGTATAAAAAAACAATATGAAGAAAAGTCTACAATTGTACAACAGCATATTATGGAAGCTATTGGTGAAATTAAAGCAATTGAAAGAGAATCTGCTAAAAAAGTAGAAGAATGGCAGTCTAATGTTGCATTGCTTACTGTAAATACTCATATAAATTATATTAAGTCCAAATATAAAAGAAATAAAAAAATTAATCACTTTTTAGATAGTATTAAAAAAGATATTTTAAAAAATATTTCATGCTTTATTTCTGATGATAAAATAGTAAAACAGCAAGCTAATGTTCCACAGCCTAAACCAGATTTAGTTAAGCCTTGGCTAAATTATAGGGTTAATTTGTTTGTTGATAATAGCAAGTCTGAAGGTGCTCCTGTAATAATGGATTCAAATTATTCTTATCATAATATTTTTGGTAAACTTGAGTATGAAAATTATTATGGAAGTTTAAAAACTGATTTTACAATGTTAAAACCTGGCTTACTTCATAAAGCTAATGGTGGTTACATTATTTTTCAAGCTACTGATTTATTAAGTAATAATTTATGCTATGAGGCATTAAAAAAAGCTCTAAGAACTAAAGAACTAGGAATAGAAAATACTGCAGATCCACGTTCATCTATGGTAATGATTTCTTTAAAACCTGAACCTATTCCACTTAATTTAAAAGTAATTATAATTGGTGAAGAAAACATTTACCAGTCTTTGCTTGCAATGGATAGTGATTTTAGAAAATTGTTTAAAATAAAAGTTGAGTTTGAATCTGATGCACCAATAACTACTGAAAACATAAATAAACTTGCAAGATTTATATCAGGTTATTGTACTCAAGAAGAATTGCCACCACTTAACAAAGAAGCTGTTGCAAAGGTTGTAGAGTATGCTTCTAAGGTTGCTGATAATCAAGAAAAACTTTCTACGCGTTTTAATGATTTAGCACAAATAATTGGAGAAGCTGCAACTTGGGCTAGAATAAGTCGTTCAAAAATTGTTACAGCTGAATTTGTAGAAAAAGCTTTGAGAGAACGAATAAATAGAGTTAAAAAATATGATTCTCGTTATATAGAAATGATTAGGGAAAATACACTGCTTATTGATACTTATGGTTTTGTAACAGGTCAAATAAACGGATTAACTGTTATGAATATTGGTGAATACAGTTTTGGCAAGCCTGTAAAAATAACTGCCAATACCTACACAGGTAAAAATGGTATAATAAATATTGAACGTGAAGTTGAACTTTCTGGTTCTTCTCATTCAAAAGGCGTACTTATTTTAACAGGATATTTAGGGCAAATGTTTGCTCAAGATATTCCGCTTTCACTTACAGCTAGTGTATGTTTTGAGCAATTATACAATGGTGTTGATGGAGATAGTGCTTCAAGTACAGAGCTTTATGCTATACTTTCTAGCTTGTCTGGTATTCCAATTAATCAAGCTATAAGTGTAACCGGTTCTGTAAATCAAAAAGGCGAGATTCAACCTATTGGTGGAGTTAATGATAAAATTGAAGGTTTTTTCCAAATTTGTAAAATGCGTGGTTTGAATGGTTCTCATGGAGTTATAATTCCAAAACAAAACGTACGTAATTTGAACCTATCTGATGAAGTAATTGAAGCTGTTAAAAATGGCAATTTTCACATTTACGCTATTTCTACTATTGAAGAAGGAATTGAATTATTAACTGGTGTTCCTGCTGGTAAAAAAGATGCTAATGGACAATTTCCTGCTGGTTCAGTTAATTATTTAGCTTATGAAAAATTAAAAAAATATGCACAAATTTCGCAGAAAAATAACTAGCGTGAGCTAGTTATTTTTCCTCCACCTAATACAATATCATCTATATAAAATACTGCTGATTGACCTGGCGTTATGCGCGCAACTGGCTTTTCAAAGCAAACTTTTATGATTCCATCTTCTATTTTTTCAATTGTAGCTTTTTCTTCTTGTGAAGAATATCTTGTTTTTACTGATACATTCATTTTTTCTTTTATTTCGTCTACTAATAATAAGTTTATATTATTAACTAACATTTCTGTACTATATATTTTATTTTCTTCCCCAACGATTACTTGATTTTTCTCTTTATTAAAACCTATTACATATAAAGGTTCTTTGTATGATATTCCTAAACCTTTTCTTTGACCAATTGTATAATTGTAAAGTCCATTATGTTTGCCTAGTATTTCACCATTTTTTGTAACTATATCCCCTATTTCTGGCTTTATGTTTGAATTTTCTTCTAAGAATTTTTTATAATTTCCATCTGGTATAAAGCATATATCTTCACTATCTGGTTTGCTTGCAACTTTTAAATTTCTTTTTCTCGCAATTTCTCTTATTTGTTCTTTATTTTCAAATTCTGCTAGCGGAAACAATATGTGTTCTATTACATTTTTAGGAATTTGCCATAACACATAGCTTTGGTCTTTTTTACCTGCATTAGACTTTTTTAATACCCACCTTTTATATTTTTCACTATATTCAGTTTTTGCATAATGACCTGTCGCAATGTAATTACATCCCAATTCTTTTGCCTTTTCATACATAACACCAAATTTTAAATATTTATTACATTCTATACATGGATTTGGAGTTTTGCAATTTGCATAACAATTTATAAAATCATCAATTACATTTTTTTTAAATTCATTTTTATATTCATAGCTGAAATGCTGTATTCCTAATGTATTACATACATTTTTTGCATCTTCATCTGTTGTATCATTACATTTGGTAAATAGCTCTAGTGTTGCTCCAATAACTTCATACCCTTGTTGTTGTAACAATACTGCGGATACACTGCTATCAACTCCTCCGCTCATTCCTAATAATACTTTTTTATTTTGCATTTTTTATTCCTTCCATTTTTATATAATCATTGATTTTTGATAATTTCTTTTTTAAAAATTTGAATTCTATATTATTCTGTACAGGACAACTATTTTGTATTTTCAAGTTTGCTTGTGTGAGGACCGGCAAGCTAGAAGGCGTTAATAATTTTTCAAATGGGTTGTTTTAAATTTGTAAAAAAAATTATTATTACGCCTTCTTGCGTAGCAGGGACGAACTTGAAAATTAAAAAATAGTTTCCTGTACAGAATATATCAAACCAAAATCAAAGAAAAGAAATTATCAAAAATCAATGTTAAAGCAAAACGAGGTAAAAAACCATCTTAAAAAAGGTGATTTTTTTGCCCCGTTTCACAAATAATAATTATTCTACTGGTGTTTCTTCTGTTTCAGCTACTGGAGCTTCAACTGTAGCTTCTTCTGCTACTGGCTCTTCTACAAGTTCTTCTTTGATAACAATTTCTTTGTTTTCAATTCTAGCACCTGTATTTTCTTTTGTCTTAGCAGCTTTACCAACTTTGTCTCTTAAGTAATATAGTTTTGCTCTTCTAGCTTTACCAACTCTTACTACTTCAACTTTTTCTACTAATGGTGAATGTACTAAAAATGTTTTTTCTACACCAACCCCGTAAGAAATTTTTCTTACTGTGAAAGTTGCATTTACTCCTCCGTTTTGTTTTTTAATAATAATTCCTTCAAATACTTGAATTCTTTCTCTGTTACCTTCTTTAATTTTTTGGTGTACTCTTACTGTATCACCAACTTTTAAATCTGGTATCTTATTTTTTAATTGTTCGTGTTCAATTGATTTTACGATATCCATAACTTTGAATATTCTCCTTTCTTTTTATTTTAATAAATCTGGTCTTTTTTGTTTTGTTATTTCAAGAGATTTTTGTTCTCTCCATTTTTTTATATTTTCATGATGTCCAGATAGCAATACTTCTGGCACATTTTTTCCATGAAATTTCTCTGGTCTTGTGTAATGTGGATATTCTAATAAATTATTTGTAAAAGACTCTTCCTTAGTAGATTCTTGTTTTAATACCCCTTGTATATATCTACTAACACTATCTACTAATACCATTGCTGGTATTTCCCCACCTGTTAGTACATAATCACCTATTGATATTTCTTCATCTACAATTTCATCTAAAACTCTTTGATCTATTCCTTCATAATGCCCACATAATAAAATTAAATGTTCATGTTTTGAAAGTTCTAATACTTTTTGCTGATTTAGCACATTTCCTTTTGGCGATAAATATATAACTTTTGCATTTTCTTTATTTTGTATTGAAGAATATGCATCATATACTACATTTGGCATCATCACCATTCCTGCACCACCACCATAAGGTGTATCATCAACTTTTTTGTGCTTATCTTTAGAAAAATCTCTAATGTTAATCAAATTTATTTGTATTAACTGCTTTTCAATTGCTTTTCCAATAATGCTTTGTTTTAAATTTTCAAACATTTCTGGAAAAAGAGTTAATATATCAAATTTCATGATTTTTCCTTTCTTATATTAATCCTTTTATTAAATGAACTGTTATTTTTTCTTGTTCTAAATCAATTTGTTTCAATACTTCGCTAATACCTGGTAATAATATTTGTTTTCCATTTTCTGATTTTACAACATAAATATCATTTGCACCAGCATTATATATGTCTTCTACTTTTCCAAGTAATACATTTTCATCAGTGTAAACTGATAGTCCAATCAAATCAGCTATAAAATATGTATCTTTTGGAAGCTTTTTAGCATCTTTTCTTGCTATTTTTATATAGCAATCTCTATACTTTTCAGCTTCTTCAACAGTCTCAATTCCTTTTAATTTTAGTAAAACTTGATTTTTACTATATTTGGTTTCTTCAATTTGCATATTTAAAAGCTTTCCGGCTTTTTCTACTAAGATAAATTCTAGTGTTTCAAATTGTGAAATATCATCTGTAAAAGGATTTACTTTTACCATACCTTTTATCCCAAAGTGATTTACTATTTGACCTAGTTCAAAATATTCTTGTTTCATGTTTTCCTCTAATCCACAAATTCAACGTTTACTTTTTTGTGTTCTTTGGCAGCTAATGATTTCATAACAGTACGAATTGATTTTGCAATTTTTCCTTGTTTTCCAATTACTTTTCCCATATCAGAATCTGTTACTTTAACTTCAAACGTTATAGTTTTTTCTTCTTCTTTTTGGATTATTGTAACTTGTTCTTTGTTATCTACCAAGTTTAAAATAATAGTTTCTAAAATTTCTTTCATTTTTAAGTTTTACCTTCCTTGTGAAATTTAGTTTTTAGATGCTCTTTCAATTAATTCTTTTACAGAATCTGTTGGTTTTGCACCATTTTTAATCCATGTAGCTAATTTTTCGTTATCTAGTACAATTGTTGAAGGTTCTGTCATTGGGTCATAAGAACCAATTTTTTCAATGATTTTTCCATCTCTTGGGCTTTTTGAATCTGCAACAACTATATGATAGAATGGGGCTTTTTTAGCACCTTGTCTTTGTAATCTAATTTTTACCATTTGTTTCACCTCCTGAAAATTTGTTAATATATATTTTTAAAATTAAAAACGTTTTTAATACACCACATGTATTAGACTATATAATAACTCTGATGTATTTATATATAAAAGAATGTTAGGAATTATTACAATTAGTATAGATAGTAATAAATCAACAAGTCCTTTTTGAAATATTTTTACCTTATATAATACTACAATTACAGCAACTGTACTAACTATGTTTAATAGTATAAATTTAAATATTACGCTTATTCTATATAGTGTCACTTCATTATGTGATGTTGAACTTACTGTTGGGGGCATTTCATCAATAGTATAAGATAAATCGTTTGCATTTGCTATTATATAATTTCTTGATATAATTGTAGATATTACTGTAATTAAAGAAATTGATATTAAAATTATGAGCATTTTTTCATTCTTCGATTCTTCTATCTACATTTTAATATTTTTTATATCTTTCATATTAATACCGTTTAGCATTTTTTTGATTCCACCTTTATTATTTTGCATTTGTTTCATCATTTTTTGTGTCATTTCAAAAGATTTCATAAATTTATTTATTTCCTGTACTGATGTACCACTACCTTTTGCTATTCTTAATCTTCTACTTCCATTTAGTAGTTTTGGATTTTTTCTTTCAGCTTTTGTCATTGAGCATATCATTGCTTCAATTCTAACAAATTCTTTATCATCAACTTTTACATCTTTTAATTGATTCATTCCTGGTATCATTTTTAATAATGATGAAAATGAACCCATTTTTTTAATTTGCCTTAGTTGCATTAAATAATCGTCTAAATCAAATTCTTTTTTTCTAAGTTGTTTTTCTAATTTTTCTGCTT
>CAZUAJ010000009.1:13292-19692 GCA_964618105.1 uncultured Clostridium sp. | reverse complement strand
AATGATTCTTCAGCTTTTTCTATAATTGAAAGTACATCACCCATTCCAAGAATTCTTTGTGTCATTCTGTCTGGATGAAATACTTCTATATCACTTAATTTTTCCCCTGTTGCTGCAAATTTAATTGGTCTACCTGTAACTTTTTTTACTGATAATGCGGCACCACCACGAGTATCACCATCTAATTTTGTAAGTACTACACCATCTATACCTAAATTTTCGTTAAATGATTTTGCAACATTTACAGCATCTTGACCTGTCATACTGTCAACTACTAATAAAATTTCATCTGGTTTTACATTTGCTTTTACATTTTTAAGTTCTTGCATTAGTTCTTCATCAATATGTAATCTACCTGCTGTATCTAGTATAACTACATCATTTAATTTACTTATAGCTATTGACATTGCTTGTTTTGCTATATGTACAACATCTTTTGATTGTTCATTTGCAAATACAGGAATATTTAATTGTGCTCCAACTACTTGTAATTGCTTAATGGCTGCTGGTCTATAAACATCAGATGCGACAAGTAAAGGCTTTTTACCTTGCTTGCGAAGTAAATTTGCAAGCTTGCCTGCTGTTGTTGTTTTACCAGAACCTTGAAGTCCTACTAACATAATAACAGTTGGTGGATTAGGAGTAAAATTTATTTTGCTTTCTGTTCCCCCTAAAAGTTCTACTAATTCATCTTTTACTATTTTAATAACTTGTTGACCTGGAGTTAATGATTTTAAAACATCTTGCCCTAAAGCCTTTTCTTGTACAGATGAAATAAAATCTTTAACTATTACATAGTTAACATCTGCTTCAAGAAGTGCAAGTTTAACTTCTCTAAGCATTTCTTTTAAATCTGACTCTGTAATTCTTGCTTTACCTCTAAGTTTTTTAGTAATATTTTGTAGTTTAGAACTTAATCCCTCAAAAGCCATTTGTTAGCCCCTTTCATTTGTTTTATTATATTTTAAATGAATTTAGTAAAATCAAATGATGTTTATTTTTTAATTGTAAATTTGGAAAAGAATTATTATTTTTCAAATTTTATGCTAGGCAACTTAATTCATCCCTAACATGATTTAAAATCTTTTCAATTTTTTTATCAGAAGATGTATTTTCTATTTTGCTTAATTCTTCTAATATTTGTTGAAGCTTGCGTTCTTGTTTTAATGTTTTTTCCATAAATGTTAGCTTTTCTTCTAATTCGAAAAGTTTATTTTCCCCCTTTTTTATTATGTCTCTTACTGCTTGCCTTGTTATATTATTATTTTCGGCAATTTCTGAAAGTGATAAGTCATTGTTATAGTAGTCATTTATTACTTGATATTGTTTTTCTGTTAGCATTTTACCATAAATTTGGCATAGCATACTTACTTGTACATTTTTTTCCATATAACCTCACTCCTTTTTCGTGAGTAATTTTTTTACTTTTCTTATAAAGAAAAGTGGCTTCGCCAGATGTACACGGTTGCTTTGCAACCGGCACAGCTCAAAGTAACTTAACCTTGTAATATAGGCAAAATCTTCGATTTTTCCTATATTATTAGAAAAAGTATTTCCTATTTGAGTTTTATAAACTCTAACGACCATATTTTTTACATAAAAACATTAGCATTATTTTGTAATGCTAATATACTTTACACTATTTTGATTAATTTGTCAAGTGTTTTTGTTCAAATAATTTCTAATTAATTACATTCATACTTTAGAATTATCTGTTTTTCCTATATTATAGGTATCATGTTTAAAATTTCTTATGAAAAACTAAAAAGTTGTACACAAACGAACACAACGATTACGGTTAATGCTACTAGTACTCATATATCCATTGCTAAAAAAAGCACGCCATGCGTTAGTTGAATTATTCAATGAAGATGACCAATACCAATCATTTAACCCAAATTGTTCGTAGTTACTAGCTTCTATATCAAATAAATGTGCAAATGCTGCCCATTCTGCTTTTGATGGTACAAACCAGTCTTCTTCATATTTGGTTTTTATTACTCCCCATATATCTGGATAACTTGAAATTCCATTTTTTGTTCCATAAGTTCCAGCATCCCATTTTTCTATCATTACACTTGTATTTTCTTTTCCTGTTCCAAATTCATTAAGTGTTGGTATTGGATTTGCAATATTTGCATTTCCAGAAGCTGAATAATACCAACTATAATATGAACTGTCTAAATCGCTTAATGCCATTACATAAAATCTCTTATTTCCGCTTCCATTTGCTTTTAATACTGGAGCAGTCCCAAAATCTCCTTTATAACTTTCTTGACTTATTATATAATCCTTTGTACTACTTATTGTTGATATTTCATATAGTCCATCTGTATTATTCCATTGTCCATTTCCACCTATTAATAAATCTGCAAAAATTATTCCATCATCTTCTGCTTTTATTTTCCCATCCCCATTAATATCCGCATAATATTTTACATATTTTTCTGTTTTTTCTATACTTATTTCGCCTATACCCATACTATTATTTAATGCATTTATTAATGAATTTACTCCTTCTGTTTCTTTTGTTATTTTTTCATCTATTTTTGTTTTATTTTTTTGTGCTTTTTTTATTATTGTATCATCAGTAAACACCACATCAATACTGATTCTTGTAATTATTAAAATTACCACAATAGTTACGATAAGTGTTATTAATGTAATACCTTTTGAACTTTTTAAGCTTGTTTGTAGTATATTTTTCTTAAGTTCTTTCATTTTTCTTCAATCCCCTTTTATGCTTCTTTATATATTTTTAATTTCAATAGCATATTATAAATTTTTGTTCCAAATGGTATCATCATAATTTCTTCTTTTTTTAGAACTTTTGATACTAAAATGGTCACTACATAAATTATTGCTCCTAGTATTATTGAAACTATTGTACTTAAACTATTTCCTATTAATCCATTTAATGCCTGATTTATAAAATATGTGCATATTCCCATAAATGCTGATGCTAATGTTGGTGTAATTACCATTCTGCCAAATTTTACATTCAATTTTATATTTTTCATTAATGAAATAGCACAAATTAAAAATGCTATTGATTGAGATATTATAGAGCTAATTGCCGCTCCATTAATCTCAATATGTGGATTACTTATTAATATAACATTTAATATTAATTTAATTACTGCCCCAATAATTACTGCCAATAGTGGTATATACGTTTTATTTAGTCCATACAATCCACCATTTATTGTTTGATTTAACGCAATAAAAATCATTGATATTGAATACATTATCAATAGTTGAGCTCCATCATTTGCTGATGGATATATTAAATTTAAAATTGGTTGTGCTAGCGATATAAATCCTGCCGCACAAGGAAGCACTATAAGTAATGATGCAAATACAGAAAATGTCATTCTTTTCGTTGCTGTTGTCATGTCTTTTTTTGCAATAGCTCCAGATATTACAGGCACTAATGCTGTTGAAAATGCTACATTTACTGCTAATGGTAGATTTACTAACGTGTCTATTTTAGAAAGTATTCCCATTTTACTCATTGCAATTAGTTCAAGTTGATCTTTTGCAGTATACAATGTAGAAAATGCAGTTTGAATACATCTGCTTACAGTTGCACTATCAATAAGTGGATGTATTACAGAAATAACAGAGCTAATTGTAACTGGTACTGATATTATTAATATTTTTTTCAGTAATTGCCACAACGTTAAATTCTCTTCTTCTGATTTTTGATTTTTTTCTATCTTTAACCTTTTCTTTTTGTAATATGCAATTAAATACACAAATGTTAATATTATAGCTACAGTAGTAGAAAGATTTCCACCTGCTGCCATAATATATGCTTCTTTTCCTAATAGCGCATATACAAAAAGTATTGATAAAATACAATTCAAAAATTGTTCAATAATTTGTGAATAGCTTGTTGGTTTCATATCATTTTGTCCTGCAAAATACCCTCTAAGCACTGCTGAAGCTGACACAAATACTATGGCTGGTGCCAATGCCTTCATAACAAACTGGGTGTCTGGAACGTTGTAGATAACTGTTGCAATATATTCAGCTCCAAAATATAATGTAATAGATAATATGGCTCCTATTCCTACAAATAACACAAAACATATTTTAAATACACGTTGCGCACCTTTGTTATCACCTATTGCTATTCTTTCTGAAATTAATTTTGAAATTACACTTGGTATTCCTATTGATGATAGTGCAAGTAGTAATGAATATATTTGATATCCTGATGAATAATATCCTAGTCCCGTATCTCCAAATCCTTCAAAATTAGTTATTACAAATTTATATACTAATCCTAATACTTTCACCATTATTTGTGCAAACATTAGAATTAAAACATTTTTCATAAATGAATTTGCTTTTTGTTTTATTTGTTCTTGTTCCAACTTTATCTCCTTATTTTTTATTTAGTCTTTAGTGATTATATAATACCTATAATATATATTTCAAGTTTTTTACACAATTTTCATATTAATTTATTTTAACTTCAAATTACAAAACAAAAAAATTTTATTTTGTTTATTATACAACAAAAAAGCATTAAGTTAGCTTTAATTTTAACTTAATGCTTTTTATTTATATAATACTATTTTTTACTTTTTATCGCTGCTTGTGCTGCTGCTAATCTTGCAATTGGAACTCTAAATGGTGAGCATGATACATAAGTTAAACCTATATTGTGGCAAAATTCAACACTTGATGGTTCTCCACCATGTTCTCCACATATTCCTAATTTAATATCTGGTCTTGTAGCTTTACCTTTTTCAACAGCAATTTTTACAAGTTGTCCAACACCAGTTTGATCTATTTTTGCAAATGGATCTGATTCATAAATTTTGTTTGCATAGTAATCTCCTAAAAATTTACCAGCATCATCACGGCTAAATCCAAATGTCATTTGTGTTAAGTCATTTGTTCCAAATGAGAAGAATTCTGCTTCTTCTGCAATTTCGTCTGCAGTTATTGCAGCTCTAGGAATTTCAATCATTGTACCAATATGGTATTGCATATTTGAACCTTTTTCCTTTTTAACTTGTTCTGCAACTTCTACTACAATGTCTTTAACAAATTTTAATTCTTTCTTTTCTCCAACAAGTGGAATCATTATTTCTGGAATAATGTCATATCCATCTTCTTCTTTTACTTCAATAGCTGCTTCTATTAAAGCTCTTGTTTGCATTCTAGCTATTTCTGGATATGTTACAGCTAAACGGCCTCCTCTATGTCCCATCATTGGGTTAAATTCATGTAAATCTGCACATTTTTGTTTTAAGTGTTCAACTGTTACACCCATTTCTTCAGCTAAAGCTTTTATGTCTTCTTCATCTGTTGGTAAGAATTCGTGTAAAGGTGGGTCTAAATAACGAACTGTCATTGGTAAACCTTTTAATTCTTTGTACATTGCTTTAAAGTCACCTTTTTGGAATGGTATTAATTCATTTAAAGCTTCTTCACGAGCTTCAACTGTTTCTGATAATATCATTTTTCTAATTTTTGGTATTCTATCTTCTTCAAAGAACATGTGCTCAGTTCTACATAATCCAATACCTTCTGCTCCTAATTCAACTGCTTTTTTAGTATCTCTTGGATTGTCTGCATTAGTTCTAACACCTAATTTTCTAAATTCGTCAGCCCATGCCATTATTCTTCCAAAGTTTCCACTTATTTCAGCTTCTTCTGTTGGAATATCTTCTCCATAAATATTTCCTGTTGTTCCATCAATAGAAATATAATCACCTTTATGGAAAGTTCTTCCGCCTAATTCAAATTCTTCTTTTTCTTCATTTATTTTAATATCTCCACATCCAGCAACACAGCATGCTCCCATACCACGAGCAACAACTGCTGCATGTGATGTACGACCACCACGAACTGTTAATATTCCTTGTGCAGCTGCCATACCTTCAATATCTTCTGGTGTTGTTTCTAAACGAACCAAAACAACTCTCTCACCTTTTCCACCTTTTCCAAGTTCTTTTGCTTCTTCAGCTGTAAATACAACTTTACCTGCGCCAGCACCTGGAGCTGCATTTAATCCTGTTCCAATTACTTTAGCTTGTTTTAAAGCAGTTGGTTCAAATACAGGGTGTAGTAATTGATCTAATGATTTTGCTTCAATTCTTAAAACTGCTTCTTCTGGAGTAATCATTCCTTCATCAACTAAATCACAAGCAATTTTAATAGCAGCTGGAGCTGTTCTTTTTCCATTTCTTGTTTGTAAGAAATATAGTTTTCCTTCTTGAATAGTAAACTCCATATCTTGCATATCACGATAGTGTTTTTCTAATTTATTAGCTAATTCCATAAATTCTTTGTAACATTCTGGTAGGTCTTCTTCAAGTTTTGTAATTGGTTGTGGTGTTCTAACACCTGCAACAACGTCTTCACCTTGTGCATTGATTAA
>CAZUAJ010000009.1:0-13192 GCA_964618105.1 uncultured Clostridium sp. | reverse complement strand
GGAACTTCCATAACAACATCTGAATACATTTGAATAAATCTTCTATATGAATCATAAGCAAATCTAGAATTTCCTGTTTTTGCTGCAAATCCTTCAACAGCTATATCATTTAAACCTAAATTTAATATTGTATCCATCATTCCTGGCATTGAAGCTCTAGCACCGCTTCTTACAGATACTAATAGTGGGTCACTATTGTCACCAAATTTTTTACCTTGAATTTCTTCTAATTGTTTTAATGCTGCAAAAATTTGGTCTTGAATTTCTTGTGAAATTGTTTTTCCATCTTCATAATATTTTGTACATGCCTCTGTTGTAACTGTAAACCCTTGTGGAATTGGTAAACCTAAATTAGTCATTTCAGCTAAGTTAGCTCCTTTTCCTCCTAACAACTCGCGCATGTTTGCATTTCCTTCTTTAAATAAGTATACATACTTTTGACTCATAATGCTCCTCCTTAAAATTTTATTAATTATAAGTAAAAATTTGCTTATAACGTTTCCATTATATATGTTAATAACAAAAAAGTAAATAAAAATTTTAAATTTTCTTTACTTTTTGTTTATGTCTTAATTTGAAAATTTATTTTTCAAAATTAAATTTAGGCATCATTCCTATTTTTTCTGGTGTATGTACTGGTAATTGATATATATCATGTCCGTGGAAATTCATTTGCTTCTACAAATAATGGACATTCAGGTGTAAAAGCAACATCCCAGCCAACATAACCCATTTCTGGTATTTCTTTTGATGCTTGCTTACAAAGTTCTAATGCTTCATTCCAATATGGAAATCTAAAGCCTTTTATAATTTCACCTGTTTGTGGATGTTTTTCATATACATTTTTTTGTTTATCTATTGCTAATTGAGATACAATACCTGTTTTTTCATCAACAGGTGCAACCATTCCACCACTATTAAAATTATCTACACATTTTCCATTATTTCCAATTCTAAAATATGCACATATAATGTGTGACTCTAACTCTACGTTTTTTCTTTGTTCTTTTGGTATTGTTAAAAGCGATTTTCCATCTTTTGTAGTAACCACTGTTACTATTCTTACTGTATTTATTGCATCTGGATATATTTTAGCAACTTCTGGATGCTGTGTAATTACTTCTTCTAACTCAAAGTTGTGTTCAGGTTTTATCAAATATTCATAAAGTTCATCTAATGATTTATAATTTGAAGTTTTTATCTTTTCTATTCCTTTTCCACAACCACCATCAATTGGCTTTGCCATAAATGTAGAGTGTTTTTCTAAAAATTTTATAACATCTTCTTTTAAAGTTCCATTAACTTTTATCCAATCTCTTTTTAAATATTTATTAAATGTAGCATTAAATTCATCTTTGTTTTGAAAATAGTGAAGTGTGCTTAAATCACAATATTTTGTTACAAAATTATTGTTTCTACCTCTCGTTAAATATGTGTCTCTTTGTTCTGGTGTTAAGTTATACATTTCAAACAAGTCATAATCCATATATCCTGCACCATATAGTCTTGCACATTTTTGCATATCCATAAATATTTTTATTTTTGACATTTTTGTTTTATTATGTATTGAATTTATTTTTTCAAACATTGCTTTTTTGTCCATTGTTTTTAATCTTTTTAAAATATATATAATATTTCCCATTAGATTTCTCCTTTTTTATAATATTTATTTGCTAAATGGGGATATATATAATGTTTTTTAGAGCTCGGTATCGTGGAGATCCTGCAAGCTTAAAATGTGTTATCAATTTTTCACAAGTGGAAAATTGAGTTACACATTTTGCGCTGTTCAGGGGGGAAGGAGCGATAAAAAACATTATATATATCCCCATTTAATCAATATTTTTTAAAAAATTAAAAACTCAATTTTTCATTTAGCCAATTTTCAAGTTCATCAATTTTAATTCTTACTTGTTCCATTGTATCTCTGTCACGAATTGTTACACTTTCATCTTCTAATGTATCAAAATCAATAGTTACGCAATATGGGGTTCCTATTTCATCTTCTCTTCTATAACGTTTACCAATGCTTCCTGCTTCATCATAGTCACACATAAAATTTTTAGATAATTTTGCATATACTTCTTCTGCTTTTTCACTTAATTTTTTAGAAAGTGGAAGGACAGCTACTTTATATGGTGCTAATGCTGGATGTAAGTGTAACACAGTTCTTGTGTCACCTTCTGCTATTTCCTGTTCTTCATAACTATTACATAAAAATGCCAATGTTACACGATCACAACCAAGTGATGGTTCAACACAATATGGCACAAACTTTTCACCTGTTTCTTGATCCAAATATGTAAAATCTTCTCCTGAACATTGCGCATGTTGTTTTAAATCATAATCTGTTCTATCTGCAATACCCCATAATTCTCCCCAACCAAATGGAAATTTATACTCAATATCTGTTGTTCCTTTGCTATAAAAACATAATTCTTCTGGGCTATGGTCTCTTAGTCTAATATTTTCTTCTTTTATTCCTAAATTTAAAAGCCAATTTTTACAAAATGTTCTCCAATATTCAAACCATTCCATATCTGTTCCAGGCTTACAAAAAAACTCTAATTCCATTTGTTCAAATTCACGAATTCTAAATATAAAGTTACCTGGTGTAATCTCGTTCCTAAACGATTTACCAATTTGACCAATTCCCATTGGTAATTTTCTTCTTGTAGTTCTAAGTACATTTTTAAAGTTTACAAATATACCTTGTGCTGTTTCTGGTCTTAAATAAATTTCTGAGCTACTGTCTTCTGTAACTCCTTGAAAAGTTTTGTACATTAAATTGAATTTTCTAATTGATGTAAAATTTTGCTCACCACATTTAGGACATACTATATTATTTCCATTTATAAAATTGATCATTTCTTCATCTGACATTCCGTCTGCAACCATGTCTTTATTATTTTCATGAGCCCAATTCTCAATTAATTTGTCTGCTCTATGTCTAGTTTTACAATTTTTACAATCAATTAATGGGTCACTAAAGCCCCCAACATGTCCTGAAGCTACCCATGTTTTAGGGTTCATTAAAATTGCTGCATCTAAGCCAACATTATATTTACTTTCTTGCACAAATTTTTTCATCCATGCTTTTTTTACATTATTTTTAAGCTCTACACCTAATGGTCCATAATCCCAAGCATTTGCTAAGCCTCCATATATTTCTGAGCCTGGGTAAACAAATCCTCTTGACTTACATAGTGCTACTAATTTTTCCATTGTTAATTCTGACATATAATTTTCCTCCTTTTTATTTTTAGTATTATTGTATCGTTCTTATTGCTTCATCTGTTACTTTATTTTTGTCAAATCTTTTAATTATTACTACTGTAATTGCAACTATTAAAAACGTTATTCCATATATTATTATACATAATTTCCAATTTCCTTTAAACAAGCTTGCTCCAGCTAATGTAGATGATATTATTGATGGAAATCTTGCAAATGTTGATATTATTATGAACTCTAATGGTTTTATTGGTAATAATGCGGCTATATATGTTAGTAAATCCTTTGGTGTTCCTGGTATAAAAAACAATATAAATAATATATATTTAATTGTTTTTGGGTTTTTAAACAACTTATTATTTTCAATTTTTTTAATTTTTTCAGCTTTTATAAATTCATATATAAATTCTCTTCCAAGCTTATGAACCAATAAATATATAAATGCTGAAATTATTGCAACAGAAACCATTATAAATACAGTTCCCCATACTCCACCATAGCATAAACCCGCTAATATTTCTATTGGTTCTCCTGGTATTATAAACAAAAATATTTGTGCAAATTGAAGTCCAAATAGCATTAAAAAACCCATAAACCCTGATTCACTTATTTTTTGTTTAAATGCCTGTTGCCCAGATTCACTTGAAAGATGTTTAAATGTTGGTATTAAATAAATTGTAACCACAATCATTATTATTACCACTATTACTAATAATATTGCTTTAAAAATTTTTGTTTTTTGCTTCATCATTTTCTCCATTTCTTTACACATTATATACACTTAAACTGTTTTTGTCTACATTTATAACGATTTTTCCATAAAACATTAATATTTTTTAGTAAAGAAAATGAAAAAATGATTCTTTTATTTACAAAATCTGTGGTTTCCTATTGTTACTGTTGCAGGTCTAGACCATATCCATTTGTTTGTAGCAGTATTAGGATTAAAATAATATATTGCTCCATAACTTGGATCCCAACCATTTAAAGCATCTTGTGCTGCCTTTTTAGCAGTTGAATTCGGAGTCATATTTATTTGTCCGTCAGATACTACATCAAATGCTCCTTTTTGGTAAATAACTCCTGCTACTGTATTTGGAAACGAACTGCTTTTTACACGGTTTAGCACAACAGCCGCAACAGCAACTTGCCCAGAATAAGGCTCTCCTCTTGCTTCTCCATATACCAGTCTTGATAATAAATCTAAGTTACTTGAATAGCTTGAGCTTGAACTATTATTTGACGAATTATATATTCCCATTGCTTCCAATGTGTTTTTTCCTGCAATTCCGTCAACTGTTAAACCATTTTTTGACTGAAACCATCTTACAGCTTTTTGTGTTTGAGTTCCATATATTCCATCTATACTACCACTATAATAACCCCATCTTTTTAGTTTTGTTTGTATTTGTGTTACTTCACTTCCCCTAGAACCATATTTAGACAGCGCTTCTACTTCATCATTTCTAAAAAATATATTGTATGAAGCAAACATTGAAAAAGCTAATAAAATTACTATTATTGAAATTACTGTTTTTTTATTTTTAAACATAAAAATACACCTACTTTGGTCAAACTTAATTATTGTTATTTTAACCAATTTAGGTGTTTATATACATTCTACATTAAAATATTCCTATAATATTTCCTTTTGAATCTAAATTTATATTCTCAGCAGCTGGAACTTTTGGTAAACCTGGCATTGTCATAATTTTTCCTGTTAATACTACTATAAATTCTGCCCCAGCTCTTAATACAACGTCTTGTACATGTATATTAAATGGCTCTTTACACTCTAAATTTTTAGGGTCATCTGAAAATGAGTATTGTGTTTTTGCTATACATACTGGCAAATTCTTGTAACCCAAATCTTCAATTTCTTTAATATGTAATTTTGCTTCATTTGTAAACTCTACCTGTTTTGCACCATATATTTTTTGTGCAACTGCTTGTATTTTTTCTTCAATAGTTTCATTAAGTTCATAAGCGTAAGTAAAATTTAAAGGTTTCTGAGTTAAACCTACAATTTTTTCTGCTAAATCAGTAGCTCCTTCTCCACCCTTTTCCCAGCTTTCAACTAAACTTAAATTTATTCCTTTTTCTTGTAACTTTTCTTGTAAAAATTTAATTTCGGCTTCTGTGTCATATATATATTTATTTATTGCTACTATTACATTTAATCCATAAATATTTTTTAGGTTGTCTACATGTTTTTCTAAATTTTTAAATCCTTTTGCCAAATATTCTATACTTTCATTTTTAATTTCTTCTTTTGGCATTCCACCATGATATTTTAATGCTTTAATTGTTGCTACACATACCACTGCATCTGGTTTTAAATTTGCTTTTCTGCATTTTATATCTAAAAATTTTTCTGCTCCCAAATCCGCACCAAATCCCGCTTCTGTTATAACATAATCTCCCAATTTTAGTGCAAGTTTAGTTGCAATTACACTATTACATCCATGAGCAATATTTGCAAAAGGTCCACCATGTACTATTGCTGGTGTTTTTTCTAAGCTTTGTACTAAATTAGGGTTAATTGCATCTTTTAAAAGTACTGTCATTGCTCCATCTGCTTTTAAATCTTTAGCAGTTATTGGTTTATTTTCTTTAGTATAACCAACTATAATATTTCCAATTCTTCTTTGTAAATCATTGACATCTGTTGCTAGGCAAAATATTGCCATTATTTCTGACGCTACTGATATATCAAAACCATCCATTCTTGGCACTATGTTTTTTTCTTGTGATAAACCTGTATTAACTGTTCTTAATTGTCTATCATTTAAGTCAACACATCTTTTCCATACTACTCTGTCAAACTCTAATTCATTACCAAAATATATATGATTATCTATAATTGCTGATAATAAATTATTTGCAGATGTAATTGCATGAATATCCCCTGTAAAATGCAAATTTATATCTTCCATTGGAGCAATTTGGCTATGTCCGCCACCTGTTGCACCACCTTTTATTCCAAATACAGGTCCCAATGATGGCTCTCTTAATGCAAGAACTGCATTTTTGCCAATTTTTCTTAGTCCATCAGCTAAGCCTATCGCCATAGTTGTTTTTCCTTCACCTAATGGTGTTGGGTTTATTGCTGTTACCAAAATTAATTTTCCATCTTTTTTATTTTTTAAATTTTCATATACTTCAGAAGAAATTTTTGCTTTATATTTTCCGTATTGTTCTAATTGCTCCTCATTTATATTTAGCTTTTCTGCTATTTTTGTTATTTTTTCTAATTTTGTATTTCTTGCAATTTCAATATCTTCCATTTTTTATTCTCCTATTTATTTATAATTTAAAAAGCATAAAATTTACACAAATAATCCCACAATAACACCAATAATGGCTCCAACAATCACTTGAAATGGAGTATGTCCTAGTACTTCTACCAGTTTTTCAGACACTTGTAAACTTGTTAGTCCAGGTGTTTCAACAATTTTATTTAATAATGTCGCTTGTTTTCCTGCAGCTCTTCTAACTCCTGCAGCATCATACATTACAATAAATGCAAAAATTAATGAAATAGCAAATAAAGGCGAATTAATTCCAACATCTTTTCCAATCATAGTTGTCAAAGAAACCACTACTCCTGAATGTGAACTTGGCATTCCACCTGCCTGCATTAGTCTTTTAAAATTAAATTTTTTAGTTTTTATTAAATCATAAATAAATTTAAATAATTGTATTCCAAACCACACTAAAAATGGAACTATTACATATTTATACTCGTTCAAAAAATTAATTATCCCCTGCATTTTTTATTCCTCTTCTTGTATAAAACTTTCTTCTTTTATTTCTTCTCCATCTTTTATTAAAATAGTAATTCTTTTTTCGGCATTTTCTAATAAATCACTACACTCTTTTGAAAGTTTCATTCCTTCTTCAAATTTAGATACTGATTCTTCTAAACTCAAATTTCCTTTTTCTAGTTCTGTAGCTATATCTTCTAATTTGTTCATTGTTTCTTCAAAACTTATTTTTTTACTCATAGCTTACTCCTTACTTTTCATTCACAATTTCTGTACTTACATCTACAACAAATCCTTTTAAAGTTCTGGTAGTTTTAGTATCATATACTGTTACTAAATATTTTCCATCACTTTGAATACTTATGTTAAATGCTATATTTTCTAAACTTCCATATTCATTAGACCACTTTTCTTTTACCAAATTAATAGCTTTTGTTTCTTTAGGTGTCATTTGGTCTTCATTATCTTCTACTGAACCAGTTGAAGCGGTTACTGTTGTTTCTTGTTTTTGGTTATTATTGTTTTTTTCTGGTTCTATAATATTTTCTTCTAGTATTTCGTTTATTAGATTGTCTAAACCATTATTAACATCTGGTAATATTTCTCCCTTACCTAAATCAGATTTTTCTAGTGGTTTTAGACTAAAATGCTGATATATTACAAATGTTAAAGCAAATAGCAATATTACAATAACCGTTATAATTAAAATATTTTTTGTTGTTTTTGTCATGTTTACTCTCCTATATACTATAAAATTTTAGCTTTTGTTTCACCATCTTGCATTTTAATAAAAATTTCATCATCTTGTTCTAATTGTTTTTTACTTTTTATAATTTCTCCATTTTTTGTTATTATTCCATAACCTCTTGCTAAAGTTTTTAATGGACTTAGTGAATCTAATTTTGAAATTAAATTTTGAGTTTTAGCTTTTTCTTGTAAAAATTTGTTAGTTACACTATGTTGCATTGATTTTACTTTTATGTCAATTATCATAAATTGTTCATTTATTTTTTGCAAAGCTCCTGTAAAAGCCCTTCTTGTCATACATTTTTCATATTGTAATCTCATTAATTGTATTTTTTTAAGTAAAGCCTGATTATACCTTTTTTTATAATTTTTAAGTTTTAAATTTAATTCTTCAATATCTGCCACTGCAAGTTCAGCTGCAGCTGATGGCGTTGGAGCTCTTAAGTCAGCAGTAAAGTCAGCTATTGTAAAATCTGTTTCGTGACCAACAGCAGAAATAACAGGCAGTTCAGAGTTATATATTGCTCTTGCAACTATTTCTTCATTAAAAGGCCACAAATCTTCGAGTGAACCACCACCTCTTGCTACAATAAGCACATCTGCCAATTTATGTTTATTCATAAATTCAATACCCTCTGCTATTTTTTGTGCTGCGCCTTCACCTTGTACAGGAACTGGAAATAATTTAATGTGAACCTTTGGATTTCTTCTAGTAGATACATTTATAATATCTCTTATAACTGCTCCTGTATTTGATGTAAGTACCCCAATTGTTTCTGGCATTATTGGAATTCTCTTTTTATGCTCTTGATTAAACAATCCTTCTTTTTCTAATTTTGCTTTCAACTCTTCATAAGCTGCCCTCAAATCACCTGTTTTTCCAAGTTGTTTCATTGCTTTAGCATATAATTGGTATGTTCCATCTCTTTCAAAAACCGAAACACTTCCAAGTATCATTACCTTCATTCCATCTTGTGGAACAAAGTCTAAATGTGTTGTATATGTCTTAAACATTATTGATTTTATTAACGATTTTTCATCTTTTAATGTGAAATACAGATGACCTGTATAATGATTTTTAAAATTTGAAATTTCTCCTTCTACTAAAACATTAGCAAAATATTCATCTTCTTCAAATTTTTCTTTTATGTATTTATTTAATTCACTTACACTTATTGAATTATAAGTCATATTTACTCCTCATTTGTTATTCCTGTCTGTTTTATAATATTAGCTAATATTCCATTTATAAAAGAAGGTGAATTTTCATCTCCATATTTTTTTGCAATTTCAACTACTTCATTTACCACTACTTTATAAGGTAATTTTATATAAATTATTTCATAAGTTGCAAGTTTTAATAATGTAATATTAATTTTTGAAATTCTTGAAATATCCCACTTTTCTTTTAAGTTTTGAGATATTAGTTTTAATATATTTTCTTCGTTTTCATTGATTCCTTTTGCTGTTTGAATTATATATTTTTTTACTTTTTCTTGTTCAATTTCTTGCTCATTAAAAAACATTTCAATTTGTTCTTTATATTCACTTTGTTTTGTTTTTTGAATTTCTAAGCTATATAATAATTCAAAAGCTAGTTCTCTTGTTTCTGTTCTTGTCATGTAATTGTTACTCCCTTTTTATAACTTATCTATAAAGTTTTTTATTTTTTCTTTAACTCTATCTTTGTTTTTTTGATAATAATTTCCTGCCCATATACATATTATTATTAAAGCTATTATAAGTAAAATTTTATACAAGTTTGTGCAAAATAGCAGAATTGCTAGAACTATTCCTACTAGTCCCCCCATAATGCCGCCACCATATTTTTCACAAAACATTTTGAAGTTTTCCATTTTTACCGCTCCTTTCGCTTTTTATTCTTGAACTATTGGTTTTACAGGCTCAATATCTTTTACTTTAATATTAACCTCTTTTACTTCTAGGTCTGAAGTTCTTTTTATTGTAGTTTTAATTTTAGTTTGTAAATTAGTTGATAGTTCTTTTATAATTGCATTTTCTTTAACACTTAAATTTACAAATACTGTTACATTATTTTCCTTGTCTAATTCTACTCTTGTTGTTACGTTTTCAGCACTATCAAAACCTTTAACTACACTATTTACTAAATTTTCTATTGTATCTTTTGTAATTAAAAGTTTTCCGTCAGAATTTTCAAGTAATATACCATTTTTATAATCCATTTCTTGTTTTGAGCTAGAATCAAAAAATATACATTTAATTGCAAGTAATATAAATATTACACTAATTATTAATAAAGTATTTGATGTAATCTCATTTTGAAGTGCATTTACTGCTACATTATATACTAATTCTACATTTAACCAGCCAAAAACCATTAAGCATGTAATTATTGATAATATAAGTATTATACTAGAAAAAAGAGCTAGTCCTATTTTATCTAAAATTTTCATTTTTACTTTATCCTTTCTTACTAAAATTTGTTTTAAACTTCAAATTAGGCACAGTAAATTTTATTGTGCCTAATTTATAATTTTATTATTCCTTATCTTCTTTTTCTTCACTTACTTCCATATTTTCAGTGCTAACTCCTTGAATGTGAACATTAACTTCAACAACTTTTAAACCAGTCATACTTTCAACAGCTTTTTTAACTTTGTTTTGAATTTCAAAGGCAACATCTGGAATTCTAACACCATATTCTACTATAATGTTTACATCTATTTTTGTTTCTTTTTCTCCAGTTTCTACTTTTATTCCTTTAGCCAAGTTTTTTTTGCCACTAAGAACTTCTGAAATTCCACCTGCAAAACCACCTGACATTTGTGCTACTCCAGGCACCTCTGAAACTGCTACTCCTGCAATTACAGAAACAACATCATCTGAAATTTTTATATTTGCATTGCTTTCTAATGCTACTTCCCCATTATTTTCAACTACTTCTTCCACCTCTTTTATTTCTTTTTTTTCTTCTTCCATAAAGAAACCTCCTTTTTCTTACGAAATTTTATATCTTTAGATATGTATTAGTATATCAATTTTGTTTAAATTTTACAACTGTTTTTATTTATTTTTATTTATATTCTTCTACTTCTTTTTTTATTTTTGCCATAAATTCATTTAAATTTATTGCACCAATATCTCCGTCTATTCTAGAACGAACACCAACTGAACTTGATTCTACTTCTTTATCTCCTATAATTAACATATATGGAATTTTTTGAAGCTGTGCTTCTCTAATTTTATAGCCTATTTTTTCTTGTCTTTCATCAAGTTCTGCACGAATTCCATTTTCATCTAATTTTTCTAAAACTTTTTGTGCATACTCTTTATGACTATCAGCTATTGGTAATACTTTTACTTGTACAGGTGAAAGCCATGTTGGGAATGCCCCTGCATAATGTTCTGTTAAAATACCTATAAATCTTTCAAATGAACCAAATAATGCTCTGTGTATCATTATTGGAGTTTTCTTTTCGCCATCTGAATCAATATATGATAAATTAAATCTAAGTGGTAATTGGAAATCTACTTGCACAGTTCCCATTTGCCATTCTCTTCCTAAGCAGTCATGCATTTTTATATCAATTTTTGGTCCATAGAATGCTCCATCTCCTTCGTTTACACGGTAGTTGTCTTTTCCGCAAAGTTCGTCTAATACATCTCTTAAATCTGCTTCTGCCTTATTCCATAAGCTTAGTTCACCCATATAATCATCTGGTCTTGTAGACAATGTTAATATAAAATCCAAGCCAAAAATATTATATAATTTTTTAGCAATTTCTAATATATTTTTTATTTCATCTTTAATTTGTGATTCCATAACATAATTGTGTGAATCATCTTGTCTGAACATTCTTACACGGAATAATCCATTTAATTGTCCGGATTTTTCGTTACGGTGAATAACATCTATATCACTAAATCTTAAAGGCAAATCTTTATAGCTTCTTAATTTACTTTGATAAATTTTAATAGAGTTTGGGCAATTCATTGGTTTCAATGCTTGCTCTTTTCCATCACTATCAGTCAAAACAAACATATCTTCTTTATAGTGATCCCAATGTCCAGATGTTTTCCACAAAATACTGCTATTTAATTGTGGACCAGAAAATTCTTGATATCCTTTATGTTTGTGTTCTTTTCTCCAAAGGTCAATTAATATATTCATCATTGTAAAGCCTTTAGGCATCCAGTATGCCATACCAGGTGCTGTTTCATCAAAGAAAAACAAATCTAATTCTTTACCTAATTTACGATGATCTCTTTTTTTGGCTTCTTCTAACATGTTCAAATATTCTTCTAACATACTTGCTTTTGGAAATGCTATACCATAAATTCTTTGAAGTGTTTGTTTTGTTTCATCTCCTCTCCAGTATGAAGCTGAAGAATGTAATAATTTAAATGCTTTTACTGAACCTGTACTCATAATATGTGGTCCTGCACATAATTCTTTGAATTCACCTTGATCATAAAAACTAATTTCTTCATTTTCTGGCAATTCTTCAATTAACTCTACTTTATATGGCTCTTTTCTTTGTTTCATCAGTTCTATAGCTTCATTCCTTGGTAGAGTATATCTTGTAATTTGTAAATTTTCTTTAACAATTTTTTTCATTTCTTCTTCAATTTTAGTTAAATCATCTTCTGTAAATGGTTTTTCTACATCAAAATCATAATAAAAACCATTATCAATAGAAGGTCCTATTGTTAATTTTGCATTATCACCATATATTCTTTTTATTGCTTGTGCCATAATATGTGATGTTGTGTGCCAATATGCTTTTTTACCATCTAAATCATCAAATGTTAAAATTTCTAACTTGCAATCTTTTTCAATTAATGTGCGTAAATCTTTTACTTCACCATCAATTTTTGCACACATTGCATTTCTTGCTAAACCTTCACTTAATTGTTTTGCAACATCTAAAACAGATGTGCCTTCATTTACCTCTATTTTAGAGCCATTTTTTAATTCTACTTTTACCATTATTTTTTCTCCTCTTAAATTTTACTTTTATTTTTTAATACATTAGAAGTTTTTTAAATTTTCTAAACTCGTATTCCGAGTTAGAATATTATAGCAATTAAAAAAGCACTTCTAAAGTATTACTACTTTAGGAGTGCTTTTTTACACGGTTCCATCCTATTTTTAACTTAATTAAACCTTTAACGCAGATTTACGCCTAGCTTTTAACAAGGAACTAATGAGATAGTTTTTCAAACCCGTTTATTTAAGCTAGCTTTCAGCCAATGACTAACTCTCTCTTTTAACAACCTTAATTTTACTTTTTCTCATTTTTGTTTTTATTTTTTAAACTATTTATTATTATACTCGTTTTACTCTCCAATTGTCAAGCTAATTTCCACAAAATTCTTGTTTGTATTATGTTAACTTGGTATAAGAGCGAGTGTTTACTGCTCTAATTCTAGTTGGACATCAGACTGAAGAGAAACTACAG
>CAZUAJ010000008.1:0-33001 GCA_964618105.1 uncultured Clostridium sp. | reverse complement strand
GAGTGAAGAATATGATAATAAAAAGAGGAGATATGTTTTATGCAGATTTAAGTCCGGTTGTGGGGTCTGAACAAGGTGGAGTAAGACCAGTGCTAATAATTCAAAATGATGTTGGAAACAAGCACAGTCCTACTGTAATAGCAGCAGCTATAACATCACAAACAGGGAAAACAAAATTGCCAACACACATAGAAATTGAACCAGAAAAAAGTGGCTTAAAAGCAGAATCTGTAATATTAACAGAACAAATAAGGACAATAGATAAAAGCAGACTAAAAGAAAAAATAGGACATATAGATGATAATAAAATAATGTCACAAATAAATAATGCTTTAGGTGTAAGTTTTGGACTTGAATAACAGACTTTTGTATAAAAGTCTGTTTTTTCTTTTAATAATTCTTTCAAACCTTAGAGCGGTAAGACATTAAAAAAATTGACACATTTTAATAAATATGATATAATTTTATAGTTAGATTTTGCAATTTAATAGTACAAATGTTAAGGAGAAACAGATGGAAAAGACAATTCAATTTGGATTAGGTTTTGTAACAGGAAGACCTAATGTATGTAAAATAATAAACAATACTTATGAACAATTAGTAAATCAATTTAAAAATGCAGAAGAAAAAGTTGAATTAACTGCATTTATTTTATTTGATTTGGGATATCAATATACAACAAGAGTAGATTTTTATGGTTTAATACCAAATGTATATAAAGATATAAAAATTAAATATATTACACCAGAAGATATTGAAGAAATGAAAAAAAGACTAATTGGAAGAGAAAAACTAACAAAAGAAGAAGCAGAATTGTTTTTCGGTCATGGACATGCAAAAGGTAGAAATACATTAATGTATTATGCCTTGTTAAGAAATATAGATTATCTTTTGTTTTGGGATGATGATGAATACCCAGTTGCATGCATAAGAGATGAAAAGACAAAAGAAATTATGTGGAAAGAACAAAACAATGTGCTAGTTCATTACAATTATATAAAAAATGCAGATGTAACAATAGGTTATCATTGTGGCTATATTTCGCCAATTCCTTATGTGGAATTAAATGAAGATGTTGATGAAGGACTATTTAAGCAATATATAGAAGCTATTAGTAATGATATTATTTCATGGGATTCGATAAAGGAAAAATTTACCAAATACAATGGCGTAACTTATGCAAATTCTCAAATTTGTAATGGAGAAGGTGCGTATGAAATAGAAAGTGATGGAGTAGGAAAATGGGTATCAGGGTCTACATTATGCTTAAACCTTAATCATATTGATAAAATTCCTGCATTTTATAATCCAGAAGGTGCAAGAGGAGAAGACACATTTTTCTCTACAAAGCTAAACAACTCAAAAGTAATTAAAGTACCAGTTTATCATTTTCACGATGGATTTTTAAAATATACTGGAATTTTAAGAAAAACACATCCAAAAGCACTAAGAAAAATAAAAGTTGAAGATGAGCAAATAGCTAAAAGATTTATGCAAGCATCAAAAGGGTGGATAAAATATAAACCATTATTTCAATATATAACACACCCAGAAAACTATCAAGAAAAAATGAATGAAACATATAAAAAACTACAAGCCAGTATTCCGGAAATAAACAAATTATTTAAAAATGAAGACTTTAGTTTTTTATTACAAGACTTAACTAAATATGATAAAAATGTAAAAAAACATTACAATGAATATTTACAAACAAATGAGATATGGAATAAATTAAAGTATGATATTGCAGTAGTATAATAATAAAAAGAGGTAACAAGAAATGGGGGAATACATTGTAAAAAAGTATGAATCAAACAATGAAATTCAAAATGCAATAAAAGAATTAACTATTAATGTTATGGTTAAAGAAAATCGGATTCAAAGAATTTGAAGAACATTATTTGAATAAAAACTATAATGATGAAAATTTATATATATGGTATATAGAAGAAAATGGGAAAGTATTGGCTACAATGATGTTGAAAAAAATAGAAGATAACATTGGTAGAATTGAAAATGTGTGTTGTGACATTGAACATAGGGGAAAAGGATTAGCAGAAAAATTATTATTAGAACTGTTTGATTTTTCAATTAAAAAACTTAATTTTAAAAAATTACAACTAGGTACTTATGAATGTCTAGGAAGAGCAATAAGTTTTTATAAAAAAAATGGATTTGTAGAAAAAGAAGAACTAAGAGATGAAAATACACACGCACGATATTATGAAATAGTACTAATTTAAAAAGGAAGAAAAAATGTATTTAATAGTAGGATTAGGTAACCCAGAGCCAGAATATAGTATGACAAGGCATAATATGGGATTTGATGTAATTAACAAAATAGCAAAAAAATGTGAAATAGAACTTACAAGAACTAAATTTAATGGGTTATATGGAAGTGGGACAATTGAAGGCAAAAAAGTAATTTTACTTAAACCACAAACATATATGAATTTGAGTGGACAAGCCATAAAACCATTTATAGATTTTTACAAAATACCTTTAGAAAATGTAATGGTTATATATGATGATATGGATGTAAAAATTGGAAAAATAAAAATTCGCCCAAAAGGTGGACCAGGTTCACATAATGGAGCAAAATCAGTAGTACACGAACTTGCATCAGAAAACTTTCCGCGAATTAGAGTTGGAATAGGTAAGCAAGTAGATGAATATGATGCAATTGATTATGTTATAGGAAAATTAAGAACTGAGCAATATACAGAATTAGAAACAGGAATTAATAAAGCTGCAGATGCTGTTGTGCATTTTGTTAAATTTGGAATTGATGCTACTATGAATAAATTTAATTAAGTTAAAATAAATGCTAATAATATTGAATTTATTTTCTTAATATAAATAATGTAATATAATGTTTTTTGTAGTGGGGCTGTGGGGACCAGCGAGCTAGAAGGCGTTTAAAATATTTGTGAAAGCATTGAAATTGTATTATGCCTTCTTGCGAAGTAGGGATGGAACGGAAAAAACATTATATTACATTATTTGTAATGAATTATAAAAAATAAAACTTAGAGGTAGAATTATGCAAGAATTAATAATAAGTCAAGACACTCAAAACAACAAAACAGTTGCTTTAGTTGAAAATGGCAAACTAGTTGAAAAATATGAAGAAAAAACTGAACAAACAAGGCTTGAAGGTAACATATACTTAGGTAAAGTGGAAAATGTTTTAGTAGGCATGCAAGCTGCATTTGTTGACATTGGAGTAGAAAAAAATACATTCATACATATAAAAGATATTATTCCAAAAGCAAGTAATGAAACAGGAAATAAAAATGAAAAATTAAGTAAATATGATATAAAAAATTATATACATACTAAAATGCCAATATTAGTACAAGTCAAGAGAGATAGTACAAATAAAAAAGGAGCTAGAGTTTCAACACACATTACAATTCCTGGCAGATTTGTAGTATTAATGCCAAATTCTGAATTCATTACAATATCTAAAAAAATAGAAAAAGAACAAGAAAGACAAAGACTTACTCAAATAGCAAAAGTAAACTTGCCACAAGGCTTTGGACTTATTATAAGAACATCAGCAAAAGAAAAAGAAGAGCAACTAATACAAAAAGATATTGAAGAAGTTGTAAAACAATATGACAGAATTATAAAAAAAGCTGAAACAATACAAAAAGCAAACGATTTTACTCCAACAGTGTTATATAAAAATAATGGAATTATAGAAAAAATATTAACTGATATTATAGACCAAGACTTGTCAAGAATAATAACAAATAATTCAGAAATAAATAAATATGTGTGCAAATTTTTAAAAGACACAGGACTCGAAACAAAAATTAAATTGGAACTAAAACAAAGTGAAAATATACTTAATATATATGATGTAGAAAATCAAATAGACAAAGCAAATAATCGTAAAATATGGCTTAAATGTGGAGGCTTTATCACAATAGATAAAACTGAAGCATTAACAGCAATTGACGTAAACTCAGGCAAATATGTTGGAAATAAAGATTTAGAACAAACAGTATTCACAGTAAACAAAGAAGCAACCATAGAAATAGCAAAACAACTCCGCTTAAGAGATATTGGTGGAATAATAATTATAGATTATATTGACATGGAAAAAAATGAAACAAAACAAAAAATACTAGAAATATTAGAAGAAAACATAAAAAAAGACCGTTCAAAAATTCAAATAGTTGGTTTTACACCATTAGATTTACTAGAAGTAACAAGAAAACATATATGTAGCAATGATTAAAAAATGTCAGTTTTAGGGACGTTCCTTTAACTGACAAAAATGTCAGTTGAAGGAACGTCCCCAAAACTGACATTAGAAGGGGAAAAAAGTGAGAATTAGATATAAACCATGGGCTAGAAAAGAATTAGAAGAAAGTAAATTTTATAGAGAACATCCAGAAGAAATAATAGGAAATTGGAGAAAAGAGTTTGTAAGATTTGACCAACCTTTATTTGTTGAATTAGGTTGTGGAAAAGGTGGATTTATTTCGCAAAAAGCATTTCTTCATCCTGAAAATAATTATTTAGCAATAGATTTAGTAGATCCAATGCTAGGTCTGGCGAAAAGAAAAGTAGAAGAAATATATACTCAAGGCGAAAAAGAAATAGATAATATTATACTTACACGTTTTGATATTGAAAGAATACTTTTAATTTTAAATGAACAAGATGCTGTAGATGGAATATACATAAACTTTTGCAATCCATGGCCAAGAGGAAAGCATCACAAAAAAAGACTAACATATACAAGACAATTAGAACATTATAAAGAATTTTTAAAACCAGGTGGAAAAATTTATTTCAAAACAGATGATGATAATTTATTTGAAGAAAGTATAAATTACTTTGAAAATACTGGATTTAAAATTGAAAAACTAACAAGAAATTTAAAAAAGGAGCTAGATTTTTGGGAAAACATTGAAACAGAACATGAGAAAATGTTTTCAGAGCAAGGCATAAAAATTAAAGCTTTAATTGCTAAAAATAAAAATAAAATTTATTAAAGGTGTGTCCCCGCGACTGACAAAAATGTCAGTTGAAGGAACGTCCCCAAAACTGACATAAAATGAGGTGAATATGAAAAATATAAAATGGATATTAGCTTTAGTTTGTGCAATTATTTTAGTATTTGTAATTGAAAATATATTTGATAATGAGATAAAAAGTTTTGATATGAAAATATATTCTGTTATATCAAAAGCAATTTCAAGTAATACAACTCAAATAATGAAGATAATTACTGCAATGGCTTCAGCTGGTGTGCTATGTGCTATTTGTTTAACGGTTTTGGCATTTATAAAAAATAAGAAATATGGTTTTATAATATCACTTAATATTTTTATAAGCACAATATTGAACTTAATATTAAAAAATATTTTTGAAAGACCAAGACCAGAAGGCTATCGTTTAATAGAAGAATCTGGTTTTAGTTTTCCATCAGGTCATTCAATGGCAAGCATGGCTTTTTATGGACTAATAATTTATTTGATATTTAAAAAAGTAAGAAATAATTACATAAAATGGATTTCAATAAGTTTATTATCAATATTAATATTATTAGTGGGAATAAGCAGAATTTACTTAGGCGTGCATTATGCAAGTGACGTAATAGGAGGATTTTGTTTCTCAATTATATATTTAATTTGTTTCACGCATTTTTGTGATTTGGAAAATTTAACCAAAAGTGAACAAAATAAGTGTAACAATTTTGAAAACTAAAAATTTTTACATAGCTATTTTTTAGGTGTATTATATAGAATAATAAAATTATTATTAGGCAAGAATATATTTAGAGGTGATTTTAAATATGTTCTTGCCTAAAGCAATTTATTATGAGAAAGAAAGCCAAAACTATGAACTTGGAAAAGACCTTTTGCAAAAATACAAAGAAAAAGGTGTTGAGTGCATTGAAATAGAAAATCATAATAATATAGAAGAAATGAGAAAAAAGCAAAATAGTGAATTTCCTAAAATGAAGCAAAATTTAATAATAGGAATTAGAAAAACACATAAATTTGTGCCAAACCATAAAACATCAGATTTTTTAGTACCATATACTTCATCTGGTTGTATAGCAATGTGTTTGTACTGTTACTTAGTTTGTAATTATAACAAATGTGCATATTTAAGGCTATTTGTAAACAGAGAACAAATGCTAAGTAAAATGAAAAAAGTTGCAGATGAAGCCGATAAAAATTTAACATTTGAAATTGGCAGTAACAGTGATTTGATTTTAGAAAATACAATTACAAACAATTTGGTATGGACAATTGAAAATTTTAAAGATAATCCAAAAGGTTTACTAACATTTCCAACAAAATTTGATATGGTAGACCCAATTTTACCATTAGATCATAAGGGTAAAGTAATAGTTAGAATGAGTGTTAATCCAAAAGAAATAATAAGAACAATAGAAATAGGAACATCACCATTAGAAAATAGAGTAAAAGCTATAAACAAACTAAAAGATGCAGGGTATAAATTAGGTATTTTAATAGCGCCTGTAATATTAGTAGAAAATTGGAAAGAACAATATACAGCACTTGTAAAATACTTAGCAGAAAATTTATCAGAACAAGTAAAAAAAGAAGTTTTCTTTGAAATAATATTTATGACTTACAGCTATGTACACAGAATGATAAACCAAGAAGCATTTCCTAATAAAACTAACTTATATAACAAAGAACTAATGACAGGTAGGGGAAAAGGAAAATACTCTTATACAAAAGAAACAAGACAAGAAGCAGAAATATTTTTAAAAGATTTAATGAGAAAATATTTTCCACACAATGAAATTAAATATATAGTTTAAAGTCATATTTTTCTTTTTTTGTTCACAATATAGACATAAAACCTTTGTATAATGTATAATAGTTATGTAATATAAAATGAAGGGACAATTAAAAATGAATAATATTACTATTTTAGTAATTGATGATGAATCTAGAATGAGAAAATTAATAAAAGATTTTTTGGTACAAAAAGGGTATAGTATATTAGAAGCAGGAGATGGAGAAGAAGCACTTAAAATATATGAAGAAAGTAAGAATCAAATTAATTTAATCTTACTTGATGTAATGATGCCAAAATTAGATGGCTGGTCAGTACTAAGACAAATAAGACAAAACTCAAAAGTGCCAATTATTATGCTTACAGCAAGAGGCGAAGAACAAGACGAATTATTTGGTTTTGAACTTGGAGTTGATGAATATATATCAAAACCATTTAGCCCCAAAATTTTAGTTGCAAGAGTAGAAGCGTTGCTAAAAAGGACAATGGGAGATAAAACCGAAGTAAAAGATTATGGTGGTATTGTAATTGATCCAGAAGGAAGAACAGTTACAGTTGATGATAAGCAAGTTGAAATGAGTTTAAGAGAATATGAACTTTTAAAATATTTAGTAGATAATCAAGGTATTGCGTTATCAAGAGATAAAATATTAAATAATGTATGGAACTATGACTATTATGGAGATTCTAGAACAATTGACAGCCATATAAAAAAAATAAGACATAAGCTAGGTAAAAAAGGTAAATATATAGAAACAATGAGAGGTATAGGATATAAGTTTGAAATTAAGTAAAAGGGGGAAATAAAAGTGCTAAAAGAAAAATTAAAATCAGTAAGATTTAGACTATTTTCAATTCTTTGTGTAGTTGTAATTCTTTTAGTAATTTGCTTAATAGCAATAAATAGCTTAGTACTGGAAAACTTTTATATTTATAGTAAAACCAATACTATAAAAGAAGTATATAACAAAATAAATGACTATTATGAAGAACCAACTTTAGAAATGAATTTAGAAACCGAATTAAAAAAAATAGCATTTAGAAACAATTTTGACATATTAATTAAATCAGATACAGATTTAATTTTATTTTCAACAAACAAAGACTTTTTATCAAACATAACATCAATTGAAAATAAATACAAAACTCATTTTGAAGAAAGAAAAAATTTACTTTATAGTGATAATAAAATGACAATACGTAAAATAGATGACACAAATAATAGCTTAAATTATATACTACTGTATGGCAAATTAGACAATGGATATAGTTTATACATAAGAATTCCAATTGCACCAATAGAAGAAAGTGTTAGAATTTCAAATAACACATTAATTGCAATAGGCGCGATAACAATAATAATATCTGCATTAGCAGCATCATTAATATCACGTAAATTTACAGAACCAATATTGCAATTAAATGATATTACTAAAAAAATGGCAAAATTAGACTTTGAACAAAAATATAGAATAAATGATTCAGATGATGAAATAAATGAACTTGGAAAAAATATAAATACAATGTCAGACAAACTTGAAACAACAATAAAGCAATTAAGGGAAACAAACACAGAACTTGAAAAAGATATTGAAGAAAAATCTAAAATAGATGAGATGAGAAAACAATTTATTTCAGATGTATCACATGAATTAAAAACACCAATTGCATTAATACAAGGTTATGCAGAAGGTTTAATTGAAAATGTAAATACAGATGAGGAATCTAGAAAATTTTATGCAGAAGTTATACTAGATGAATCAAACAAAATGGATATATTAGTAAAACAATTATTAGAACTAATGAAACTTGAATATGGTAAAAGAGAATTTTTAGACAAAAAATTTGATGTAGTAGAACTAATAAATGAAGTAATAAGAAAATGTAATGTAATGCTAGATGAAAATAAAATACAAGTTATTTTTGAATACAATGAACCAGTTTATGTATATGCAGATGAATTTTACATAGAGCAAGTAGTAACAAATTATATTACAAATGCAATAAAACATGTAAAAGAAATTAATGGTAAAAAGCAAATTATAATTACATTACAAAATATAAATAATAAAATAAGAGTAACTGTATTTAATACAGGAAGTAAAATACCAGAAGAAGATTTAACAAGAATATGGGGTAGATTTTATAAAGTTGATGATTCACGTAACCGTGAAAATAGTGGTAGTGGAATAGGGCTTTCAATAGTAAAGGCAATACAAAATAATTATCAAAATGAATATGGTGTGTGCAATACAAATGATGGGGTAGAGTTTTATTTTGATATTTCTGTTAATTAATATATCTTATCCCTATAGCAATGTAATATAATTTTTCTATCGTTTACTAGTAATATAATATAATGTTTTTTTTCGTTCCATCCCAACTTCGCAAGAAGGCGTAATATAATTTCAGTGTTAGCACAATATTTTAAAAACTCTTGTAACGCCTTCTAGCTCGCTGGTCCCCACAGCCTCACTACAAAAAACATTATATTATATTACTACATAAATGTTAGAAAATAAATTACCAAAAATATAAAAAGAAGGAATTATATGAAAGAACAACAATATAAAATAGAAAACATAAATAGCTTTAATACAAAGCATATATTCGAATGTGGACAATGCTTTAGGTGGAATCAAGAACTAGATGGAAGCTATACAGGTATTTTTGAAAACAATGTATTAAACGTAAAACAAGTTAACCATCAAATAATATTTGATGGTATTTGTGATGGGAATATAGAAGAAATAGTAACAAAATATTTTGACTTAGAAAGAGATTATGAAAAAATAAAAAATGAATTAGCTAAAATAGATGAGCCACTTAAAAATAGTATTGACTATGGAAGCGGAATAAGGCTTTTAAATCAAAACTTATGGGAAACAATCATATCATTTATAATTTCTGCAAATAACAATATTCCTAGAATAAAGGGAATTATAGAAAGAATGTCAAGAAAATATGGTAATAAAATAGAGTGGAAATGTAATGAGTATTATACATTTCCAACTCCAGAACAACTGTCAAAAGCTACAGTAGAAGATTTAAGAGTACTTGGACTAGGCTTTAGAGACAAAAGAATATATGATGCAACAAAATTAATAGTAACAAAACAAATAGACTTAGAAAGACTAAGTAAAGAAAAAGACAGTCAAAAAATAAAAGAAATTTTGCTTACTTTACCAGGAGTTGGACCAAAAGTTGCAGATTGTGTAATGTTATTTTCAACATTAAAATGCTTAAATGTATTTCCAGTTGATGTTTGGGTAAGAAGAGTTATGAATGAACTATACTTTCAATTACCAGATGAAACTAAATTAAAAAGAGAACAAATTGAAAAACTTGCAACTGAAAAATATGGTGATTTAGCTGGAATAGCACAACAATATTTGTTTTATTGGAAAAGGGAAGCTTAAAAATAGCTTCTTTTTTATTTATATTTTTATATGATATTTATAGTATTTATGATATAATTCAAGTACAGTTACAAAAATGGAGGAAAAAGGCTTTGAGTATTCAAATTATATATGGTACATCAGGTACAGGAAAAAGCAATTATATATTTAATGAAATAAATGAAAAAATAAAGAAACAAAGTAAATATAAAATAAAAGTAATTACACCAGAGCAATTTTCATACACAGCAGAACAAAAATTGCTAGAAAATTCTTCTGCACAAAGTATGATTTCAGCAGAAGTAATTACATTTGCACGTATGGCATACAGAATTTTAGGTGAAGTAGGCAAAAAAACAAGGGTAAACCTATCAAGCTCAGGGAAAGCAATGCTTATAGACCATATACTTTTAACTGAAAATAGTAAATTTTCATTTTTAGGTAAATCAGATGAGAATGTAGAAATGATATCAAGACAATTAACAGAGCTTAAAAAACACAATGTACAATTAAATACATTAAAACAAGTCGCACAAAATACTCAAGATAAATATTTGCAAAAAAAGTTAGAAGATGTTACAAAAATGTATGAAATGTACACAACTACAATTCAAAATGAATATATTGACGAAAATGACGGGCTAACCATTTTGGCAGAACAACTAGAATATTCAAATGAATTTAAAAATTGTGATATATATATTGATGAATTTGTTGGCTTTACATTACAAGAATACGAAATTTTAAGAAAATTAGTGAAAATATCACACAAAATTACTATAACTGTTTGTGCAGATAATTTACAAGAAAATACAAATGCAGATATTGATACATTTTATACAAATAAACAAACAGTAAAAAGAATTTTAGAAATAGCAAACCAAGAGAGAATAGAAATTGAGAAGCCAGTTTTTTTAGGAACTAGCTATAGATTTAAAACCGAAGAATTAAAACATTTAGCAGAAAATATGGCATCACCATTTTACAAAAAATATAATAAAACAAATGAAAACTTATCAATATTTTTAGCAAGTAATCCATATTCAGAAATAGAAAATGTAGCAATTCAAATAACAAAACTGGCAAAACAAGGCTATAAATACGAAGAAATAGCTGTAATTACAAAAAATATAGAAACATATTCAAGTTTATGCAAAGCAATTTTTGAACAATACAATATACCAGTATTTATAGACGAAAAAAAGGACTTAGGAAGCAATATTTTAGTAAGGTATATTTTATCTTTATTAGAGATATTTGCAAAAAATTGGTCTTATGAAGCAGTATTTGGATATATAAAAACAGGTTTTTTAAGTTTAGATGCACACGAAATTGCATTATTAGAAAATTATTGCTTAAAATGGGGAATAAAAGGAAACAAATGGTATGCAAAAGAGTGGAGCTTTTACAATGAAACAGAAGAACAACAAGCACAAATTATATATGCTAAAAATAAAGTAATAGAGCCACTTTTAGAATTAAAAAAACAATTATCCGGTACAAAAACAGTAAAAGAAATAACTACAAACTTATATCAATTTTTAGTAAAAAATAATATATACGAAAAATTAGAGCAAAAAATAGAAGAATTAAAACAAAATGAACAACTAGAAATTGCAAAACAATATGAATTAAGTGTTAAAATATTAACACAGTTATTTGATGAAATAGTATTAGTTTTAGGTAATAAAAATATTACATTTGATAAATATGCAAAAGTACTAAAAATGGGATTTAATCAAAGTGATTTAGGTACAATACCTGCAACAGCAGACCAAGTAATAGTAGGTGATGTAGACCGCTCAAGATCACATAAAGTAAAAGCCGTATTTATTATAGGCTTAAATGATGGCAGTTTTCCAAGCATACATAAAGATGAAGGATTTTTAGATGATAAAGACAGAAACATATTAAAAAATCAAGGTATAGAACTTGCAAAGGGCACAATAGAGCAAATTTATGATGATAATTTTAATATATACAAAGCATTTACAATCTCAGAACAAAAACTATATTTATCTTATGCATCATCAAATTCAGAAGGAAATTCACTAAGAGCATCAATATTAATAAACAAAATAAAAAGAATATTTCCAAATATAAAAGAGCAAAGTGATGTAGTAGAGCGAAAAAGTGAAATTTTACTTTCTAAAACTACATTTGATGAGCTATTAGTAAACCTAAGAAATTTTGCACAAGGTGAACAAATTGAGCCTACATGGTTTGACGTATATAACTATTATCAAACTAACGAAAAGGAAAAATTAGAAGCAGCAATAAAATCATTTGAATATAAAAATGAGCCTGAAAAACTAGAAAATAGCAATATACAAAAACTATATGGAAACACCTTAAAAACAAGTGTATCTAGATTAGAACAATTTAAATTTTGTGCATTTTCATATTACTTAAAATATGGATTAAAACTAAAAGAAAAAGACAGTTTTAATGTAGAATCAATTGATACAGGTAACTTAATGCACGAAGTAATTGACAGCTTTTTTGAAAAATTGGACGAGTTAGAAATATCGGTTAAAAAAATACAAGAAGATCAAATAAAACAAATAACAGAAGAAATAGTAGAAGAAAAATTATCATTAAAAAAATATGATATATTTAACAGCATTCCAAAATACAGAGTCTTAGCACAAAGACTAAAAAAAGTAATTGTAAAATCAATGAAATATATAGTAGACAGCCTAAAATATAGCGAGTTTGAAGTATTAGGTCATGAACTTGAATTCAAAAAAGGTGGGCAATATGAGCCAATTGTGTATGAACTACAAAATGGAAAAAAGGTTGAAATTACAGGTAAAATAGACAGGTTAGATATAGCAAAAACAGTAGATGGTAACTATATTAGAATAATAGACTATAAATCATCTATAAAAAATATAAATTTAAATGAAGTATATGCAGGACTGCAGCTTCAATTATTAACATATTTAGATGCAGCATCTAAAAACCAAAATGTAACACCAGCAGGAGCTTTATATTTTAGTTTAATAGATCCAGTATTAAGTGCTAATGCAAACATGACAGATGAGCAAATTACAGAAGAATTACGAAAACAATTTAAAATGCAAGGCTTAATACTTGCAGACAGTAACATTGTAAGAAAAATGGATACAAATTTGGTATATGGTAATTCAAACATTGTACCTGCATATATAACAAAAGATAGAGAAGTTACTGATAAACCAAATACATTAAACAGAAAACAATTTGAAAATTTACAAAATTATATGGAAAAAATTATAAAACAAATTTCAGAAGAAATTTTAAATGGAAACATTGGTATTGAGCCATACTATAAAACAAAGGATAAAAAAACACCTTGTGAATACTGTAGTTATAAAGCAATTTGCCAATTTAATCAAACTACAAAAAATAATTATAATTATATACCAAATGTAAATAAGGAAAAAGTTTTAGAAAAAATTGCGAATGTTCGCTAGACAAAGAAGTAAAAGTATACTATATTTATTATACACAGTTATTTTAAAAATGTCAAATAAAATTTAATTATTAAGATGATATTTGCGTTAATAAAATACGTCTTAATTAGAAAGGTGAAATATTGGAAAACGTAACTTTTAAAAATAAAAATGGTATTCAATATATTCAATTTAAAAAATTATTAGAATATCCAGAAATTACACACTGTTATACAATGAAAAATAATGGAGAATTAAATTTTCAAATAAAGGATAGAAACATTTTTAATCAAAGTTGTAATAAGATATTTGAATGTTTGGAATTAAAAAATGTATTAACTATAAGACCATATCAAACACATACAGATAATGTAAAAATAGTAAAAAAAATAGAAAAATTAGAAAATACTGATGGAATAGTAACAAGCAAAAAAGGAATAGCCTTAATTACGACATCTGCAGACTGTATTTCAATGCTTTTATATGATCCAGTAAAAAAAGTTATTGCAAGTGTTCATTCTGGTTGGAGAGGAACCTTAAAGGCAATAATACTAAAAGCTATTGAAAAAATGCAAAATGAATATCAAAGTAATCCAAAAGATATTATTTGTTGTATATGCCCAAGTATAAGGCAGTGTTGTTTTGAAGTAGATGAAGATGTAAAAGATTTATTTTATGAAAAATATAAATATTTGTCAAATATAAATGAGATAATAAAAACAGGAGAAATAAAAGAAAGCAAGCAAAAATATTGCATAGATACAGTTAAAATAAATACACAGCTTTTAAAAAATATTGGTTTAAAACCAGAAAATATTATAGATAGTGAAATTTGTACAATGTGTAATTCAAATGAGTTTCATTCATATAGAGCAGATAAAGAAAATTTTGGAGTTAATGCTGCAATTATTTCATTGCATTAAATTAAAGCAATGCGAACTTTCCACGATACTGAGCTCTAAAAATCTTACATTAGCTTAAAGTATTATTACTTTTAACAGTAATTTATAAAAAATGGAGGAAAAATTATGATACCAGAAAAATTAAAAAAAGGTGACACAATTGGCTTAATAGCACCATCAAGCCCAGTATTACAAGAAGATTTACAATCAATAAATAATTCAATAATGCTTATGGAAACAGCAGGTTTTAATGTAAAATTTGCACCAAATGCTATATCAAACAAATTAGGTTATTCAGCAACAGCAAAGCAAAAAGCAGAAGATATAAACAATATGTTTAAAAATGATGAAATAAAAGCAATATTTTGCATATCTGGTGGTTTTAATTCAAACTCCACATTTGACTATTTAGACTATGACACAATAAAATATCATCCAAAAATAATATGTGGTTTTAGTGATTCAACATCACTGCTAAACGCAATATATGCAAAAACAGGTTTAGTAACATTTCATGGTCCAACATTTAAATCATTAACATCATGGCAAACTGAATATGGATATGAAGAAGTAATAAAAAGACAGTTATACCAATTGGAACAATGGCAAAAATAGATACAAACTTAGAAAATAAAATAGAATTAATGGAAAATTGTGTAAGATGAAAAAATAAAAACGAGGAATAAAAATGTACAATAATTGGGAAGAATTAGAAAATAGTATAGTAAATTGTAATAAATGTAAATTGTGTTCAACAAGAAAAAACATAGTATTTGGAGAAGGAAACAAACAAGCAGAAATAATGTTTATAGGAGAAGGACCAGGAGCAGATGAAGACACACAAGGACTTCCATTTGTAGGTAAAGCAGGGCAACTTATGAACAAAGCATTTCAAGGTCTAGGAATAAAAAGAGAACAAGTATATATAGCAAATATAGTAAAGTGTAGACCACCTGCAAATAGAGTGCCAGAACAAGACGAAGCAGAAGCCTGTTTAAATTATTTACGTAATCAAGTAATACTTGTAAAGCCTAAAATAATAGTACTTTTAGGTAGTACAGCTTTAAAAAATATATTGGGCAAAGAATATTCAATTACTGCAAGTAGGGGGAAATGGATAGAACAAAAAGGAATAAAGTATATGCCTACATGGCATCCAGCTGCTTTGCTTAGGGATGAAAGCAAAAAAATTGAATTTTGGAAGGATTTAAAAGAGGTTGCGAATTTTTGCAATTAAATTTCAATGTCAATGGGGATGGTTCTGTTTGACACACAGTGACATTAATAAAAATAGGAGTAGAATATGAAGCAAGAAATAATAAAAAAAGTAGAATATTGTTTAAATTGTAAAAATCCGCAATGTAGAACAGGGTGTCCACTTGGAAATAATATTCCAGCATTTATACAAAAACTAAAAGAAAACAATATACAAGAAGCATACCAAATATTATGCAAAACAACTGTATTGCCTGCAATATGTGGTAGAGTATGTCCACATCAAAAGCAATGTCAAGGCAAATGTATTAGAGGTATAAAATCTGAACCTGTTTCAATAGGGGAGTTAGAAGCTTATGTTGGAGATTGGGCATTAACACAAAAGGATAGTTTACTAAAATGTTATGGGAATATTCAAGAAAAAAATAAAAAAGTTGCAATTATTGGTGGTGGACCATCTGGTTTAACAGCTGCAGCATTTTTGAGAAGAAATGGGTATCAAGTAACAATATATGAAAAACAAAAAGATTTAGGTGGAATTTTAAAAAGAGGTATACCAGAGTTTAGACTTGCTAGTGAAATTGTAGAAAAAACAATTGAGCAAATTTTAAATTTAGGTATAAAAGTACAATGTGAAAAAGAACTAGGAAGAAATTTAAATTTAGAAGAACTAGAAAAAGAATATGATGCTATATATTTGGCAATAGGTGCAAATATTCCAAGAAAAATGGTAATTGATGGTGAAGAATTACTAGGTGTATATGGTGGAAATTCATTACTTGAAAATGCAAACCATCCTGATTATAAAAATAAAAAAGTTGCAATCATTGGTGGCGGAAATGTTGCAATGGATTGTGCAAGAACCATAAAAAAAATGGGGGCAGCTAATGTTTATGTAATTTACAGAAGGTCAGAGGCAGAAATGCCAGCAGAGATAAAAGAAATTGCTGATGCAAAATCAGAAGGTATAGAATTTTTATTTTTAAATAATATTGTAAAAATTTTAGGAACAAACAAAGTAGAAAAAATTGAATGTATAAAAACAGAGCTTGTACAAAAAGAAGGAGAAACAAGACTTTCCCCAGTTAATATCGAAAATAGCAATTACACAATGGATATGGATTACGTTATTATGGCAGTTGGTGGAAAAGTAGATGTAGAAATAATAGAAAAAAATGGGATTGAAATGACATCAAAAAAATATGTATATGTAAATGAAAACAACCAAACATCTCATGAAAAAGTATTTGCTGGCGGAGATATAGTAGGACAAAATTCAACAGTTGCATGGGCATCAAGTGATGGAAGAAAAGTGGCTAACAAAATAATTGAATATTTAAAATAAAAAACTGCATAAAAGTTGCTTTTACAGCAATTTTTATGCAGTTTTATTACTACTATTTTCAATTGTAATTAAATCTTCTATTTTACAATCTAAAAAATTACATAAATCTTCGATATATTTAAATGAAATAGATGTTGTTTCACCATTAATAACACGATTTAAGTTTCTGGTAGTAATATTCATATTTTTACAAAGCCAATATTTAGATTTTCCTTTGTTTTTTAATAACTGTTCTATATTAAAATTTACCATAAATTCGCCCCTAGTAAATTTTAATATAAATATTATAAGTAAATAAGATATCTACAAATATCCTAACCTTGCTCAAAATCTCTATTTAAATTAAATAAGTTTTTAATATTTTTTAACAATACTGATAATTTATTTTCTTTAACCAAAACTAAAGAAACATTATTTAAAATTGCTTCATGTTTTTCTTCTAGTACAGCCATTTGATTAATATAATAAACATTAAAATCATTATAATTTTCAGTAATACCAATATAATTTTTATAATTATATAGTCTTGTACGGTATAACTCAATTTCCTGAGTAGTATGTAACCTATTAAATTCATTATCAAAATAAGAGCTATAAATTAAATTTTGAGTATTTAAAAAAGTAGATTTTAGTAAATTTTTTAATTTTCCAATTTTAAAAGCAATTTTCTGAGCTTTTTTATCAACTAAATCTTTTTCTATTAACATATTATTTAAAATAATAATTTCTTCCTCAATATTTAAAATTCTATCCAAAGAATCTTGAATATTCTCAAAATTTTTCTTTCCACAAACATCAATTAAATCTAATTTAAACTGGTCGGTGCTAAATAAAGTACTATCAAATAGAACCTTTTCACCAACTAAATAAGATAATTGATTAACTAAATTACATAAAAGTGGATAACAATTTGGGCTATTTGTAGGAAGTGAAATATCATAATATTTTACTATAGTTTCATTTTGATTAAGTATTTTTGAAGTTGCCAACTGAACTGCCCCTTCATTTAAAGCAGTTCCATAGGTTTTTATTGCTCCAAATTCACATAAGCCTAAACGGTACAAATTTCCTTTATTATCTTTTACTTCTTGAATATGATGAATAAGTTCGTGAATAGCAAACTTTTCTAATTCTTTTAAAGGGATTCCAGCTTTAAAATATATAGATGAATTTTTATAAAAATATGTTGCTTCAGCATAACCATCAGGCATTGTTGCTATATACATCGGGGTTCTAGCAAACTCTATAAATAATTGATTATAATTAAAATGTGCACTAGGAAACGCATTGCATATTTGTTCAGCAACGTTTTTTGCAAGTGAATTTACACTTAAAGTATCTAATATACCAATAACTTCAATTCCATCTTTTTTTAATTCAGATTCAATATTCATTTATAAAACATTTCTCCTTAGTATTTTACTTTTACATTATACAACATAATAATACAAAAAAATATTACAATAACATTACATTTTCACTACAAAAATATTACAAAAAATAATGCTAAAAGAAAACAAAGTATTACTTGTAATAGTTCTTTTAACATTATCTTTTATTATAAATTTATTTAACTACAATATTATAAATTTTATTTTTTACATAAATTTCTTTAATAACATTTTTTTCACCAATTGCGTTTTTTACAGAAGTATTTTCATGAACTACTTTTTTTACAACAGCTTCTTCAGAATCTAATGCAATGGCAACAGTAGCTCTAACCTTACCATTAACTTGAACGGGGATTTCAATTTCGTTATCAATAGTTTTGTTTTCATCATAAGTTGGCCAAGGGGTATTGGCTATAGTATTGTTTTCCCCAATTATTTCAAATAATTCTTCAGTTATATGTGGCGCAAATGGATTTAGTAATTGTAAAAATGTTCTAAATTCTGCCTTATTAATTCTTTTTAATTTGTAAAATTCATTTGTCATTGTCATAAATGTAGAAACAGCAGTATTAAATTTCATTTCTTCAATGTCAGAAGAAACCTTTTTTATTGCCTTATGCATCATTTTCTCAAATTCAGCTGAATAGAAATCTCCGTCAACTAAAAATTCTTGCATATTCCATACTCTGTCTAAAAATTTGTTACATCCACGAATACTTTCCATAGACCATGGAGCTGTTTGGTCAAATGGTCCCATAAACATCTCATAAACACGGAAAGTATCTGCTCCAAATTCTTCTACAATATCATCAGGATTTATAACATTACCTTTTGATTTTGACATTTTTTCGCCATTAGAACCTAAAATCATACCATGTGCAGTACGCTTTTGATATGGTTCTTTAGTTGGAACAACACCAATATCATATAAAAATTTATGCCAAAATCTTGAATATAATAAGTGAAGTGTTGTATGCTCCATACCACCATTATACCAGTCAACAGGACCCCAATATTCTAGAGCATCTTTAGAAGCTAAATTTTGGTCATTATTTGCATCCATATATCTTAAATAATACCAAGAAGAACCAGCCCATTGAGGCATTGTATCAGTTTCACGTTTTGCACTTTCATGGCAATGTGGGCAAGTAGTATTAACCCAATCTGTATGTTTAGCTAAAGGAGATTCACCATTTTCACCAGGTTCATAATCTTCAATATCGGGCAAACATAAAGGTAATTCTTCTTCTGGAAGTGTAACCCAACCACATTTTTCGCAGTAAACCATAGGAATTGGTTCACCCCAATAACGTTGTCTTGAAAATACCCAATCACGTAATTTATAATTTACTTTTCTAGTTCCAATATTATTTTCTTCTAAATAATCAATAACTTTTTTCTTAGCATCTTCAACAGATAAACCGGTTAAAAAACCTGAATTAATAAGTCTTCCAGTGGCAACATCAGTAAAAGCTTCTTTTTCAATATTACATATTGTATTTTCACTTGCAGATTCAATTACTTGAGTAATAGGCAATTCAAATTTTTTGGCAAATTCCCAATCTCTTGTATCATGAGCAGGAACAGCCATAATTGCACCTGTACCATAGGTAATTAGAACGTAATCTGAAACCCAAATTGGAATTTCTGTATTAGTTAAAGGATTTATAGCTCTTAAACCTTTAATTTCAACACCAGTTTTTTCTTTGTTTAATTCAGCACGTTCAAAATCAGATTTTAAACTAGCTTGTTTTTGATATTCGTTAACTTTATCTAAGTTTGTAATTTCGCTTTCAAATTCTTTAATAATAGGGTGTTCAGGAGCAACTACCATATATGTTGCACCAAATAAAGTATCAGGTCTTGTAGTATAAACTATTAATTCTTTATCATGATTTGCAAGTTTAAACTTAACTTCAGCACCTTCACTACGACCTATCCAATTTTTTTGTTGTGTTTTAATTTTATCTAAATAATTCACTTCATCTAAGTCATCAATCAATCTTTGAGCATACTCTGTAATTTTTAACATCCATTGGCTTTTTTCCTTTTGAACAACAGGGCTTCCACATCTTTCACAAACACCATTAACAACTTCTTCATTTGCTAAACCAACTTTACAACCTGTACAAAAGTTGATTGGCATGGTAGTTTTATATGCTAGTCCGTGATTATATAATTGAATAAAAATCCATTGTGTCCATTTGTAATAATTAGGGTCTGTTGTATTAACTTCTCTAGACCAGTCAAATGAAAAACCTAATGCTTTTAATTGCTCCCTAAAATGATTAATATTTTTTTCAGTAGTAATTTTAGGGTGAACATGGTTTTTAATAGCATAATTTTCAGCTGGTAAACCAAATGCATCAAATCCAATAGGGTATAAAACATTATATCCTTCCATTCTTTTCTTTCTTGCAATAATATCTAATGCAGTATAGCTACGTGGGTGACCAACATGTAAGCCTTGTCCTGAAGGATAAGGAAATTCAACTAGTCCATACCATTTTTTTATTGAAGTATCATTTTTTGCGTAAAATGTACCTTCACTATACCATTTATTTTGCCATTTTTTTTCAATATCTTTAAAATTATATCCCATAAACTCAACTCCTATTTGTATAATCGTTACTTATTATATAACATTTTAAATTGAAAGAAAAGGGAAATTTGCTAAAAATGTTAATTTATGATATAATATACGCATATGAGCAATGGCTTGTATATTTGTACGGACTAAATCTAAACAAGGGGGAAAACAAAATGAAAAGTGCTTATTCTATTTTTCTTGAACGGTTGATTTATTCTATTGACTGTGTCAGCTGGGAAAAAGAAAGAGCAGTGAACATGACAAAATTACTTGCAAGCCTTGACGATAAATTCCCTAAATGGAATGATGAGGTGAGCAAATATCAGAAAATGGTTGAAAAAGCAATAGAGAGCTTTGAAAAAGGAAAAATTTCTGATAGTGAACTTATTACTAAGCTCGCTGAAATCAAAAAAGAAATTAATTAAGTCCCAAAACCTAACCAATAAATGTTGGTTAGGTTTTTTTTTGTAAATTATTTATTTACAATGTAGAATTATTAGTATATAATTACTCTTAATTGGAAATAATTACTTACAAGAGAGAAAGGAAAATTATAAAAATGGCAAAAGAAATTAGTGAAGAAGAAAAGAAAAAAATTGAAGACATGATAAATAGCTTGGTACAAAGGGCTAAAAAAGCGTCTGAAGAATATTTGAAATTAGACCAAGAGCAAATAGATGAAATAGTGAAGCAAATGGCAATGGCAGGGTTAGAACATCACATGGAACTTGCAAAGATGGCAGTTGAAGAAACTGGAAGAGGAATTTATGAAGATAAAATTACAAAGAATATGTTTGCAACAGAGTATATTTATCACAGCATAAAATATGACAAAACAGTTGGAGTAATTTCAGACAATGAAGAAGAAGGCTATGAAGAAATAGCAGAACCAATAGGAATTATAGCTGGTGTAACACCTGTTACAAATCCAACTTCAACAACAATGTTTAAATCTTTAATTTCTGCAAAAACAAGAAATGTTATAATATTTGGTTTTCACCCATCTGCACAAAAATGTAGTGTTGCGGCAGCAAAAATATTAAGAGATGCAGCGGTAAAAGCAGGAGCACCAGAAGATTGCATTTTATGGATAGAAGAACCATCAATAACAGCGACTACAGCGTTAATGAACCATCCAGAGGTTAATTTAATTTTGGCAACAGGAGGAAATGGAATGGTAAAATCAGCATATTCATCTGGAAAACCAGCATTAGGTGTTGGACCAGGGAATGTGCCTTGTTATATAGATAAAACAGCAAAATTAAAGACATCTGTAAATGATTTAGTATTATCTAAATCATTTGACAATGGAATGATTTGTGCATCTGAACAATCAGTTATAGTTGATAAAGAAATTAGCAAAGAATTTGAAAAACTTATGAAAGAAGCAGGTTGCTATTTTCTAAATGCAGAGCAAACAGAAAAATTACGTAATAGCATGTTCATAACAGAAAAAGGATGTGCACTAAATGCGGATATAGTTGGAAAAAGCCCTTATAATATTGCAAAAGGTGCAAATATTGAAGTGCCAAAAGATACTAAAGTATTAGTACTAAAAGAAAATGGAGTAGGTATTGAATTTCCATTTTCAAAAGAAAAACTAAGTCCAGTTTTAGCATATTATGTGGTAGAAAATGCAGACGAAGGAATAGAATTAGCAGAAAAACTAATTGAATTTGGCGGATTAGGACATTCAGCAGTAATACATTCAGAAGATAATACAACAATACAAAAATTTTCAGAAAAAGTAAAAGTGGGTAGAATAATAGTCAACTCTCCTTCAACACATGGTGCAATAGGAGATATATATAACACAAATATGCCTTCATTGACACTAGGATGTGGAACATTTGGCGGAAATTCAACAACAGCAAATGTATCAAGTATAAACTTAATAAATATAAAAAGGGTGGCAAAAAGAAGAGTTAATATGCAATGGTTTAAAGTACCAGAAAAAATATATTTTGAAGCAGGTTCAATTGCATATTTAGAAAAAATGCCAGATATATCAAGAGCATTTATAGTAACAGACCAATCTATGGTAAACTTAGGCTACGTAGATAAAATTTTATATTACTTGAGAAAAAGAAAAGAATATGTTCATTCAGAAATTTTTTCTGATGTTGAATCAGACCCATCATTTGACACTGTTTATAAAGGTGTTGAAATGATGAGAGAATTTAAGCCTGATGTAATTATTGCAGTTGGTGGTGGAAGTCCAATAGATGCAGCAAAAGGAATGTGGTTATTTTACGAGCATCCAGAAGCAAATGCAGAAGGAATGAAACTTAAATTTATGGATATAAGAAAACGTACTTACAAATTCCCTAAATTAGGTACAAAATCGCAATTAGTTGCGATTCCAACAACATCAGGAACTGGTTCAGAAGTTACGTCTTTTGCAGTTATTACAGACAAAAAACTAAACAAAAAATATCCATTAGCAGATTACGAATTAACACCAGATGTTGCCATTGTGGATCCAGACTTAGTTATGAGTTTACCAAAATCAATTACAGCAGATACAGGTATGGATGTTTTAACACATGCAATTGAATCTTATGTATCAAACATGGCATCAGATTACACAGATGGGCTAGCAGAAAAAGCAGTTGAATTAGTATTTAAAAATATCCGTGAAGCATATAACAATGGCAGCAATGTATATGCGAGAGAAAAAATGCACAATGCGAGCACAATTGCAGGTATGGCATTTACAAATGCTTTTTTAGGAATAAACCACTCACTAGCACATAAAATAGGTGCGGAGTTTCACCTGCCACATGGAAGAATAAATGCAATTTTATTACCTTATGTAATACGTTATAATAGTCAAAAACCAACCAAATTTGTATCATTCCCTAAATATGAATATTATATTGCAGACCAAAAATATGCAGACTTATCAAGAAGAATGAACTTTCCAGCTTATGGAAATGAAGAAGGCGTAAATTCTCTAATTAGAGAAATACAAAAACTAAATGAAGATTTAAATATTCCAAAAAGCTTTAGAGATGCAGGAATAAATGAACAAGAATTTATGGCAAAACTAGATTTATTAGCAGATAGAGCATTTGAAGACCAATGTACTACTGCAAACCCAAGACTACCATTGGTAGAAGAATTGAAACAAATTTTAATAGACAGCTATTATGGAAATGAAGTGTAAATGATGAATTTTGGAAAGAAAATAAGAAAAAATGTAAAAACTTGACATTTGACATAAAAAAGCATATAATCTAATTACATTAGCAATACAGCTAAAATTTTTTATTTAGGAGTAATAAATATGACAAAAGAGAGAAAGCTTCTGGAAATTGCACGGGAAATGGATATTTCCAATATTACAATTGAAGAGCTCAGCAAATTCATCACCAAGTGCAAAATGCAACCTGCAATAAAAGATGAAAGCAGTAAAGAAATTTGTGATGTGAAAATTTCGAAGTTACTTATCAAGCTAGGAATGCCTGTAAAACTCAAAGGTTTTTGGAGTTGGGGACAGGCTATTGAATATTGCTATCAGAACAAAATTGTTCGGCCCGCGATGACATTAATGTTGTATCCGTTAGTTGCAGAAAAATGTGGTTCTACTCCTGAAAGAATAGAACGACAAATGAGAAATGCGGTTGAGATGGTATGGGATAGAGGAGATATGGATTTAGTAGAAAAAATTTTTGGTTATTCAGTTTCTCCCAACAGAGGCAAACCTACCAATAGTGAGTTTTTGTCCTCAATTGTTAATTATCTTTTAATGGAGGACCAATGTTAATACTCCTAACAGATATGTACTTTATGTACATATCTGTTTTTCTGCAATTTTACTAATAAACCTTGTAATTTAATAAGAAAAAAGATATAATGAAAAGCATATTAAGCAAGAAAAATTAAAAAATATCATAAAGGACAATATATAACACCTTTATGAAAATGGAAAGGAATATTTTAAATGACTGTTTCAAGAGAAGAATTATTACACATTGCAAATTTAGCAAATTTAAATATAAAAGAAGAAGAAATAGAAAAATATTTAATTAATTTACAAGATATTTTAAATTATGCAAATATAGTGAATAAAGCACCAACAGAAGGATTATCAGAAGCAATAGGAGTAGAAAATAAATATAACGCATTTCGTAAGGACGAAGTTAAAAATTTTGAAAATATAGAAGGCTTAGTGGTAAATGCTCCAGAAAAAGAAAGAAATATGTTTAAAATACCAAAAGTAATACAATAGACTATAAAAGGAGAGATATAACGATGAATATTACACAATTAACAGTACACGAACTTCAAGAAAAGTTAAAAAATAAAGAGCTAACATCTGCTGAAATAACAAAAGCTTATGCAGAAAGAATAAATGAAAAAGAAAAAGATGTACAAGCATTTATTACAATTTTAACAGATGAAGCAATAAAAAAAGCTGAATATATAGATGAAAAAATAACAAGAGGAGAAATAACTAACGAATTAGCAGGTATTCCAATTGGTATAAAAGATAATATTTGTACAAAAGGTGTAAAAACTACATCTGCATCAAAAATGTTAGAAAATTTTGTATCACCTTACGACGCAGAAGTTATGGAAAAAATAAATTCAGAAAATATGATAATGCTTGGGAAACTTAATATGGACGAATTTGCAATGGGTTCTTCAACAGAATATTCATATTTTCATCCAACAAAAAATCCATGGAATTTAAATAATGTACCAGGTGGTTCTTCAGGCGGTAGTGCAGCAGCAGTTGCAGCAAATTTAGTACCATTTGCATTAGGCTCAGACACAGGTGGCTCAATTCGTCAACCTGCAAGTTTATGTGGTGTAGTAGGTTTAAAACCAACTTATGGATTGGTATCACGCTATGGATTAATTGCATTTGCATCATCACTTGACCAAATAGGTCCAATAACTAAAGATGTAAAAGATTCAGCAATACTATTAAATGTAATTAGTGGTTATGACGAAAAAGACTCAACATCTGCTGAAATAGAGAAAAAGGATTACACAAAATGTTTAAAAAATGATGTTAAAGGCTTAAAAATTGGTATTCCAAAAGAATATTTTGGGGAAGGAATAAATGTAGAAGTAAAAGCAAAAGTAGAAGAGGCAATTGAAAAATACAAAGAACTAGGTGCAGTGATTGAAGAATTTAGCTTAGATATTGCAGATTATGCATTAGCAACATATTATATAATTGCACCAGCAGAAGCAAGTTCAAACTTAGGTAGATTTGATGGAATTCGTTATGGATACCGTACACAAAATTATACAAATTTAAAAGAAATATACAAAAATTCAAGAAGCGAAGGATTTGGCACAGAAGTAAAAAGAAGAATAATGCTTGGAACTTATGTGCTATCTTCAGGATATTATGACGCATATTACAAAAAAGCACAACAAGTTAGAACATTAGTAAAAAAAGAATTTGACAAAGCATTTGAAAAATATGATGTAATATTAACACCAACATCACCAATAGTAGCTTATGAAATTGGAACAAAATCTACAAATCCTATGGAAATGTATTTATCAGATATTTGCACAGTACCTGTAAATATTGCAGGAGTTCCAGCAATTTCAATACCTTGTGGAGTTGATAGTAACAATATGCCAATAGGTATGCAATTAATTGGGAATTATTTTGATGAAGAAACCATATTAAATGCTGCTTATACTTATGAGCAAGCTACAAATTTTAGAAATAAATATATGCCAGATTTTTAGTATTTAATTATAAGGAGAATAAAAAATGTCAATAAAAGATTATGAAATAGTAATTGGACTAGAAATACATGCAGAGCTTTCAACAAAAACAAAAATATTTTGTAGTTGTGCAACAGAATTTGGAGCAGAACCAAACACACAAGTGTGTCCGGTTTGTATGGGAATGCCGGGTGCATTACCAGTACTAAATGAGAAAGTTGTAGAATATGCTGTAAAAGCAGGACTAGCAACAAATTGTACAATTTCAAAAGACTCTAAAAATGATAGAAAAAACTATTTTTATCCAGATACACCAAAATCATACCAAATATCACAATTTGATAAACCACTTTGTGAACATGGAAATGTAGAAATTGAATTAGATGGTAACAAAAAAATAATAGGCATTACCAGAATTCATATTGAAGATGATGCAGGAAAATTAAACCATAATGAATTTGGTGCAGGAAGTTTAGTAGACTTAAACAGAGCAGGAGTACCTTTAATAGAAATAGTTTCAGAACCAGATATGCGTTCAGCAAAAGAAGCAGAAGCATATTTAAGAAAAATTAAATCAATACTAGAATATATTGAAGTATCTGATTGTAAAATGCAAGAAGGTTCATTAAGAGCAGATGTCAACGTTTCTGTAATGAAAAAAGGCAGTAACAAATTCGGAACACGTACAGAAATGAAAAACATGAGTTCATTTAGGTCAATTGTAAGAGCAATTGAATATGAAGCACAAAGACAAGTTGAAGTACTAGAAAATGGTGAAAAAATATCACAGGAAACTTTAAGATGGGATGATATATCTGGAAAGACATTTTCAATGAGAGATAAAGAAGATGCACAAGATTATAGATATTTTCCAGAGCCAGATTTAGTTGCCATTAGATTATCAGATGAATATATTCAAAATATAAAAAATAATTTACCAGAATTACCAGAAAGCAGAAAACAACGTTACTTAACAGAATACAATTTATCAGAAAAAGATGCTAGAATGTTAACAGCATCAAAAAACATGTCAGATATGTTTGAAAAAGCATTAACAATTTGTGGTAATGCAAAATCTGTTGCAAACTGGTTGCTTTCAGATGTTTCAAGAATTTTGAATGAAAAAGAATTAGAACCATCACAAATACCATTTACAGCAGAACAATTAGCAGATATGATAAAATTAATTGATAACGGAACAATAAGTTCAGCAATTGGTAAAAAAGTATTAGAAGAACTATTTGAAAACCCAAAAAATCCAGAAGAAATAGTAAAAGAAAAAGGATGGATTCAAATTTCAGATGAAGGAGCTATAAAAGAAATAGTATTAAAAATACTAGAAAATAATCCACAATCAATTGTTGACTATAAAGCAGGAAAAGATAGAGCTTTAGGATTTTTAGTTGGTCAAGCAATGAAACAAACTAAAGGTAAAGCTAATCCTCAATTGTTGAATAAATTATTTTTAGATGAATTAAATAAATAAAAACTTGTGAAAAAAAGACGTTGATTTATATCAAAAATCTACGTCTTTTTTAATTTGATTAAAAGCAAAACTAAATGCAATAAAACTAGCTATAAAAAATAAACTTGTTTTAAATAAAGAAAAACCAATATAATATATAATAGGATATGTAAATAAAAAATCATAAATTAATAAAACTAAACTGGAAAATAAGGTAAATCCAAAAGAAAATTTAATTCCATATTTCATTAAACTAATAATAGCATCATCCATATTTTTAAATTCTAATAATATTTGTTTCAATTTAATACCTCACACAACAAAATATCTTAATTAAATATTAACATAAAACAATAAGAAAAACAAAGGAAATAAATTACAAAAAAAAGACACTATTTCTAGTATCTTTATATCTTAAAAAACTGTGCACAATTTTTTAAGATTACACATTCATAGCATTTAATTTTTTTGACATGTTAGATTTTTTTCTAGCAGCTGTATTTTTAACAATAACACCTTTTGTACAAGCTTGATCAACTTTTTTTGTTGCTAAAACTAATAATTTAGTAGCTTCTTCTTTATTTCCAGCTTCTACTGCTTGTTCGAATTTTTTAACAGCTGATTTATATCCTGATTTAATCATATTATTTCTAAGAGTTTTCTTTTCAATAACATTGACACGTTTTATTGCTGATTTAATATTTGGCATATTTTGCACCTCCTTCTAAGTGTTCACAATTGACTAAATAATTATATCATGCAAAAGACGATTTGACAAGGGATTTTTAAAAACTTGATAAAAAACGTGAAAATATTCAAAAAATTACCAGTTTAAAAAAAGTTTAAAAGAGCATTATAAATAATGAAAAAGCAAAAATGTTTTTTCAAAAACAAATAATCACATTCTAGGAGGTGAAAAATATGACAAATAGTAATAAATCAGTAGTTCCTGAAGCTAAAGAAGCTTTAAACAAATTCAAATATGAAGTTGCAAGTGAAGTTGGTGTTAATTTAAAACAAGGATACAATGGAGATTTATCTTCAAAAGATGCTGGTAGAATCGGTGGAAACATGGTTAGAAAAATGATTCAACAAGCTGAAAACAACATGAAATAGTTTTAAACTATATTAACTTTGTTATATTAAAAAAGTTATAAAATTTTTCTAATATAACAAAAATAAATCTACCTAGTTTATATTTAGGTAGATTTATTTTTATTAAGCTTCTGGTTCAACTAATCCAAAATTACTATTATCTTTTAAACGATAAATTACATTAACTTTACCAGTTTCAATATTGATAAATGTTAAAAATTTATCTTTAGGTCTTTCTTCTAATTTTAATTTAGCATCTTCAGGTGAAAGTGGCTTTATATCATAATATATATTTTTAATAATTTCACCTTCAACTATAGCTTCTTCAGAATGAACCATTTCTTTTATACGAATAGATTCAGTCATATTTTGTTGGTCTTTTTTAGTTTTCATTTTTCTAATTTGACCTTCTAAAATATCAATGTCTTTATCAATAGAAGCATATAAATCTTTGTGTTCTGTTGTTGCTCTGAATCTATCAGTAGGAGTTTTAACTTCCATTTCTGCTATTTGTAGCCCCCCTTCAGTTCTAAAGGTTGCAGTTACATCGAATTCCTCTCCAAAATATTTTACTAATCTGTCCGTTTTTTTACCAATATAATCTTTAATTGCATCTGTTGCTATCAAGTCTTTAGATACTATTTTAATGTTCATAACAATCTCTCCTTCCAAAATTTACATATTTTCATTGGTATAAATTTATTATATATGTTTTGCGTTTTATTTGCAAGAGATTTTGAAAAATATACATTGACAACATATAATGCAAAATAATATAATGTGCTTAGAAAAATAAAGAAGGAGAAATTATGTATAAATTAGTAGCAATTGACTTAGATGGAACATTACTTGACAGCTATGGACAAATATCAGATAGAAATAAAAATGCAATACAAAACGCAATAAATAAAGGAACAAAAGTTATACTTGCATCAGGTAGAGGAGCGATGTCAGTTAAAAACTTTGGAATAGAAACAGGAGCAAATGAATATGCAATTTGTGGTAATGGTGCAATAGTATATGATTTAAAAAAAGAAAAAATAATATATGAGCAGTTTTTAGCTAAGGAAAAAGTCCTACAGTTAGTAAATATATGTGAAGAAAATAGTATTTATTATAGCATATATACAGAAAATTCAATCATAACTAAGTCTTTAAACTATAATGTATTATTTTATAATCACGAAAATACAAACAAACCAGACAGTAAAAAAACGAAGATATATATTACAGACGATATATACCAATATATATTAAACAGAAAAGAAAATGATTATACTAAAATAACAATTTGTGATGATAATAGTATAATTTTTAATAGTATAATAAGAAAGTTAAGGACTATAAAGGAAGTAGATGTATTAGATGTAGGACATATATCAAGAAAATTAATGAAACTTGGTACAGAAATTTACTCTATAGAATATTTTTACACTGAAATAACAAATAAAAATACACACAAATGGAATGCACTTGAATTTTTAATTCAAAAACTAGGAATAAAAAAGCAAGAAGTAATTGCAATTGGAGATAATGTAAATGACCAAACAATGATTGAAAATGCTGGACTTGGGGTAGCAATGGCTAATAGTGCACCATACATTCAAAAAATTGGTGACATAGTTACAGATACTAACAATGAAGATGGTGTGGCAAAAGTAATTGAAAAATATATTTTAAATGAATAGGTTTAATAAAAAATGCACATAACTACTAAAAGTAGGAGAGTGTATTTTTTTATGAAAGAAAACAATGAATTTAACAGAGAAAAAAGTGAAAAGCAAGAAGAAATTGAAGATGTTACAAAATACGGTGAATTTGTATCATCTTATTTTGCATGGATATCATTAGAAGAACAAAAAAGAAAAGCTGAAAAATTAGAAAAAACAAAAAGAGAATAAATTTTATTTCTAATTACAGTATTTATTTATCTGAAATCAAATATTCACCTTTTATGGAAACAAAACATAATATATAGCAAAAATAAAACAGAAAGGGTGAAACAAATGTCTAGTTACATAATAGAAGGTGGCAGGAAATTAGAAGGAGAAGTAACAGTATCAGGTTCTAAAAATGCCTCTTTACCAATTATTGCAGCAAGCATTCTAAATCCAGGAATTACAAGATTATACAATATACCAAATATACACGACACACAAATCACTCAAGAAATACTAAAATACATAGGATGTAAAATAAAAAAACATAATGGAAAAATAGAAATAAATAGTAAAAAAATAAATAAAAAAGAAATTCCAGAACATTTAATGAGTCAAATGCGCTCAACGGTTGTATTAGCAGGTGCAATACTTGGTAGATTTAAAGAAGCAAAATTTTCATATCCAGGGGGATGTGACATCGGAGCAAGACCAATTGATTTACATTTAGCAGCATTTAAAAAACTGGGAATAGATGTTACCGAAGATTCGGGTTTTATTATATGCAAGGCGGAAAAAATAATAGGTGCAAATATAGATTTAGACTTTCCAAGCGTAGGAGCAACAGAAAATATAATTTTAGCATCAATATATGCAGAAGGTGTCACACAAATAACAAATGCCGCAATGGAACCAGAAATTGTTGATTTAGCAAAATGCTTAAATAAAATGGGAGCAAAAATTACAGGAGCAGGAACCAATATTATTAAAATTACAGGTGTTCAAAGGCTAAAAGACATAGGATATAAAGTTATGCAAGACAGAATAGAAGCGGGAACTTTACTATGTGCAGGAGCAATTACAGGGGGAAATATATGCTTAAATTACAAAACACCAGAACACATCACACCTATATTAAATAAATTAGAAGAAGCAGGATGTAGTATAAAAATTGAAAAAAATAAAATATATATGCAAGCACCAAAAAAATTAAAAGCAGTTGATATAAAAACTATGCCATATCCAGGTTTTCCAACAGATATGCAATCAATATTTGCAAGTACTTTAACAATTGCAAAAGGCACATCTGTAATTGTTGAAAATATATTTGAAAACAGATATCGTTATACAGCAGAACTTAATAAAATGGGAGCAAAAATAACAACAGAAGGAAAAACAGCTGTAATAAAAGGTGTAAAAAAATTATCAGGTGCGACAGTAAGAAGTACAGATTTACGTGGTGGAGCATGTATGGTATTGGCAGGGCTATCAGCCAAAGGAATTACTACTGTAACTAACATAGAATATATTTTAAGAGGATATGAAAATTTGAACCAAAAATTAAAAGATTTAGGAGCAAAAATAACAGTGCAAAAAAATTAATTACAAGATATTCGTCCCAACAGCATAATAAGCTGTAAATAAAATTTTACTTTCGTAAATTTTATAACAGCTTATAAATTGTTGGTCCCCACACAAGCTCACTTTGAAAATAAAAATGTACTTTCCCCTGCGCGGACTTAAAGTATTTTGCTAAACAATTTAAGAAAACTATTATTTTGTAACATTAATAGTTTAAAAGAAAAATTGGTAAAGTGAAAAAGTAAGTGGAATTTTGTAGAGATAACTATTTAATAGTTTAAATTAGAAAAAAAGTATTGAAAATGTAAAAAAGTTATAGTAATATAATAATAGTAAAAAATCCAAAAGAAAAAGTAAGAAAAGGGGCACGAAGCATGAGAATGGCGCAAACCGTTGACACTGTAAGAGAGAGAGAGAGAGAGAGAG
>CAZUAJ010000007.1:22473-41460 GCA_964618105.1 uncultured Clostridium sp. | reverse complement strand
AATTTGCAAACAAAAGTTGAAAATACGGTTTGAAAACGGAAAAAGTCATTGATAAAATTATGAGAATTTGTAGCATATTATTTGAAATTTAATTATGTGTAAAAATAGAAATCTCTCCTAAAGTGGAGAGATTTTTGCGAATTATCGCTATTTTTTTGATGTTTTATTCCGATTGCGAGCTTTGGTTAATTGCCAAAAAAAGTGTTCAACATTTTCAGGATGGTGTGAATGTTGAATTTCTTTATGATAAAGAGCATCAAAACATTCATCATCTATCCAGCTGTAGATTACTGCATCAATTAGAGTGCTTTCAAAAAGAGCTTTACTAATGCAGTTGGCTGTACAAAATTCAGATTTGGAAAGTGTACTCTTTGAATAGTTTTGAACAAAAATTTTACCTTCCTTTTTGGAGAACTTAAAGATTTTAGACTTAATAATTCTTCTTTCCCAGCTATTAAAAATTCTGATTTGTATGTAAGCAACATAATTTGGGTCAGTATATGTTTCTTGAGCTTTTTGAACAGAATTTGCTACAGCTATTTCTTGAATTTTGCGGGCTACACTTTCTGGAACAATTGCTTTTTCAACAGCAATATGAAGAAGAGTGTAGAAGTTGTGTTGATTGCAATTGGGGTATTGATGTAAAAAGGCGTGATAACTGTAGGTACCTGTTGAGTAGGCTAAAGCTATTTCACCAATTTGCTTCCGGGAAAAATATTCCTGAATATTTGGTTTCACAACGAAAACTCCTTTCTTCTAAAGAATAAAACATTACTAAAAAATATATATGAATATATTATAGTACAAATTCTACATTATGTCAATCAAATAAAAAACGTAAAAACTATTGCTTTTTTTAAAAATATAAAGTATTATTATTATATAATTAAAAATTGAGGAGTTTAATATGATAGTTGATAGAAAAGGTAATTTGTTTGAAGATAGAAGAAAAAATAAAAAAAAGGATGAGGGCGAGAAAAAAGGGGTAGAAAGAAGAAAAGCGCCTGATCAAATAACAAAAAAAGGAAGAAATATTAAATAAAAAATAACAATCCGTGAAGGATTGTTATTTTTTTAATGTATTAGCAACATCCACCTTTGTTGCCACCACAACAGCAACAAATTAAAATAATAAAAATAATTATCCAAATGCAGCAATCATCACCAAAACCAAATCCGCCACATCCGCATCCTCTATTTTCAGGCATAGTATTCACTCCTTTCAAATGTATAATTTAACTAACAACCACAGTTGTTGTTACATCCACAACCGCAGTTATTGCCATTACCGCAGCAGAAAAGTAATAAGAATAAGATTATGAACCATAATAGTTCACTATTATTGCAACCACATCCCATTTTTCTACCTCCTATAAAAATATTTTTAGCTCTTTCGTATGATATATAGTATTCTAAAAATAAAAAAGTGTTACAAATGAACTAAATGAATAGTTTGTAAACTAGCAAAATTTGAATTGTAAAAATCTTTTTTATACTACAAGAAAAAAATGTCTAAAAACTATACAAAAAATAAAAAAAGAATGATATAATTCAAAACAGAAATAGAGAAACAATAAAATGGAGGAAATATTGATGGGAAATATAGTTTTATTAGATGATAATACAATAAATAAAATAGCAGCTGGTGAAGTAATTGAAAGACCAGCATCTGTTGTAAAGGAATTAATGGAAAATTCAATAGATGCTGGTGCAACAGCTGTAACTGTGGAAATAAAAAATGGTGGAATTTCGTATATACGTATAACAGACAATGGCAAGGGGTTTGCACCAGATGATATGGAAATAGCTTTTGAAAGACATGCTACATCAAAAATTAGAAAGGCAGAAGACCTAGAAACAGTTAAGTCAATGGGGTTTAGAGGTGAAGCTTTGGCAAGTATAGCAGCTATTAGTAGAGTTGAATTAACGTCTAAATATGTAGAAAATGAAATAGGATATAAAATTAATGTAGAAGGTGGAGTGATAAAAAATAAAGAAGAAGCAGGTTGCCCAAAAGGAACAACTATTGTAATTACAGATTTATTTTTTAATACACCAGTTAGATATAAATTTTTAAAAAAAGACTTTACAGAAGCGGGCTATATAGAAGATGTAGTAACAAGAATTGCATTAATACATCCAGAAATTGCTGTTAAATTAATAAATACAGGAAAAACCATAATTCAAACATCTGGAAACAATGACTTTAAGACCACTATTTATAGTATATATGGTAAGGACATTGCTGATAATATTTTAGAAGTGAATTACAATTATGAAGATATAACAGTTACAGGGGTAATTGGTAAACCTGTAATTGCTCGTTCAAATCGTGCAAATCAATTATTTTTTGTAAATAAGAGATATGTAAAAGATAAAACACTAACAAGTGCAGCAGAACAGGGATATAAAGGTTTAATTACTATTGGAAAATATGGATTTTTAGTATTAAATGTTGAAATGAATCCACAAAAAGTGGATGTTAATGTACATCCTGCAAAATTAGAAGTGCGATTTGAAGAAGATAACAAAGTATTTAAAGCAGTGTATCATTCTATAAAAGATAGTTTGCTAAAAGGAGATTTGGTAGCAGATACAGAAAAAGAACCAGAAGAAATAAAAACAGTTTCAATGGATACTATAATGGTTAATACTGCTCCAGTTGAGCAAATCAGATATGATAACAAAATTGAAGAAAAAACCTTTGGCGGACTTTTTAAAAAGTTTAAAAAAGAAGAAACTGAAGAAATAGAAGACAAAAGTAATTTAATTGCTCAAATATATACAAATAAGTTTAGGGCTAATGATACGCAAAATGAAGAAAAAGTAACTGAAGATAGCGAAAAGTATGAATTACCAGTAAGTAATAATACAACAATTGCTGAAGATGGTGAGAAATTTATAAATAATATAAACAAATTAGATGACGTAAAGGCTGAGTATAATACAAAAAATTTTGATGAAATGTATATTAAAACATTTGGAACAATGCCTTCAGAAGTAAGAAAACAGGTTAAAGAAGAAAAGGAAAAAGAAGAGAAAATAACTGTAAAACCACAAGAAATGACTTCTTTAGAAAATGTTTCTATATTTAAAGAAGTAAAAAATGAAATTCCTTCATACAAATTTATTGGTATAGCATTTTCAACATATATAATTTTAGAGTTAAATAATGAGTTATATATATTAGATCAACATGCAGCACACGAAAGAATTTTATATGAAAAAGTTAAGAAAAATTATTATAGTGATACAGAAAAAGAATCACAATTAATGCTATTACCAGATATTATAAATTTATCACATAAAGAAATGGACATAGCTAAGGAAAATATGGAAATGTTTGAAAAAGCAGGTTTTATGTTAGAAGAATTTGGCGAAAATACAATAAAATTAAGTGGAGTCCCTAATATATGTTTGGAACTTGATACAAAAGAACTATTTTTGGAAACTTTAGACGAAATAAATACTGTTGCAAGAACTGCAAAACAAGAAATAGAAGAAAAGTTTATTGCAACAGTAGCTTGTAAGGCGGCGGTAAAAGCAAATATGGCACTTACTGAAATAGAAGTAGACAATTTATTAAAACAACTGTTGGTACTTCCAAATCCATTTACTTGCCCACACGGTAGACCAACAGCAATTAAAATGACAAAAAATGATATAGAAAAGAAATTTTCAAGAAGATAGAAGGAGAAAAACAATGGTTGTAATTATTTATTTTTGTATTTTAATATTAAATTTAGCAGCAATTTTTATGACATACAAATTTTTAGGTGAAGAAATAGAGCAAAAAGAGAAGCTAATATTTATTGTAATTGGAACAGCAATAATGTATTTATTGGTATCTTTGATATATTGGCTAAGTACAAAAGGAATAGATTTGGGAAATAATGCTGATATTGGTAAAAACCTTATTACATTTACTTTTGTTCCAATAAATAGTATGGTTGTTTTACCTTTTTTAGCTAAGTCATATAAATATTTTAAACAAAACAAATTAAAACAAGATAAATTTAAAAACCGCGTTATATTAATAACTATAATTTTAATTATTATACTAATATTAGAATTTTTCTATTTTAAGGACATTCAAAATGGTATTTTAAGTATAATTCAATTAGCAAAATAATGTAAGGAGAGAAACTATATGAAACCCAAAGTGATTGTTATATGTGGCCCAACAGCTTCTGGAAAAACAGGGCTTTCTATTGAACTTGCAAAAAAAATAGATGGAGAAATTATTTCGTCTGATTCAATGCAAATATATAAAGAAATGAATATAGGAACAGCAAAGCCAACAACTCAAGAGATGCAAGGAATACCACATTATATGCTAGATTTTGTTTCACCAAGCGACAGATATAGTGTTGCGGATTATAAAGAAACAGCTGTAAAAGAAATAAATAATATTTTAAAACGTAATAAAGTGCCAATTGTTGTAGGTGGTACGGGCTTATATGTGGATGCTTTAACAAAAAATATTACATATCCTGAAATTGAGATTGATTTAAATTACAGAAAAGAACTTGAAAAAATAATAGAAGAACAAGGACTAGAAAATTTATATGAAAAGGCTAAACAAATAGATGAAATGGCTATGCAGTCTATTAGTAAAAATGATAAAAAAAGAATAATGAGAGTTTTAGAAATATATCATCAAACAGGAAAAACTAAAACTCAATTAGAGATAGAATCAAGGTTAATTCCATCTCCTTATGAATACTTGATTTTTGCAATTAATATGGAAAGAGAAATATTATATGAACGTATAAATAAAAGAGTTGACATTATGATAGAACAAGGCTTAATTAAAGAAGTACAAGAACTTGTTGAAAAATACAAGGAATTTCCAACTGCAATGCAAGGCTTAGGATATAAAGAAGTTGTAAGCTATTTAAACGATGAATTAACTAAAGAAGAGATGATAGAAAAATTAAAAATGGAAACTAGAAGATATGCAAAAAGACAATTAACCTGGTTTAGAAAAAATAAAGATATAAAATGGCTAAATGGTTTAGTACCAGTAGAAGAAAATATACAATGTATTTTGGAGGAATACAGTGGGGAAAAATAAAAAAAAGAATAAAATAAGTCTAAAAAAATTAAACAAAAACGCTTTAATTTTTTCTATTATAATAATTAGTATTATAATATTTTGTATTTATAAAGTAATAGTTTTTATAAAAAATCCAACAGATACATTTACAGTACAACAAGGCAAAATTTATCAAGAAGAAAAGTCTATAGGCTATATAATTAGGGAAGAAACAATTGTGAAGGGTTTAAACTATAAAAATGGAATAGAACAAATAAAAACTGAAGGAGAAAGAGTAGCAAAAGGAGAATCAATTTTTAGGTATTTTTCTTCTGGAGAGAATAATCTAATAAGTAAAATTAAAGATTTGGACGAAAAAATAGATGAAGCATTATCAAAAGAAACTAATTTATTTACAAGTGACACAAAAGCTTTAGAAAAGCAAATTGAAAATCAAATAATGGAACTTAGAAATGAAAATAGTATACAAAATATTAATAAAATTAAAAAAGAAATTTCAAATAATATTGTAAAAAAAGCTAAAATAGCAGGGGAATATAGTTCTGCTGGCTCATATTTGAAAAAGCTTATTAATGAAAGAAGTAAATATGAAAATCAATTGAATGAAGGAGCTGAATATGTAACTGCACCAATAAGTGGAGCGGTTTCGTATAAAGTGGATGGATATGAAGAAGTTCTTACCGCTAATGATTTTTCAAAAATAAATGTGGAATTTTTAGAAAATTTGAATTTGAAAACAGGACAATTAGTTGCAGATAGCAAAGAAAGTGCTAAAGTTATAAATAATTTTGAGTGTTATATAGCGTGTGTTTTAAGTTCTGAGCAAGCCATGAATGTAGAATTAGACGAAACCGTTAAACTAAGAGTTTCAAATTATGAAGAAATTACTGGTATAATAAAATATATATCAAAAGAAGAAAATAAAACTGTAATTATATTTGAAATTGATGAACAGGTACAGGAGCTGGTAAGTTATAGAAAGGTTTCTTTTGATATAATATGGTGGAGCTATAGTGGAAAAAAAATACCAAATACTGCTATAGGTTATGAAACAAAAGGGGAAAACCAAATTGCTTATGTAACAAGAACGAGAAATGGGTATCAAGATAAAATTTTAGTAAAAGTTTTAAGACAAAATGATAAATATTCTATAGTTGATAACTATACTAGTGATGATTTAAAAGAACTAGGGTATACAAGTGAAGAAATTACAAATAGAAAAACTTTAACATTATATGACGAAATACTAAAAAATCCGACATAAATATATTACAAATATATTACAAATATATTAAATTATTATTACAAACAAAAAAACTATTGACAACAAGGCAGAAAAGTTGGATACTAAATACAGTTAAAAACTAAGGACAAGTAATTATTGGGAGGTTGTTTAAAATGGCAGGAGCTATAATGGAAAAAGTATGGGATTTATTTAGAATGGATCCAGCAACAGATGAAGAAGAAAAAGAAGAATATGAAATAGATGAAGTTGAAAACGATGAAGAAGAAGAGCAAGAAGAAAGAAAACTATGGGGAAGAAAAAGTAATAGCAAAGTTGTTAGTATGCCTCAAGTTCAACAAGTAAAAATGGTTATTTCTCAACCAACTACTTTTGAACAAGCTGCAACAATTTGTGATTTATTAAAACAAAAGAAATCTGTAATAGTTAACTTAGAATATGTTAACAAAGATGTTGCAAGAAGAATTATAGATGTTGTATCTGGTGCAGTACATGCATTAGATGGTCACATGCAAAAAATTTCTAATTCTATAGTGCTAATTGCGCCATTTAATTATGACATTGAAAATGAAATGGCAAGAGATGAAATAAAAAATAAATTATCAGTTTCATGGCTAAGAAATGGAAATTAATTAGGAGGAATAAATATGCTTACACCTTTAGACATTGAAAATAAAAAATTTTCAAAACAAATGATGAATGGCTATAGTGTGGATGAAGTTGATGAATTTTTAGATGAATTAACAACCGACTATGAAAAATTATATAAAGAAACAACAGAAGCAAAAAACAAAATAGAAGACATGCAAGAAGATATGGCAAAATACAAAAATATTGAAAGTACATTAAACAATACTTTAATTATGGCACAAACTGCTGCTGAAGATGTAAAAAATCTAGCAAAACAGCAAGCAGAAGCAATATTAAATGAAGCACAAGCAAGTGCTAAACAAGCAGTTATAGAACTTGAACAAGAAATTACAATGAAACAAAAGGAATTAGAAGAATTACAAAAACAATTTGATGTGTATAAAGCAAAAATGGAATCACTTCTTATTTCTCAATTAGAATTATTAAAAGACGTAAACAAAAACTAAAAATGCAAATAGGGGGCGTAGAGAAATGAAAATACGTGTGTGTGTTATCATTTTTCTACGTCCTTATTGATAAACCTAAAAAGACATTACTTTTTAGGTAAAATCTCTTTACATTTGACATAATTTAATATATAATTCTAATGCAATATTACAAAACAATAACATTATTACAATTGCATTAAAATAATATTACATTTATGTTAAAAACATTGACATATCAATATAAAAATATAAAATATATGTATATCATTATAGAGGTATTATGAGAGTAATTAGTGGAACAGCAAAAGGGACTAAATTGAATTCAATTGAAAGTCTTTCAACAAGACCAACACTTGATAGAGTAAAAGAATCTTTATTTAATATTATTCAAAATAAAATACAAAACTCAATAGTTTTAGATTTATTTGCAGGAAGTGGAGCAATTTCAATTGAATTTTTGAGCAGAGAAGCCCAAAAAGCATATTTGTGCGAAAAGAATACTGCTTCTACAAAAATGATATATACTAATTTAGAAAAAACAAAAATGAAAGATAAAGCTGTAGTAATCAATAAAGACTATAAAAAAACACTGAAATTATTAAATGAGCAAAAAGTACAATTTGATTTTGTATATATTGATCCGCCATATCAAACTAATATAGCAGTGGATTCTGTAAAAAGAATTTTGTCCTTTAATTTATTAAAAGAAAAAGGAATAATAATAATAGAAACTGATGATGAGAAACGAGAATTACTTGAATTAGAAAATTTAGATATAGATGTAAAAGATATAAGAAAATATGGAAGAGTGACTCTTATATTCTTAGCAAAAAGCATATAAAAGTGCTTTGAAAGGGGTAAAACAATGGAAATATTCACCTTATTAGAAACTTTAGAAGATATGTTAGAAAAAAGTAGAACAGTACCTTTTTCTAGTAAATGTATAGTTGACAAAGAAGAAATTTTAGACATTATTAAAGAAGTTAGATTAAAATTGCCAGAAGAATTAAAACAAGCAAAATGGGTTAAAGAAGAAAGACAAAGAATTTTAGTAGAGGCACAAAATGAAGCTGATGAAATAATTAAAGAAGCTGAAAATAGAATTATATCTATGATAGATGAACACGAAATTACAAGAAAGGCTTACGAAAAAAAGGTAGAGATAATAGAAACAGCAAATGAAATGTCTAGAGAAATATCAAAAGGAACAAAAGATTATGCAGATAGTGTTCTAGCAGGCATTGAAGTTGCACTACAAGATGCAATGAAGGTAATTCAAAATAATAGAAAAGAACTAAAATAATAATTTTGAAGGTTGGATGTCAGTTTTAGGGACGTTCCTTTAACTGACAAAAATGTCAGTTGAAGGAACGTCCCCAAAACTGACAAAAATGTGGAAAAGAGGGTATGCAGTTGGCTAAAAGGGGAAGAAAAAAGAAAAATAAAATAGATGTAAATATAGCTGTTGTTGCATTAATAGTACTTAGTATATTATTAATGATTTTAATATATGGAAAATCAGGAAGTATAGGTCGAGTATTAAGTCCTACACTTGGCGGAATAATGGGCTTTATAAAGTATATTATTCCAATAGGAACCTTGCTAATTGCAATATATATGACACATAATGACAAGGAATATATGACTCACAAATTAATTCAATATGGAATGTTTTTATTATGTATTGCAGCATTTTTTAGTATTTTAAATGGAAATTTGCAATGCGAAGATAATTTTAGTAATATAGTAAAAACAGCTTATGAGAATGGAAAACAAGAAAGTTATTTAGATGGTGGAGCAATAGGCGCAATTATTGCTGTTCCACTAATTAAGGCTTTAGATTCTACAGGAGCTATAATATTGACTGTGGGAGTTGCAATTATTTTACTTATATTTATGTTTGGAATAAGACCGGCAGAAAAAATTAGTGAAATATTAGATGAGATTGAAGAACGAAAAGAAGAAAAGAAACAAGAAAGAAAAAATAGACATTCTTATGAAAAAACTACTATTATTCAAGAAGATAGAAAAGGTAAAAAAATAAAGGAACAGGAAGAAGCAGCGAAACTTGCTTCTCAATTTGAAGAGCAATTAACAATAAACTTAAATGATAAAAATGAAAAAGAAGACAAGAAAAAATATAATCATGATGATTTACAAATTCCTTTCCTAGGAAAGAAAAGAGAAGAAGAAACTTCTCCAGATGTAATTGATGCTAATTTGTTTAAAAAAGTTGAAGAACAAAAAGAAGATAAAACAAAAGAAGTGTTGCAATTGGAGCATACTATTACAGAAGAAGATGAAAATTATGAATTTCCACCTGTACAGTTATTGGCTGAACCAGAGAAAAAAGCAAATAAAGGTGGTAAAAAGGCAGTTATGGATACAGCTACAAAACTTCAAAAAACTTTATATAGTTTTGGAGTTTCGGCTAAGGTTGAAAATGTATCTGTTGGGCCAGCTATTACAAGGTATGAGTTAAAACCAGCTGAAGGAGTTCGTGTTAATAAAATTGCAAATTTAGCAGATGATATTGCATTAAACTTAGCTGCTGAGAGTATTCGTATTGAAGCTCCAATTCCAGGAAAACAAGCAGTTGGAATAGAAATTCCAAATAAAGAAAATGAAATAGTTCATTTTAGAGAAATAATAGAGTCGGGAGCTTTTCAAGATCATAAATCAAAATTGGCTTTTGGTTTAGGAAAAGATGTTGCAGGTGAACCGGTTGTGACTGATATAGCAAAAATGCCACACGTTTTGATTGCGGGTGCAACAGGTTCTGGTAAAAGTGTATGTATAAATACTTTAATTTCAAGTATAATATATAAATCAAAACCAAGTGAGGTTAAGCTTTTAATGGTTGACCCAAAAGTGGTTGAACTTTCTGTGTATAATGGAATACCACATTTGCTTATTCCGGTTGTAACAGACCCTAAGAAAGCAGCTGGGGCATTGGCGTGGGCAGTACAAGAAATGGAAAATCGTTATCAAATTTTTGCTAAAAAAGGTGTTAGAGATATTAAAGGTTATAATGAAGCTGCAAGACAAGAAGATTCTGGGGTATTACCACAAATAGTGATAATTATAGATGAGCTTGCGGATTTAATGATGGTTGCTTCAAAAGATGTTGAGGATTCAATTTGCCGTTTGGCTCAAAAGGCTAGGGCAGCAGGTATGCATTTAGTAATAGCAACACAAAGACCTTCTGTTGATGTTATTACAGGTATTATTAAGGCAAATATTCCTTCAAGAATTTCGTTTGCTGTATCTTCACAAATAGATTCGAGAACAATATTAGATATGGTGGGTGCTGAAAAATTGCTTGGCAAAGGAGATATGCTATTTTATCCGGCTGGAGCAACAAAGCCTACAAGAATTCAAGGTGCTTTTGTGTCAGATAAAGAAGTGGAAAGAATTGTGGACTTTATTAAAGCAAATGGCGAAGTGAAGTATAATGAGGATATAATAGAACAAATAGAAAATGCAAATAAAACAGAAAAAGATTTGGAAGCTGAACAAGCAGCAGATGATGATGGAACAGATCCACTATTAATGGAAGCAATAGATACAGTTGTGGACACAAGGCAAGCATCAACATCATTTATACAAAGAAGATTTAAAGTAGGATATGCAAGAGCAGGAAGAATTATTGACCAGATGGAAGAAAGAGGGGTTATATCGGGATATCAAGGTAGCAAACCGCGAGAAGTTCTTATGTCTAAGGAAAGATGGCAAGAACTAAAAATGACAACTACAGAAAGTACAGAAGAATAAAAATAAGAAGGAATGTAATGGAAGGAAAAGCAGATAAACTATTACGTAAAATTCATATTAAAGATTATACAAATAGCTTAGAGAAGGTTTTAGAAAGAAAATATTTTTCTATTGATACTAAAAATCTTCTTTTAAGCATGCTTTATAAAATTGAAAATGCTTATAAAGATTATGAAAAAACAAAGGTGGAAGTCATAAATAAATCTGATTTTTTAGAGAAAGTTATTAGTATTATAGAGCAAAAATGTGATGAGATTATAACTAAAAATGATATTGATAAAGAATTTATGGTTGAAAAGGAAAATGGTAAAATAGTTACAATTGGAAATGAATTATCATTATTAGAAAATATATTAAAAATGGGAGAAAGTGAAATAATTCTTACTGAAGAAGAACTTGCACTTAGTTCTTCGATTAACAATTTTTTTAATAATGCAACAATTATAAATCAGGCTGAGATAATTCGAGATTTTAACGGATGGTCATGGGATATATCTGTTAAAGATATAAAAAACATTTCAATAAATTTAGTATATCAAATTTTAATTTATTTATTTGGAAATGAATTTATTCAGAATTGGTCTAACAATATAAGTCCTTTAGCTGACTATTTAATGCTTGCTTATGATAATTTAAAGGATAATTTTGGAGAAAAAAGAGCAGAGAACATTATAAAAATTTTTTGTGAAATTTCAATAGAAGAAAATATAAAAAATAATGAAAAAGAACTTGAATTTTGGCAACAAAAAACAAAAGAAACTGAAATTGAGTTAGAAAAGTTGAATAATAATGTGTGCTACTTAGAAGAAATTACAAATGAAAAGAAAAAGATAGCTAAAGAAATAGAAAAAATTGATAAGATAATAAATAATCAAGACTTATTAAAGAAGGAATATAATAGTAGAAATTCTAGGCTTCAAAATGAAGAAAAAATATTTAGTGTTAGGCAATTAATAAATAAAATGGAATCTGAAAGACAGGAGCATGTAAATCAAATAAAAAAATATAATGAATTATTAGATCCAAAAAAATATGTGTCAAGAAAAGAAAAAATTTCTAAAAAATATGAATTTCTAAAAATGATAAATTTTAATGCAGATAAACAAAAAACAGAAAAAGAGCTTTTGAGTTTATGTAAGTTATTTTTGGAATGTTTTAAAATAAAAGTTGAAAAAGCAAGTACTAAACAGAAAATTATTAATTATATATATGAATTAAGATATTTTAGCTTTTTAATGTTTGACGAAAAAAGCAGTATTAAAGAATTAAGTTTATTAAAAAATGAATTAGAAAAAGTAATAAAAATTATTTATAATAAAGCAAGAAACATGAATGTAATAGAAGATGTAACAAAAGATGAAGAGGCTAATTATAAAATTGTTAAAAAAATATTTGATAGTAAAATGATAGATTTGAATAATATGGTAATAAAAACACAAGTAAAAGATGGAAGGCTATATATAGAATATTATGATACAAATATACTGGAAGGTGTTGTGGAATTGCAAAGTGACAAAACAATAAAATTAAATAAAAAAACTAAACTATTTATATAGGAAAAGGAGAATTTTATGAAAATAACATTTTTAGGTGCAACTAAAATGGTTACAGGTTCTAACTTTTTAGTAGAAGGAGCAGGAAAAAAGTTTTTAGTTGATTGTGGTATGTATCAAGGCGGAGATAGAGATGAAATGCAAAATCATGAGCCATTTGCTTTTGATGTAAATGAAATTGACTTTGTATTGCTTACACATGCACATATTGACCACTCAGGTAGGATACCAAAACTATATACAGAAGGATATAGAAACCCAATTATTACAACAAAAGCAACTATGGATTTGTGTTCAATAATGCTTCCAGATAGTGGTCATATTCAGGAACAAGAAATTGAGTGGAGAAACAGAAAGAGAATGAGAGAAGGCAAAAATGCTCTTCCACCACTATATACAGCACAAGATGCAATAGATACAATGGAAATATTTAAACCTGTAAATTATGATGAAATTATAGAAATTGACCCTAATATTTTTGTTCGTTTTAATGATGCGGGACACATGCTTGGCTCTGCTATTATAGAAGTGTGGGTTAAAGAGAATGGAAAAGAAACAAAGGCAGTGTTTACAGGAGATTTGGGAAATAACGATATTCCGCTTTTATCATCACCAACAATGATTGATAGTTGTGATTATTTAATAATGGAATCAACTTATGGAAGTAGATTGCATATTAGAAATGATGAAAAGGCAAATTTATTTTTAGACATAGTATCAGAAACCTTAGATAAAGGCGGAACTGTAGTAATACCTTCGTTTGCAGTTGGTAGAACACAAGAAATTTTATATGAATTAAACAATTTGAAAGATGTTAAAGAAAACGAAGAATTTAAGAAAAAATATGCAACATTAATGAAAGCACCAGTTTATGTTGATAGTCCACTCGCAATTTCTGCAACAGAAGTGTTTAGAGAAAATGCAAATTTATTTGATGAAGAAACACAAAAAATTATTGCAAGTGGAGATAATCCGCTTGAATTTCCAGGTTTACAATTTACTAGAACAGCAGATGAATCTAAAGCATTAAATGAAAAAAATGAATCAGCAATAATTATATCTGCTAGCGGTATGTGTGAAGTTGGAAGAATTAAACATCATTTGAAACATCATTTATGGGATTCTAATAGTACAGTATTATTTGTTGGATATCAAGCACCAGGAACTTTAGGCAGAAGAATTGTTGACGGTGAAAAAAGAGTAAAAATATTTGGAGAAGAAATTGCGGTAAATGCAAGAATTGAGTATATTGAAGGATATTCAGGACATGCAGATCAAGAATGGCTTTTGAACTTTATATTCTCATTTATAACAAAACCAAAACATATATTTTTAGTTCATGGAGAACCAGCAGGACAAGAAATATTAAAAACAAAAATAATAGATGAAACTGGTTTGACTGTTTCAATACCAGAATATGGGCAAACATATACATTAGATGAAAACTTAACAATGGAACAAACAGTAGCACCTGTAATACTTAGAGAAAACGTGAAAAATGATGTATTAGACAAAATAAAAATACTTAAAAATGAATTAAATGATATGGAAATAATAGTTAAAGAAGACTACTTGCCTAAAAAAGATAATGATGCAGAAATAAATAGATTAAGATTAAGACTAAGAGAAATAGAAGAACAAATAGTAAAAATTGTAGAAAAAAATTAAAGAGGAAGAACAAATGAGAACAAAATATAATAATGATGCTATAATTGGCGGTAAAAATATTACTGCCAGTTATACAAAAAATGGGGAATTACTAAGAGTAATGTACCCATTTCCTGACTTTAGAAGTTGGATAGATGAATTTAAAACAGGGGTAAAAATAAACAATTCAGGTATAATATATTTGCATGAAGATGTAAACAATCAATATAATCAATACTATACAGAAGATACAAATATTTTACATACTGAAATAACAAATACATATTTTAATTTAAAAATAAAACAAACAGATTTTGCTTTATTAAAAAATAGTGTTCTTGTAAAAAAATATGAATTTGAAAATAAAAATAACATTGAATTAAATGTCAATTTTTTAGTTCACTCAAAGTTATTAACAGACAATAATAATATGGTAAGTGGCGAAGCCAAGAACAATACTTTAATTCAATATTGTCATGATTATACAATGTATACGTTTTCAAATGAACCATTTTTAAGTTATCAAATAAATAATACACAAAATAATATAGAGAGTGGAAAAATTGGCGGAAAAGACTATATTGGTATGTCTAGTGACTCAAGCATAAGCTATAATGTTGGAAAATTAAGACCAAATGAAAAAAAAGAATTGATAATATATTTATATTTTAAAAATAATCAAAACACATCAGAAGAAATTGTAAACAAAGAATTATTAGAAATAAAAAAACTAGACATAAAAAAAGAACAACAAGTAGTAGAAAAATATTGGAAAAAATATGTTAAAGAACACATTAATGTTGAATTAAAACCAGAAACAAACGAATTAAATAAAAAGTTTAATCAAATATATAAAAGAAGTATTTTGCTATTTCCATTATTAATAAATCAAGAAACAGGGGGAATATCAGCAGCAGTTGAAGTTGATGAAAACATGACAAAATGTGGTAGGTATAGTTATTGTTGGCCACGAGATGCAGTATTTATTACACGTGCATTAGACATTTTAAAAATGACAAAAGAAACTGAAAAGTTTTATAAAATATTTTGCAAAGAAACACAAAGTAAAAATGGAATGTGGGAGCAAAGATTCTATACAGATAAAAACTTAGCACCATGTTGGGGTTACCAAATAGACGAAACAGCAAGTGTGGTATATGGAGTATATCAACATTATTTAGCAACTAAAGATGTAAAATTTTTAAAAGACACATATAAAATGTGTGAAAAAGCAGTTAAATTTTTATGCACTTATATGGACAATATTTTGGGAACAAAAGACAAAACAGATGTGGTGAAAAATGAAATAGAAGCAACATATCATACAGAAAACAGAAATAAATTACCAGAAAGTTATGATTTATGGGAAGAAAGTGAAGGAATACATTTATATTCTTTAGCATGCATATATGCAGCATTTAATGCAATTGCTGAAATACATACAACATTAAAACCAGAGTATGAGCAAAATAACCGTTTAAAAGTAGAAGCAATGAACAAATTAGAAAAAGTTGTTAAACAATATAATCAAGAAATTAAAAAATACATCTCAAAAAACTTATATAATGAAACAACAAAAACATTTACAAGAAACTTAAAAGACCAAAAAGCAGACATTAGCTTACTTGGATTAGTAACACCATTTGAAATATTTGCACCAAAAGAGAAAAAAGTATTAAATACAATAGAAAAAATAAATATGACATTAAGAACATATACAGGTGGATACTTAAGATATGAAAATGACAACTATTGCGAAGGCAAAAATCCATGGACAATAGCAACACTGTGGATGGCAATGTATTATCAAAAATCAGGAGAAAAACAAAAAGCAAATGAATGTCTAAAATTCATAATAAACTCAGCAAACGAACACGGCTTTATTGCAGAACAAGTAAATAATCAAACAATGACACCAGCTTGGGTAAACGGTCTAGCATGGGCACATGCAATGTTTTGTCAGTTTTGGGGACGTTCCTTCAACTGACAAAAATGTCAGTTTTGGGGACACACCTTGCTTAAGCTAGTAATAATGGGCAGCCAATATCGTAAAATGATAATAATATATAAATCATAGAAAAATTTATTATAGATATTGTAAAATTATGTAAAAGATGATATAGTTAACAAGAAAAAAGTAACAATGGAAAATAGGAAGGTTTAAATATAGAAATAATTAAAATTGGGGGCACTATAAAAATATTAAAAAGAAAGGAAGTCATTATAGTGCCAAGAATACCAAGAATGAATCAAATTAGATGGACTAATACTCATCATGTAATATTAAGGAGTATAAACCATCAAGATATTTTTTATGATGATTTAGATCGTAAAAAATTTTTAAAAACAATAATTAAAACAAAAGAAAAATACGAATATGAGTTATATGCTTATGTTCTAATGGAAAATCATATTCATGTATTGCTAAACGATAATCAAAACAATTTATCAAAAATTATTCAATCATTAGCTACAAGCTATGCAATTTATTTTAATAAAAAATATGATAGAATAGGTCATGTATTTTATAACAGGTTTAAAAGTAAAAATATTGAAACAGAAATGTATTTTTTGAGAACATTGCGTTATATACACTTTAATCCTGAAAAGACAGGGATATGTTCTTTTGAAAAATATGAATGGAGCAGTTATTTACAATATTTTAAACAATCAAAAATAATAGACCAAAAAACAGTAATACAATTATTTGAAAATAATTTAACAACATTTAAAGAATTTCATAATGAATATAGAAATTCTTCTGCTCAAATTTGTTTGGATTCAGTGGAAATGGAAGAAAACAACAAAGCAAAAATGACTGACGATGTAGCTATACAAAAAATAAAAGAACATTTGAATATAAATAACTTAGTCACAATACAAAATTATAACAGAAAAAAAAGAGATGAAATAATAAAAGAAATTAGCACAATTGAAAAAATAGAAAGAAAACAATTAGCAAGAATATTAGGATTAAATGAAAGAACAATTTATAGAGCAATAAATAATAAGTAATATAAAACGGCAAAACTAAAGGTATGTCTCCGCAACTGACAAAAGTGTCAGCTCAGGGACGTTCCTTCAACTGACAAAAGTGTCAGCCAAAGGAACGTCCCCAAAACTGACAAAAATGTCAGTTGAAGGAACGTCCCCAAAACTGACAAAGGAGAGCAAAATGGCAAAAACAAAAACAGTATTTGTGTGTAGTAGTTGCGGATATGAATCAACAAAATGGCTGGGCAAGTGCCCACGGGTGTAATGAATGGAACAGCTTTTATGAAGAAAAAATTGCAAAAGATTCATCAGCATCATTATCAGACAGAAAAAACAAAGTAGTTACACCAAAAGCTTTAAATGATGTAATTGGCAAAGATGCTATTCGTACACATACAGGAATAGGTGAATTAGATAGAGTACTAGGTGGAGGTTTAGTAAAAGGGTCACTTGTACTATTGGGTGGAGAACCAGGTATTGGAAAATCTACTTTAATATTGCAATTATGTGATAAAGTTCAGGGAGAAGGCAAAGTATTATATGTTTCTGGTGAAGAATCAGCAGAACAAATAAAATTAAGAGCAGACAGGTTGGGAATTCATAATGAGGATATTTTATTTTTAGGTGAAACTGACATTGAACTTATAGAAAATTCTATATTTGACATAAAACCTAAACTAGTAATTATAGATTCAATACAAACAATGTATTCAGAAGAAATAACATCAGCAGCAGGAACGGTAAGCCAAGTGCGTGAAATAACATCAAGAATAATGCGTGTATGTAAAAGTAATGAAATTACCACAATTATAATTGGACATGTTACTAAAGAAGGAAACATAGCAGGTCCAAGAGTGCTAGAACACATGGTAGATACAGTATTATATTTAGAAGGAGAACGATACTTTTCATATAGAATTTTGCGAGGAGTAAAAAATCGTTTTGGTTCAACAAACGAGGTTGGAATGTTTGAAATGCAAAGTGAAGGAATGGTAGAAATTACAAACCCATCATCAGTGTTAATATCAGAAAGAGAAGACAACCCATCAGGCTCAGTAATTGTAGCAAGTATGGAAGGAACAAGACCTCTTTTAATAGAACTACAAGCATTAACAACACCAACTGTATTTGGGCTTCCACGTAGAGCAGCAAACGGATTTGATTATAACAGATTAACATTATTAGTTGCTGTTCTTGAAAAAAGAGCAGGTCTTGCATTAAGCTCGCAAGATATATATTTAAATGTGGTAAGTGGAATTAGAATTAACGAACCAGCAGTGGATTTGGGTTCAGTTTTAGTATGTGCTTCTAGTTTTAAAAATATTAGTATTGACAAAAGAACAGTTATAATTGGCGAAGTTGGGTTAACAGGAGAAGTAAGAGCTGTTAATTTAATAGATAAAAGACTAAAAGAAGCTGAGAGATTAGGATTTAAAACTTGTATTATTCCAGAAAATAATAAAAAACTATTGAAAGAACATCATAAGTTGGATATAATAGGTGTTAGAAATGTAAACGAAGCAATGAAGGCAGTAGGACTTAAGTAAAAAAATTAAATAAAAAAACAAAGGTGTGTCCCCGCGACTGACAAAAATGTCAGTCGAAGGAACGTCCCTAAAACTGACAAGGAGGAAACGA
>CAZUAJ010000007.1:0-22373 GCA_964618105.1 uncultured Clostridium sp. | reverse complement strand
ACTGACAAAAATGTCAGTCGAAGGAACGTCCCTAAAACTGACAAGGAGGAAACGAAGAGTGGCTTTAAAGAAAGAAGAAGCGATTATTACAGAAGTATTAAAAATGATTGCGCCGGGTACACCAATTCGTGATGGACTGGAAAATATTTTAAAGGCAAAAACTGGTGCTCTGATTGTAATTGGAGATACGAAAGAAGTATTAGATTTAGTTGATGGTGGTTTTCAGTTGGATGTTGAGTACACATCTTCAAGATTGTATGAACTGGCTAAAATGGATGGGGCTATTGTTCTTAGTAGTGATTTGAAGAAGATACTTTATGCAAATACTCAAATAATTCCTTCACCTAGTATTGTGACAACTGAAACAGGAACAAGGCACCGTACTGCAGAGCGTACTGCTAAACAGACGGGGGCATTGGTAATTAGTATATCTCAAAGGAGAAGCATAATTACTGTGTTTAAAGGTAATTATAGATATGTTTTGGAAGATACAGCAAAGGTAATTTCAAAAGCAAATCAAGCTTTGCAAACAGTAGAAAAGTACAAAAAAGTATTTGATAATAAATTAGGGTTGCTAAATGAATATGAATTCAATGATATTGTAACTTTAGAAAATGTAATAACGGCAATTCAAAGAGCCGAAATGGTTATGAAGATTGTAGAGGAAGTTCAAAAATCTATTTATGAATTAGGAGAAGAAGGAAGACTGTTAGAGATGCAACTTGAAGAATTAATAGGAGATTTGGAAACAGAAGAATTGCTCATTGTTAAGGATTATGTAGCGCCAGGTAAAAAGAGAACGGCGGAAAAAGTGCTGGATGAAATAAAGAAATTAAATTATGATGATTTAATGTTACAGGAGAAAATGGCAAAATTGTTGGGCTATGAAGATTTTGATTCTTATGATGAAGTTGCAGTTTATACTAGAGGCTACAGAGTGCTTAACAAAATACCTAGAATGCCAAGTAATATAGTGGAAAATTTGGTGAAATCATTCAAGTCATTCCAACATATATTAGATGCAGATTTACAAAAACTTGATGATGTTGATGGAATTGGAGAAATTAGAGCTAGAACAATAAAAAGTTCGTTAAAGCGTATGCAAGAACAATTTGTGTTTGACAATTTAATTTTGTAATAATATAATTCAATAGTAATGTTTAAAAGGAAAGGAATAAGATTTTATATGAAAAAATTAAAAATAGTATTATTAATTATAGCGATTATATTGGTTGTTGCGGGAATAGGTTTTGTTGGATATGGCTTTTATAAAAAAATAACTGTAAATATTTCAAATCCAGTGGCAACAATAGAAGTTGAAGATTATGGAGTAATTAAGGTGGAGCTTTATCCAAATCAAGCGCCTAATACAGTGGCTAATTTTATTAGACTTGCAAACCGCGGATTTTACAATGGGTTAACATTTCATAGAACAATTCCGGAATTTATGATTCAAGGTGGAGATAAAGCAGGAACAGGTGCTGGTTCACCAAGTTTGAGTGATATTAAAGATAATGTACAAAATGATGAAACATATAATATTGAAGGTGAGTTTCTTGCTAATGGTTATAATAATACCTTAAAACATAAAAAAGGTGTTATTTCAATGGCAAGGAAGGATTATAGTAGCTATAGTAGTTTGAATCCAGAATTAACTACTTATGGTTACAATTCAGCAGGTTCACAATTCTTTATAATGACAGAAGAAGCAACTTCTTTAGATGGATATTATGCTGCTTTTGGAGAGGTTAAAGAAGGAATGGATATTGTAGAAAAAATAGCAAATGTTGAAGTTTATTATAGAGAATCTGAATTAAAAGAGAATGAAGAAGCTCCAAAAGATAAAGATGGAAATAATATTTCATCAGATAAGCCTAAAAAAGAACCTAAAATAAAAAATATAACAGTAGAAACTTATGGAGTTGATTATAAAATACCAAAAACTGTACAAGAATTTGATATGAATTCATGGTATTCAAATTATATAATGCAACAATATGGATATTCGTATTAAAGAATGAGAAAAGAATAAACTTTTCTCATTTTTTAATAAAAAATGGTACAAAGTAACTATTGAAATTATTGTTTTTTTATGTTATAAATAAATCTAGGTAGTTGATTAAGGAGGAAATGTAAAATGGCAAAAAATAAGAAAAATAAAAGAGATATAGGTAAAATTGCAACAAAAGTTATGCTTATAATATTAGCATTAATGATGGTATTATCTGTTGCAGCATCTTTAATTTATTACATAATGTTTAATTAATTTGTAACAAAAGAGGTAAAATATGTTTGAAAATTTAAAACTAAGTTTTGATGGAGTTTGGAAGTCTTTTGCGAGTTATATGACAGAGCTTTCGCAAAATCCATTTAAACTATTAACTTTGATTTTAGATTTAGCTATAGTTGCATATATTGTATATAAATTTATTATTTATGCTAAAAAATCAAGAGTATGGCAATTATTAAAAGGAATATTATTTTATTTAATAATTACAATAATTAGCGAAATTTTGCAACTTAAAATATTGAATTATTTACTAACATTTTTCTTACCCTATGGTGTTATTGCAATAATTGTAATATTTGCACCAGAACTAAGGAGAATGTTAGAACAATTAGGTACTAACAAAATAACTAAATATTTTGGAATATACAAGGATTTGGAAACAAAAACAAAAGAAGATGTATATAAAATTGTTATTGCATCATCAGAACTATCTAAAACTAAAACTGGTGGACTAATAGTAATACAAAGAGATATAAATATAAATGATATAATAGAAAGTGGAGTGAAAATGGATTCAGAAGTTTCACCACAATTAATAGTAAATTTATTTACTCCTAATACACCATTACATGATGGAGCTATTGTTGTGTCAAATAATAAAATTGCAGCAGCAGCATGTATATTGCCATTGGCAGATGATAAAGAAATAGCAAAGGAATTGGGCACAAGACATCGAGCAGGGCTAGGAATATCAAAAGAATCTGATGCTATTGCAATTATTATATCAGAAGAAACTGGCAAAATTTCTGTTGCAATAGATGGAAAATTAATTGCAGATGTGAAAGAAGAAGCATTAAGAAATATTTTGATAAAACATGTAATAAATAAAAGATTTGCGGGAGAAAGAAAAACTAAAATAAAACAATTAAAAATAAAAAAGGAAAATAAACAGGAACAAAATGAGAAACATTAAACTAACAATTGAATATGACGGAAAAGATTTCAACCGGGTGGCAAAAACAGACAAAAAATAAGGATTTGAACATATTTTGAATTTATTTCAAAGTGTGTCAAACCCTATATATTAAAACATTTTACATTTTCAATATATTTTAAAATAAATATGAAATATTTTAAAATTGTTATGCAAGGCTGTAATGGTGGCTGTATAAAATATTATTTAAAATCAATTGTAAGACCTTGTTTTTGAAGGTACTCAAAGGACATATCAATATGTTCTTTTTTAAATTTATCAAATACTTCACAATATACATTTAAAGTAGTTGCAACATTTGCATGTCCCATAATTTTAGCTAAAACTGCAGCTGGCATTCCTGCTTCAATACATCTAGTTGCAAATGTATGACGCAACATATGTTGATGAACATCATAACCTTTACCTATATTATTTTCTTTGCAAAAAAATTTAAACATCATATTAACTGTATCCGTACTAATACATTGTTTATATGAGTTGCAAAAAAGAAGATTGTAATCATTTTCTGTATAATATTCTGATGATAGATATTCTTTGAGCAATTTTTCAACTAAAGGATCTATTATTAAATCTCTAATTCCATTTACTGTTTTTGTGTATAAACCTATTGTAGCTCTATCATCAAATGTGCGTGTTATGGTTCTTCTAACATGAATTACTTTATTTTCAAAATCAATATCATTTACATCTAATGCATTTATTTCTCCCATTCTCATACCAGTATATAAACTTAAATAGATTTGATATTTATATCTAAATTTCTTTGCTTTTTGTAATTTTTCAATAAGCTGTTTTTGTTCTTCAATTGTGAATGCTGAAACAGCTTTAGATTTATTTTTGAATTTTTTTGACAAAGGTATTTCAAATTCTAATTGATCGTCTAAAAAATTATAACGCAATATATTACGTCTTACAGCTATCTTAAATGTATTATTTACAATTCCATATATTTTTGCAATTACAGAATCTGAATATTTCGTAATATATACAAAAAAATCTTTTAAATCATTTTCAGTGATTTTTTGCAATTCCATATTTGCCATATAATGAGAGGATATATTTTTTAATGTATGCAGTTTTCGAGAATATGATGATTCTTTTAATTTGTTCATTTTATAACCATTATCAATAAACTCTTTTGCAAGAGTATAAAAAGTAATTTTTGACTTATCAACATAAGTATTGGTATTTAGTTCTGTTATTATTTTTTCTAATTTGTTTTTTACTTCTTGTCTTGTTTTTCCATATATTGTTTTTCTTTTTCTTTTGCCAGTTTTTACATCATACATTGCTATTGTGTATTCTGTAACCCACATAGTTTTTCCGTTTATTTCTCTTTTAAATATAGTGCCTTCACCATTTCCTCTTTTTTTGGTAGTCCCCATGTTAAAAAACCTCCATTTTTCTTTAAATAACACTTGAAAAAATGAAGGCTTTTGTATATAATACAAAAGTAATCACTTTTTAAGTGTTTACTCCTGGATAATGTGTGTCGTGTCGCAAACTTGAAACACATTATCCTTTTTTATCTTTTATCTAATAATATTTGATTATCAAAAACAAAATATATCATTGCTAAATCTTGATCATATTCTGCATAAAAATCAGCTCTTAACATTGCTCCGAAACTATTTTGAGAATCCACAGAGCCACTTACTATATATCTACTATATTCTTCATTATAACCAAATTTTTGATTGGAAAATTTTGCAGTAGAAGGTGCTTTTAAATTGTTTTTTACAAGTTGTTCTGTATATGCATATGCTTCAGCTGAATTGTTATCTATTCGTTTTTGTCTTTCTTTTTTTGCTTCCTCTAAAGCTTTTTCTTCAGATTCTTTTTTTTCTTGTTCTTCTCTAGCCAATCGTTCTTCTTCAGTTTCCTGTTTTTCTTCAGTAGATACTGTATTTAATGTATTAGAATTGTTAGTAATAACTTCATTATTATTAGTTAAATCTGTTGATATACCATATACTATTGATATTACTATAATCCAAAACCACCATTTTTTTATGATATTTTTGGGCGTAGACTTTATATCTTTAAATGCTTTTAAAGAATATTCTTTAATTTGATTCCACATAAAAAAACTCCTTTCTATTTAAAAGCACTTTTATTTTCTACTTTTACTACTTTTCCAATAACTTTGAATTTTTTTTCTTTTAATTCCTCATTTGTTAATTTTAAAACAGGATAATAAGCATTCATAGCCTGAAATTCAATAACACCGTTATCATCTATAATTTTTCTAATATACTCTTTATTATCTAATCTAAATAAAATAGTTTGACCAGATATATAAGTAGATGTCTTTTGAATAAATGCAATATCTCCGATATCAAGCAAAGGAAACATAGCGGAATCAATAGCTGTATATTGAAAAATGTCATTATTAGTTCGTAATTCGTCAGGTGTTCTGTCCATAGGAACATCAAAACCCATAATCCAAGCTTCGTCTACATTTAGAATCTTACATAATATATATATATTGTCTTGCCTAGCAAGAGCTTTTCCTTTTAAATATTTATTTATAAGTGATTGTGATATTGTTTTTGAAAATGCTTTTGTTTTTTCAGACAATTCAATTTGATTTATATTATTTAATTGCATAGCAATTGCTAATCGATTAGCAAAACTATCTGTTCTTTCATTGTTCATAATATCCCTCCTTGCATAAAGTATCATATCAAAAAAATGAAATAAAATCAATAGTTTTGAAAAATAATACAAAAAAATGAAAAAAATTCATAAAAAGTATTGACAATGTTTTCAAGGTGATATATTATAATGACGAATATGAATTAAGTTCATAAAACGAAAAACGAAAGGAAGTGGTACAATGTTAAATTCATTAGATTATTCTCTTTTAAGAGGAAGAATTAGGACATATTTTGGAAGTGAATCAAATTTTGTAAAAGAATTACAGAAGAAGGGAGTAGAAATGAGTGCAGGCAGTTTCTCAAATAAGATAAATTGTAAGTCACCATTTACTCAAACAGAAATAATAGAGATTTGTAATTTATTAGGTATAGCAATAGAAGAGTCAATATCATATTTTTTTACTAAAAAATATGAATTAAATTCATAAAAGGAGAAAAGAAAAAAATGAAAAGGAATAAAAAAATGCGACACGACACACAAAAAAAGGAGGAAAATAAATGGAATTGCAAGACAATGTATTTTATACCCCAACAGATTTTGCTAAATTAAGAAATTGCAGTGTACCAACAGCATTGAGTATTTATAATTCACAAGACTTTCCAAGTGAGAATTTTGGAAAAGAAAAAGTTGCTTTAGGAAGTGCAATAAGGGAATGGTATAACAAAAAAAGAGTGAAAGGGGATTAAACAAATGAAAATAGTTAATAAAAGAAAATTTATAAAATCAACATTAACACTAATTATAATTTTAGTTTCAATAATTATATTAGTAAACACAATAATAAATAAAACTGAATATGCAGAAAAATATAAAACTATTTATATATCTGAAGATGAAACTTTATGGAGTATTGCAGAAGAATATAAAAAAACAAATCAAGATATTAGAGAATACATATATGAAATAAAAAAATTAAACAATATGGAATCAGCAGCAATATATGAAGGACAAGAATTAACAATCATTATATATGAGGAGGTTAAATAGAATGGACAAACTAGATAAATGCTATATTTGGCACATTATAACATTGGCAACAATGAAATATAAATTAAGACAATTGAAAGGAGGAGTAATATGAGTGGATATCAAGAAATTAAAAGTCTTATTTCAGATATAGATCAATATCATAATGAAGCTGAATTAAGAGAAATACTACAACAAATTTTATTTATCTGTGAAGATAATATAAAAAACGAACCATCTACCGACAACCAAATCGAAAAATAGATGATTCATAAAAATATTTATATAAATACTTCTATGAACATTTTATCATAGAAAGTTAGAAAGGACAAGAAAAAATGAAAAATTTTAAAATAAAAAAAGGAAAGACTTATACATACGATGAAATAAAAGAAATTTATAAAAAGGCAACAGTAGCAACATTAGCAGATCCAATGGATGAAAGAAAAGAAAAAGATGAGGAAATGAAAGAAAAAATGAAAGATTTAGATGTAAAATTTACAATGTTCCTTTCAGGGATGATTTTATTTCACACTTTAAAAAATAATTTATTTGATCAGGAGGAAAATGAAAATGAGTAATTTATATCAATTAACAAGTAATTATGAAACAGTATTAAATATGCTATATGACGAAGATGTAGATGAGCAAATGCTTTTTGATACATTAGAAGGAATAGACGGAGAAATAGAAGATAAAGCAGACAACTATGCAAAAATAATAAAAGAATTGGAAGCTAAACAAAATGCTAGAAAAGAAGAAGCTAAAAGGTTAACAGAAAGTGCAAAAGTATTTGAAAATAGAGTAAAAGTTTTAAAAAGTAACTTATTTAATTCAATGAAAACAACAGGAAAAACAAAATTTGCTACAGATTTATTTAGCTTTAATATTGTAAAAAATGGTGGAAAACAAGCACTTACTATTGATGGAGAAGTACCTGAAGAATACACAAAAACAATTATAGAAAATGACACAGATAAAATTAGACAAGCATTAGATGAAGGAAAAGAATTACCTTTTGCTCACCTAGAGCCAAGAGGGGAAAGTTTGAGGATTAAATAATGGAATCTGAAATAAAAAACAAAATTCAAAAAATATATATAAAAAATAAAATCGAGGTTAGTGATGAATATATTGAAAATGCAATGAAAGATAAGAAACGAGTTAAAGATTATATGAGGTTATACAAAGAAGAAGAAATTGATTCAATGAATTACATATTAGGAAAACCTCTAACTAATAAAACTTTTACAAAATTTGAATTAGAAGCAATGTCTAAAATTGATTTATTTAACAGAAAAGTAATTGGAATATGCAAGATAATTTGGGAAAACAGAAATAATCCTGAAAAACTAGATCAAATTTCACAACAATTAAATATTAAGAAGGAGGCAGTTTAATATGGGAATACCAGTATTAATTTTAGGAGAATCAGGTAGTGGAAAAAGTTGCTCATTAAGAAATTTCGATAAGGATGAATTAGTTGTTTATAATGTCGCAGGGAAACCATTACCGTTTAGAGCAAAACTAAATGTGGCTGACAATGTTACATATAATCAAATTAAACAAAATATGGCAAAAGGAAATTTTAAAACTTATGTAATAGATGATTCGCAATATTTAATGGCTTTTGAATCATTTGATAGAGCAAAAGAAGCAGGATGGGGAAAAAATATTGATTTAGCTTCTAACTTTAAAAACCTTATACAATTTGTAATTAAAAATACACCAGCTGACACAATAACATACTTTTTACACCATACTGAAATGACAAATGCAGGAAAAATAAAGGCAAAAACATTAGGGCAAATGCTCGATAATCAACTAACTGTAGAAGGCTTATTTTCAATAGTATTACTTTGTACTGCCGAAAGTGATGGATATTATTTTATAACAAACTCTGATGGTACTAATACTTGCAAAAGTCCTATGGAAATGTTTGATTTAAAAATAGACAATGATTTAAAAATGGTGGATACAAAAATAAGAGAATATTATGAACTTAACAAAAAGGAGGAAAAGCCAAATGAGTCTACAAAGAAAAATTGAAAGAAATCAATTAAAAAAACAATGGAAAGAGCATAACAAAGGTGTAGCAAAAAGATATAGATCAGAATTTAAAGGATTTTGGAAATGGTTTCAAAAAAGAAAGAGGGGTGAGAAATAATGGTAACAATGATAACTAGTGAAGAATACAAAGAATTAGTAATCAAAGCTAATAAATATGATGAAATGCAAAAATCAAAACTATGTGCTGCAGAAGAAAATAAAAATGAAGAAAATGCAGATGTAGAAATACAAGTAAAAAAGATAACACCTGAAGAAATGGGCAAAATATTTGATGATTTAAAAAATAAAGTATTAGGGGAGGATAAATAATGGGAACTAGAAATACATTATTTCAAAAGCCTACTGTAGAAATAGACCAAGATAGATATGAAGAATTAGTTAGACATGAAATGCAATATGAACAATATAGACAGCAGGCTGATGAACCTATAAAAGCAATTGTTGAAACAAACATAGATATTAAAGTAATAAATGAAAGTGAGGAAAATTAACAATGGGAAGTAAAGAATTTATAGAAAAATGTAAAGAAGAAGTAAAGAAATATGCAAAGGAACATTTGGATAAAAGCGATAATATTCCTGAATTTGAAGTGTTTGCTGTATGGTATTGTAAAACGTTGCAAAACCATAAAGCATTATTAAGTACATCATTATTAGACGGAATGTATTATGAATTAACATACAACGGAGATAAAAAAGAATTATATTTTGATGCATATAAAAAGTTTGAAAACAAATGTATTAAATTAGAAAGTGAGGAAAATTAATTATGGAAAAACCACAAGGATATGATGAGGCACAAGCCTTTGGAGAATTTGAAACATTACCTGCAGGAGGATATAAATGCTTAATTAAAAAAGTAGTTTGTGAAAAAACACAAGCAGGAAAACAATATTTAAAAATAGGATTTGATATTGCTGAAGGAGAACACAAAGGATTTTATCAAAAGAAATTTGATAATGATACTAGATCACCTGAAGAAAGAAAATGGGGAGGTATTTGGACAGTATTTACAGAAGGATATAATCCAGGAACTACAAATCCAAAATTCAAAGGTTTAATAACTTCAGTAGAAGCATCAAACAATGGATTTAAATTTAACTTTAATGAACAAGAATTAGTAAATAAAAAAGTAGGTTTAGTATTTAGAGAAGAGGAATTTGAAGGTCAAGATGGACAAGTACATACAAGTGTAAAACCATTCTTCGCAGTATCTTATGATAAAGCTGAAGAAGCTAAAATTCCAGCACCAAAGAAATTAGCACAAAAAGGTGAAGCATTTGACGATTTTGCAACAACTTCATCTGATGACGATTTACCATTTTAGGAGGTAAATTATGAGCTTGATAAGAGAAGTTAAAGAAAGAGTAGACATAGTAAAAGTAGCTGAATATTATGGATTGAAATTAAATAGGGCATATAAATGTGTATGCCCATTCCATAAAGAAAAAACAGCAAGCCTTTCAATATCTCCATCTAAACAAATATGGAAATGTTTTGGATGTGGAAAAGGTGGAGATGCAATTTCTCTTGTATCAGAATTATTAAATATAAATGCTTTAGATGCAGCAAAAAGTATAAATAGGACTTTAGGTTTGGGACTTGATCCAAATCAAAAGGAAACACATTTAGAAATAAATAAGTATAAAGAAAGAAGAAAAACCGAAGAAATGTTTAAACAATGGGAAAATAAAACATTTCAATTATTATGTGATTATCTTCATTTATTAAGAGATTGGAAAGAACTACAAGATATGGAAAATGAATTATATATAGAAGCTTGTCATCAATTAGATTATATAGAATATTTGATAGATGAAATTTTTATATACGGAAATAATGAAGATAAAATATGGTTTTGGAAATACGAAAAAAAGGTGGTGAGAAGAATTGAATCAAGAGTTAGAACTTTCAGAACAATTAATGAATGAAGGATTTACACCTTTTGGAGAAATTGAGGAATTAACAAAAGAAAACATATTAGACAAAGAAATATTTGAACATATATTTTCAATAGATAATCAAATAGCAAGAACAACATTGATAGTAAGGTTACAAGAAAAAGCAAGAGAATTAGGAAATATAAGAAGTTTTGACAAATTACTTAAAGCATATCAAACAGAATTTGCACAAAAATATAAACAACAAGGAAGTAATACAATTCAATTTACACAACCACCAATTGAAAATTTAAAATGTGGAAAATGGGAGTGTCAAGATACAGGAGTTGTAAAAAACACATTAGGTGCAGGAATGATACCTCAAACAATAGTAGCTTGTACTCATCCGATATTACCTGTTGAAAGATTAATAAATGTTGATTCAGAAACCGAAAAAATAAAATTAGCTTTTTTCAAAGATAATAAGTGGCAATACATAACAATTGAAAGAAGTGTGGTAGCAAACAAATCAAATATAATCCAATTGTCTGATCGAGGAATAGAAGTAAATTCAGAAAATGCAAAAGACCTGGTGTCATATATAGCTGATGTAGTCTCTTTAAATGCAAAAGAAATTCCAGTTTGTAGGAGTACAGACCGATTAGGTTGGATTAATGAAGAATTTGCACCTTATGTATCAGATTTAAAATATGATGGCGATGTAGCCTTCAAGGATGTATATGCAAGTTTTAAAGAGAATGGAGATTATGAGGAGTGGAAAGAATTATGCAGAAATGTAAGAAAAGAAAGCAAAATTGCACATTTACTAATAGCATCCTCATTTGCTAGCACACTTAATAGTATATTGGGAGTATTGCCATTTGTTGTACATATATGGGGAGGAACAGGAGCAGGAAAAACAGTAGGGTTAATGCTTGCAATGTCAGTATGGGGAAATCCTGATGTAGGTAAATTGGTAAGAACATTAAATGCAACACAGGTGGCACTTGCAAGATATGCAGCATTTGTACACGATATTCCATTTGCAGGAGATGAATTACAAACCATAAAAAGTAGATGGGATTCATTTGATAATTTAGTTATGTATTTAACTGAAGGTGTTGACAGAGGTAGAGGTAAGGCATACGGAGGAATTGAAATACTAAAAGAATGGAATTGCTGTTTTCTATTCACAGGAGAAGAACCAATAACAAAAGCAACTTCAGGTGGTGGAGTAAAAAATAGAGTAATAGAAGTTGAAGCTACTGAAAAAGTTATTCAAGATGGTAATTATGTTAGTAATTTTGTAAGAAAAAATTATGGATATGCAGGAAAAGAATTTATAAGTAATATTCCTAAACAAGAGGAATTACAGAAACGATATAGAGAAATTTTCAAAAGTATATTAGATAAAACTGATACAACGGACAAGCAAGCAATGGCAATGGCTACAATATTATTAGCTGACGAAATATCAACAGATCTAATATTTAAAGATGAAAAGTTGACAATAGATGATGTAAGTAAATGGCTTACAGGTACAAAAGAGGTTGATGTTTCTACAAGAGCATACGAATGGACAACAAATTGGATTTCTCAAAATATAAATAGATTTAAAGAAAATGACAATGGGGAAATTTGGGGCAAGTACATTGAAAATGAAGATATATGTCTTGTAAATAGAAGTGTTTATACAGAAGCATTAAATAAGGCAGGATTTGATTTTACTGCTGTAATTAGAACTTTTGCAGATAGAAATCAAATAATAAGGAACAGCCAAGGTAAATTTTCACATAATACTAAAGCATTTGGAATAAAGACCAATTATATAAAATTCAGATTAGAACCTGAAAAATCAGATTTAGCATATGAAAGTAATTATAAGCAAGAAGAAATGGAAGATTTACCATTTTAAGTCTAACAATAACTTACAAATAAAATAAAAAGGTTAGACAACAATAAAGTGCTAAAACAAAGCCATTTGTATATAATAAAAACTTAAAAGTCTTACATCTAACTTAATATTATTTATTATATGGGGATTTTTTGTTGACATATTAAAATTTAAACTTTTATAAATATATTAAATATATTCTCGGAAAAAAGGTTAGAATGTAAGACCTATATATAAATAGCATATTTGAGGTAATAAATTAAGTAAAAAATAAGGAAGACTGGAGGTAAGTCTTAAATGAAAAGTAAAGAACAAATTATAAATAATTCTATAAAACTTGAAACACCTCCTACAGATTATAATTTATTAGAAATACATTGTTTTTTAGCATTAAAACAGCTATTAGTTTTATTTCATAATAAGCAAATAACAACTGCAAATGCTACAAAAACAAAACAACTAATATTAGCAGAATACGAAAAAAGAGGAAAGGAATATGAATTTCAAACATCAATGTTTCAAGAACATATAGATCATATAAAAAATACTGAAATGCAAAGAACAAAATTAAGAAAAATGTTAAATGGCGAAGCTGAAGAAGCTAAACCGATTACTGAAGAAAGATTATGCGAAACAATAAATATTTGCATGGAAATTATATCAACAGTATTTCGAGGAGAGTTCTAAAAGTACATTGAAAACCTAATAAAATATATAGTTTATCAGAAATTTAAAATTTTATAAAAATACTATTGACATACTATTAAAGTTGTAGTAAAATAATAGTAAGATAAGCAAGGGAGGAGATAGTATGAATGATAAAGTTTTAAATATGACAATGCCATCTGAATTGTATGAAAAATTACAAGAAGAGGCAAAAAAGAAAAGTATATCTTTAGCAGCATTAGTAAGAATGATATGTTCTGAATACTTAAATAAATAAAAAAAGAGATACAGTGTCCTGTCTGGTAAACTGAAACACTGTATCAAGTTCGAACTACTTGAAAAGTAATTCTATATTCATTATAACATATAGAATACCTATTTTTCAAGTAGTCTAAAAGAAAATTTGAAAGGTAGGTATTTTATTATGGAAAAATTATTATTTAATTTAAAAATGAGAATTAAAGCAGAATGGGATATTGATGTAGATGAAAGTACATTAGAAATCATTATACAAGATGAACAAAGAATGAAAATGTTTAAAGAAATGGGGTATGTATAATGGGAAAATTTATAGATTTAACAGGTCAAAAATACGGTAAATTATTTGTTATAGAAAGAGCAGAAAACAAAGAAAATAGACCAGCTTGGCTATGTAAATGCGATTGCGGAAATATCGTTGTTGTTAAAGGTTCAAATTTAAGAAGTGGACATACAAAATCTTGTGGTTGTTTTAGAATAGAAAAAATAACTACACACGATAAAACGCATACGAGATTATATACTATTTGGCATCAAATGAAAGAAAGATGTTATAGAGAAAGCAGTAGAAATTACAAATATTATGGTGCAAGAGGAATAAGAATTTGCAATGACTGGAAAAATGATTTTTCAAAATTTTATGAATGGGCAATGAAAAATGGTTATAACGATAAATTAACAATAGATAGAATTAACACAAATGGAAATTATGAGCCTAGTAATTGCAGATGGGCAACAATAAGTGAACAAAATAAGAATAGGAGACCGTATAAATGGAAAAACAAATAAAATCATGTGAACAATGTATAAATTGTATATACATAGAAAATGGAGATATGATTTGCGATATAAATGACGAGTTAGTCTATGAGAATTTTCAACCTTCTCAAAAATATAAGTGGTGTAATTTCAAAAAATTTGAAAGGAAGGAATAAAAATTGAAATTACAATTAAGAGATTATCAAAAAGAATGTATAGAAATAATAGATAATTTGCAACCAGGCTCATATTTAATACAAATGGCAACAGGATGTGGAAAAACAGCAACTTTTACAAATATAAAAAGAAAAGGTCGTGTACTAGTCCTAGCACACAGAGAAGAACTAGTTACACAACCAATCAAATACTATGACTGTCCTGTTGGAATTGAAATGGCGAATCACAAATCCAATGGAGAACCAGTCGTAATAGCATCCGTACAAAGTATAATACATAGATTAGAAAAATTCAAGCCTGATGATTTCGATATGATAATAACAGACGAAGCACATCATGCTGCAGCTAGTTCATACAGAAAAATATATGAATATTTTAAGCCAAGATTACATCTAGGTTTTACAGCAACACCTAACAGGGGAGACAATGTAAGATTAGATGATGTATTTCAAGATATTATTTTTGAAAGGGATATAAAGTGGGCAATACAAAATAATTACTTAACAGATATTTATTGTATGAGAACAAACATAGGATATGACATTTCAAAAGTAGCAAGAAGAATGGGTGACTTTGCTCCAGGAGAACTTGAAGAAGCAATGAACCAAGATGTATTAAATGAAGCAATTGCAGAAGCATATTATAAATATGCAAAAGGGCAAACACTTATATTTGCTTGTAGTGTAAAACATGCTGAAGCTATTGCAGAGAAAATACCAGGAGCAGTGGCAGTAACGGCAAAAACAAAAAATAGGGAAGAGTTAATACAAAAGTTTACTAATAGAGAAATACCTGTACTTATTAATTGTATGATATTTACAGAAGGAACAGATATGCCACTTGTTGAAACAGTTATGATTGCAAGACCAACAAGCAACAGCAGTTTATATACTCAAATGGTAGGAAGAGGATTAAGACTTTATCCAGGGAAAGAAAAATTGACATTGATAGATTTAGTTGGAACAACAGGAAGAGCAAATTTATGCACAGCACCATCTTTACTTGGAATTGATTTAAATAATGTTCCTGCAAGTAAACAAGATGAAATAATAGGAGATTTATTTGAATTACCTGATTTAATTACTAAAAAAGCAGATTGTCCATCAAGTTGGATAAGAAATGTTGAAATAGTAAATTTATGGGCTAAAGAACAAGAATATAACACACATGGAGTTAATTATTTCAAAATGCCTAATGGAGATATGGTGGTAACTATTCCAAGAAGAAAAATAAGGATTCCAGCACAAGATGAACTTGGAAAAACAACATTAGGCGATAAAAAAATGAGTATGCAAAAAGCATTTGATGAAGTTTATGTGTATTTAAAAGAAAATTATCCTGATTATGAATATATTTGGAACATTGATTCAATGAAAAAATGGGGCAAATATCCAGCAAGTGAGAAACAAATTGCACAAATTAAAAAGTTTCTGAAAGATTTTGATACAGAGAACTTAAGTAAAATGCAAGCATCACAAATTTTAAATAGATTATTTTGTAAGTAGGTGATTAAATGAGAAAAGAATATGCTATTTATAAAGGAGATAATCAAATATTTGTAGGGACTATTGAAGAATGCATGAAACATTTTAATGTAAAAAGAAAAACAGTGTATTTCTGGGCTTGTCCTGCAAACCACAAAATAGCTGATACAGGAAAAAGACCAGGAAGAAAGCCAAGAGTTAAAGAACAATCAGGAGTTAAAGTTGCTATAAGACTATGGAAATAAGGTAGGTGATTAAAATGCAATATGCTTTATATGTAAATGGAGTTTTGTGGGATAAATTTAGAACTTTAAAAGAAATAGACAAATTTATTTTTGAGAAAGGTTTCGATGAAAGAATGGATTTTATTGAAGTAAAAAAGATAAAGTAGGTGATTATATATGGGTGGAAAATATGAAATAAGATTTTATGATAATACAAAAATAGGACAAGTAAATGGAGGCTATAGAACAATTTATACTGATTCATGGACAAGAAGTGTAATTTTAAGATTAACAAAAGATTGGATTTATTTCAAAATATATAGATAAAAGTAGGTGATAAAAAATGGATAAAAGTGCAATGATAAGAGGTGCAATATTAGCAATGCAAGTTGAAAATAAAGTAAAAACAGAATTATTTGAATATTTAGATGAAATAGAAGAAAAAGCTAATATGTATGATGGATTATGTGATTAGGAGGAACAAAAGATGCAAAGAAGAGGATATCAATTTGAAAACCAAATCAAAAAAGTATGTGAGTATGTAGAAGCAATAGGTGGACATGCACACAAAAACCATGCAGAAAGATTACAAGATGGAACATATATAAATGGAGAGCCATTTGATTATGAAATATTTCTTCCAAATTATAAAGCAGTATTTGATGCAAAAGAATGTAAAACTAGAAAATGGCACATGGTTGATAAAGATATAAGACAATGTAATGAAATGAAAAAATGTAAAAATGCAGGGCTCAAAGCATATTTCTTAATATGTTTTGAAGGCTCTGATGTAAGAATGATAGATGTTGACACAGCAATAGAAACATTAAGAAGCGGTAGCAAAACAATATTTGCAGAAGGAAATCCAAGTTGGGATTTAATAAATATACTAGGAGGAAAAAGTAAATGAAGTGTACAGGAAAAGAGTGGGATACTTGTAGAGTAGAAAAAATGGGATGTAAAGGATGTTATTATGATGAAATAGAAGCAGGAGAATATATAAGAACTAAAAAAGGAAAAATTACTAGAGTAATAAATGTAGAGATAGAAAATTATAAAGATGGTACTACTGAAGTATTTATAGAAACAGAATTAAATCCAGGTTATTTAGATTATACAAATAAAGATATATTAAAACACAGTAAAAATATTATTGATTTAATAGTAGTTGGCGACTATGTAAATTTAGAAAGAGTATTAGATATAACAGGAGAATATATAAGAACAACAGAAACAATACACAATAAGTATTGGCTATTAAATAATATTACATCAATAGTAACAAAAGAATTATTCAAATTAGTAGAGTATAAAATGGAGAATTGAAATGAAGGTATTTAGATTTATGAGTAAAGTAGAATTTGAAAAGTATAGAAATAATTTTATTTTGAAAAATGATAAGAAACACGATGGTAAAACAAATTCAATCGGATTTTGTTTTTTAAACACAGAAGATTTTACACCTGAAGAAGCAATGCACTTTTTAAGTGGAATAGTAACTTTTGATGTATGTGCAGTATTTGAAACAGAAGAAAAACTGCAAAAAACTTATGGTGTATATGCAAAACCAATAAAAAGTACAGGAAATCCTATGGAGGACTTAATGAAACTACTGTGTGGCTTTAATGATAGATTTACAGCTAATGAATATTGTATAACTGAATATAACAAAGAAAAAATGAAACTTATAAAATATAGCAAAGAAATTTGGAAACAATGGAATCCTGCAGAACAACAAACAAAATTAAAATGGGTGGAGGTATAAAATATGAAAACTTGGGAAGAAAGTACAAAACTAGATAAAAGAAATAAAAAAATGATTACATTTTATATAATAATGGCTATTTTTGAAATTATTACAGCAATAACAGAAAAGGATTTTACTTGGGTGATTCCAGCTTTATTGTGGGCAACTCTTGCTGTAAACGAATATTGCAATACTAAAATATTAAAAGGAAAAGAGTATTTAATAGATATACAAGATGAACATATAAAGATACAAAATAAAATGTTTGACGATATGCTTGAACATATTAATAGAAAAAGAAAAATAATAAAAATATCAGATATAAAAATACAGAAAAAGTTTAAAGCACCAAACAAAAAGAAATTAGACAGAAGATATACATATTTTGATACAAATGCAAAGTTTGAAGTTCCAATTGTTGTAGATAGTAAAAACAACTTAATTGATGGATACACATCATATTTAATTGCTAAACATTATAAATTCTCTCATGTTGAAGTGGAGGAAAGATAATGGATGATAGAAAAGCATTAATACAAACAATAAAAACTTACAAGGGTATGCTGCAAAAACAAAATAAAATAATAGATGCAATGGCTGAAGCTTTAGTTGTACCTGCAGATGAAAGATTGAAACATTTGTATGTAGGTGAAGAACTAGAGAAAAGAAAACAACAAATTAGAGAATACTTTGAAAAGAGGGTTTAATATGGAAGCAGAAGTAAAAGGATATAAAGGAACAATATTGGATTTAGAAGGAGTAACAGTAACTAAAAGTAGTTTTGATAAACCAAGAATAGCTTATTATAGAGTTAAATTGTATGATGCAGACAAAAGAGCAACTATTGATTTGTTAAATGTTAGTCCAGAAGAAATAAAAATAATAAAAAAGGAAAGTAAGTAAATTTATTTACTTACTAAAATAGAGAAACAACTCGAATAATTAAGAAAGGAGATGTTGAAAATGACTATAATAAAAGCAATATTTATATTTTTTACAGGTTTATATGCATTAGCAAAAATGGTCGATGGAATGAATAATAAATATTCAAACAATAAAGATAAAATTATAAACTTAATAGAAATAGTAGTCAGCATAGTGTTAACTTTCTTTATATTTAAATTTTAGGAGGTGCAAAAGATGAAAATACAAGAAGTATTAGAAAATTATAATTCTCTTAAAGCTAGTATAACGATAACAGAAGGAGAAATACAAGAACTAAAAAATGAAGTGCTTGATTGTAGAAGTGCTAATATAGATGGTATGCCAAAACCAAAAGGCTATACTACTTCAAGTATAGAAACATATATTGCAGAAAAGGAAGAAAAGATTAATAGCAAACAAAGGTACATAGATAGAACAAAGAACAAATTAAAAATAGTTGAGGATTTAGTAAAAACATTAAAAAAATATAATCAAGATATTATTGATATGAGATATTATCAAATGATGAGTATTGAAGAAATTGCAACCAAAAAAGATAGAGGCTATGGAGCAATACAAAAAACAATAGATAGATCAATAAATATTATGCAGAAAGAATACAATAAAAATAAAATGTCTTAATTTTGTCTATAAAATTTATATATTTTGTCTATATTTTTTCAAAAAATAAAGTGTTATAATTATAATTGAGAAAATTGTAAATACCTTTTTGTTTTTTTCCTTTTTTATTTAAAATATATATGAGGTCACTTAAATAGTGGCTTCTTTTTTTATATTGCGGAGATGGTGCAATGGCAGCACAGAAGGTTCATAACCTTCAGACGAGGTTCGAATCCTATGTCCGCAACCAATAATTACAAATGAGGTATGCCTATGAATTTGGGTAGATGTATGTTAAGAGAATGTAAGGCTTGCAGATATGAAACAAGTTGTTTTAAGGAGTATGGAAATGAATATTCAAAAAATAGAAATAATAAAACTAAAACCAGCAGAGTACAATCCAAGAAAAGATCTAAAACCAGAAGACGAAGAATATCAAAAAATAAAGAAAAGCATTATTGAGTTTGGATATGTAGCACCTATAATAGTTAATTCAGACATGACTGTTATTGGAGGACATCAAAGATTAAAGGTATTAGCTGAATTAGGATATACTGAAGTTGAATGTGTAGTTGTAGATTTAGATAAGATTAAAGAAAAAGCTTTAAATATAGCATTAAATAAAATCAGTGGCGAGTGGGACAATGGCAAATTAGAAGAATTACTTGCTGAACTAAAAGAAACTGATATTGATATGGATATAACAGGCTTTAGTTTTGATGAGGTAGATAATATATTAAAAGATATAACAGGTACAAAAGAAGATGACTTTGATGTAGAACAAGCTTTAAATGAAATAGAAGAACCAATAAGTAAACCAGGAGATATTTGGATACTTGGTAAGCATAGGTTAATGTGTGGAGATAGCACGCAAAAAGAAGCAGTTATGCATCTTATGAATAAACAAGAGGCAGATATGCTTCTTACAGATCCACCTTATAATGTGGATTATGAAGGCAAAACAGCAGATGCTTTAAAAATCGAAAATGATAATATGAACGAAACAGAGTTTTACAACTTTTTATTAGAGTCTTTTAGAAATATGTATGAACTAATAAAATGTGGTGGCTCTGTTTATGTTTTTCATGCAGATACAGAAGGATTAAATTTCAGAAATGCTTTTAAATCTTGTGGCTTTAAACTAGCACAATGTTTAGTTTGGGTTAAAAATACTTTTGTTATGGGTAGACAAGATTATCAATGGAGGCATGAACCTATTTTATATGGGTGGAAGGAAGGTGCAGGACATTATTTTGTAGATGATAGAAAACAAAGTACAGTTTTAGAATTTGATAAACCTTCAAGAAATGCAGAACATCCAACTATGAAGCCAATTGATTTATTAGTATATTTAATAAAAAATTCAAGTAAGGAAAATGATTTAATAGTTGATTTGTTTGGCGGAAGTGGCTCAACATTAATTGCTGCAGAACAAACAAAAAGAATATGCTATACTATGGAGCTTGATCCAAAGTATTGTGATGTTATAGTAAAGAGGTGGGAAACACTAACTGGAGAAAAAGCAATATTGCAAAAGTAATGGAGGTGGGTGATATGATTTGACAGAAGTGAATATAAAAGAATTTAAAAAAGATTACTTGAATGGGTTAAAATATAAAGAGCTTATGGACAAATATAATATTACTCAACCAGAGTTACAAAGGTTAATAAGGCATAATAAATTGACTAGAACAAAAAGTCAAGCACAAATAGGAAACAAAAATTCAGTTGGAAATAATGGTGGTGCAAAGGAAAATAATAAAAATGCTGTAACAACAGGAGAATATGAAACAATTTTCAAAGATGTATTAACAGAAGAGGAATTAGATATTTATAATACAGTAGATTTTCAAGACAATAAAATGTTGCTTTTAGAAGAATATAGAATATTAACTATTAGAGAAAGAAGAATGCTAGCAAGAATTAATAAATTACAAACAAAGGATAAAGATTTAACAATTGGAAGCATAAAGAAAAGAGAAACAAGAAGAAAAGCATCAGTAGAAACTGAAACAGTAACAGAAGCGGAATCTACAATAAGTCTTATTCAAAAAATAGAAGAAGGACTTACGAGGGTACAGGATGCAAAAAGGAAATGTTTAGAAACATTACAAAAGCTTGATAGTGAAAATGATAATACTTTAAATGTAAATGTATCTGCTGTAAATCCAATATTAGAAAGCATAAATAGACAATTAGGTGGTGGTTTAAATGGAAGAAAATGAAATATTCCCACTATCTGAAAAGTATATTGATTTCTTTCAACATGATGCAAGCACAGAGTTTTTAGAAGGTACAACATTTGCAGGTAAAACAACAGTTGGTGTTCCAAAATTTATGTTTAAGGTTGCAAATGATGATAGCTCTAAACCTAGTATAATTGCAGGTCTTGATTTAGGTACAATTGAAAAGAATATTATAAATGCAGATAATGGATTAATAAGTGTATTTGGGGATTATGAAAACGGTGGAGCAATTGAATATCATTCAAATGGAGCAAAGAATATTAAATTGCCACATATTGTTTATCACACACCTAAAGGAAATAAAATCATTTATGTTTTGGGTTATGATAATAAAGCAAGATGGAAAAAAGCACTAGGTGGTCAATGCTATGGATTATTTATAGATGAGTTCAACATTGCTGATATGGAATTTGTTAGAGAAGCATTTATGAGAGCAGATTATAGATTATGTACTATGAATCCTGATGATCCAAACAAAGAATGTTATACACAATTTGTTAATCATGCAAGACCAATAGAAAAATATAAAAATGATGCTCCAATAGAACTTCTTGAAATGTTAAATCAAGA
>CAZUAJ010000006.1:0-41703 GCA_964618105.1 uncultured Clostridium sp. | reverse complement strand
GTCAAGCGGTTAAGACATCGCCCTTTCACGGCGGAGACATGGGTTCGATTCCCGTCGGGGTCACCAAATATGCCACTTTAGCTCAGCTGGTAGAGCAACTGACTTGTAATCAGTAGGTCATCTGTTCGAATCAGATAAGTGGCTCCAATAACTTAGAACTAGGTTTGTTGTATAACTTGCCTAGTTCTTTGTTTTATTATAACTGCCATTCATTAACACAAACATATAAAGGAGCAAATTTAAATAATGGAAGAAAAAAAAGAAGTAAATATAGCAAATAAAGTAGTTGTAGTAACAGGCAGCTCAAGAGGAATAGGAGCTGAAATTGTAAAGCTACTAGCAAACGAAAATTATAATGTAATTTTAAATTATAATAATTCAAAAGAACAAGCCGAGATGATAAAAAAAGAATTATTAAATAATGATAAAAATATTGAAATAATAAAAGCAGACATCTCAAAAATAAAAGATTCAAAAGAATTAATAGATTTTGCAATAAATAAATTTGGAAGAATAGATGTATTAATAAATAATGCTGGAATATCAAAGGAAGGACTATTTACAGAAATAACAGAAAACGAATGGAATGAAATAATAAATGTTAATTTAAATTCAATGTTTTATTGTACGCAGCAAGCTTTAAAATATATGATACCAAATAAAAGTGGTTGTATTATAAATATATCTTCAATTTGGGGAGAAACTGGGGCTTCTTGTGAGGTAGCATATTCTACAACAAAAGCAGCTGTAAATGGAATGACAAAAGCTTTAGCAAAAGAAGTTGGACTTTCGAATATAAGAGTAAATGCAATTGCACCAGGTATAATAGAGACAGACATGAATAAAAATTTAAGTAATGATGAATTAAATGAAATAAAAGAACAAATACCATTAAATAAAATAGGAAAATCAATAGATATTGCAAAATGTATAAAATGGCTTATTGAAGATGAATATACAACAGGTCAAATAATTTCCATTAATGGTGGATGGTACATATAATAAAATAGCGAACTACAAAATAGTTTCGCTATTAAAAAAAGAAAAAAAAGGATATTATTCTGCAACTTTTCTTTTGTAATTTCCTGAAATTAATTTAGGTAAATATGTAATAATTTTATATACTGCTAAACGTACCTTTTTACTCCAAATATATGATTTTCTTAATTTTCTAGGATTTGATAAAAATGAATTTTCTTTTAAAACTAAAGAAAGTTCTACTTTTTCAATAGGAAAAATATAATTTTCTCCATCATTGTTGTCCCAATCATTATTAGAATTTCTAAAACAAAAATTAAAAGATTCACTAGAAATTAAATCAATTTCAGCTTGAAAACCAAGTTCAGTTTTCTCCATTTTTATTTCATTTATGTTATCCCAATTAAGTCCAAAACCATAATGAATATATACTTCTTCAGAATTATTCTGAAAAAGCTTTCCTGCATAAGAAATTTTTATTTTTGAATTTTCAACTAATTTATCTGTATTAAAAAAAATATTTTTAACTAATTCCATTTAAACTTCTCCTTGTATTTATCTCTTGTTAACTAATTTAATATTATAATATAAAAAAAATATAATGCAAGTATTTTTGACAAATTTTTTAATTTAAGTAGAACCTACCACTTTACCAACAATATAAAATTTTTCTTTAGGATCTAAGCAGATATCTGGAATTTCTTTATCTTCTGCTCTTAAAACCAAACCATCCCTACGAATAATAAATTTACGTATTAAAAGTTTATCATTATAACTAAACAATCCAATATCCCTATTATCTAAAGGAGTATTAAACTCAATATATGCATAAGAATCCTTTTTTAATTTAGGCTCCATAGATGTATCGTTTATTTTAACTGCAATTGATGCCCCTGGTACATTTACAGGACAATCTATTAAGCTACCTAATAAATCAAAAGTAGGTATTTTGTCATAAGGAATGTGAGAAACAACCTTATATGCTAATTGTTCTTCAGTAAGTTCTTTATCATAAGTATACATTAATGGACGATAAGGAATTCCTATTGCTTTACACATATTTCTTAATACTTTATGGCTGGGATTTCTTTCACCTTTTTCAATATGTGTTAGATGACCAGTATTAATATTTGTACCATTTGCAATACCAGCTTTTGTAAGTTTTTTTTCTTTACGTATATATGAAATCATATTACCTAGCATAATAATACCTCTTTTACAATATTTTCTACAAGTATTATATAAAAAAAAGAAAAACTTGTCTAGTATAAAAATGCAAAAAAATATAAATTTTGACATATTTTATGTTGTAAAATAAATTACATTATGGTAATATTGTTTTATACACAAGTATATATTATATTAAGAGGGGAAAAAAATGCAAGAGCAAGAAAATTTAAATAATCAAGAATTAGAAAAAAATAATGAAATAAGTGTAAATGAAGAAAAAAATAATTTAGAAAATAAAAATCAAGAAACAAACAATGAAATTCAAAAAGAAAAAAATATTGAAGAAACAAAAGAAGAAATTAAACAAACAGAAGTTAAAGAAAAAGAAAGTAAAAGTAAAGTTAAAACTATAGTTATATTGTTAATTAGTATTTTGACAATTATGGTATTTTCAATTATTTTTGCTTTGTTAAATATGAATAACAATAAAATATTGGACAAAATTTCTATTTTAGGGATAGACATTTCAAATTTATCAATAGAAGAAGCAACAAACAAAGTTAATAGTGCAATAGAAGAAAGATTTAAAGACGAAAATAATAATATAGTTTTAAAAAGGGAAAAAAGTGAAACTACTGTAACTGCCAATACTTTTAATACAAAATTTGATATAGATAATGCTATAAAAGAAGCTTATAACATAGGAAGAAGTGGAAATATTATTGTAAATAATTATCAAATTTTATTTACAAAATTGTTTAAAAAAGATATTGTACCACAATTATATTTAGATGAAGAGCTATTATCAAATACCATCAAAGATATAAACTCAAAAATGCAAGATGCTATTGTTGAAAATAGCTATTATATAGAAAAAGAAAAATTAATAATAGTAAGAGGAAAAGCAGGGTATAGTATAAAAACAGACGAATTAAAACAAAAAATAAAAGAACAACTAACAAATATTCATACGAATTATCAAGAAATAGAAATTCCAGTAGAATACAAAGAACCAAGCAAAATTGATATACAAAAAATACATGATGAAATATATAAAGAAGCACAGGATGCTTATGTATCAAAAAATCCAACAGTAGTTCATACAGAAGTTAATGGTGTTGATTTCAAAATTTCTATAGAAGAAGCAGAAAAAATTATAAAAGAAGATAAACAAGAATACGAAATACCTTTAAAAGTAACAAAACCAAAGAAAACTATTGCAAATTTAGGAGAAGAAGCATTTCCAGATTTAATTTCAACTTTTTCAACTAGGTTTGATGCAAGTGACTATAATAGAAATGTAAATATAAAATTAGCAGCTAAAAAAGTTAATGGAACAGTTATAATGCCAGGAGAAAATTTTTCATTTAACACTATAGTTGGTTCAAGAACAATAGAAGCAGGATTTAAAGAAGGAACTGCTTATATAGGTGGAAAAATTGTACCAGATGTTGGAGGCGGAGTTTGTCAAGTTTCTTCAACAATATATAATACGGCACTACTTGCAAACCTAAAAATTGTAGAAAGAAGTAATCACATGTTTACAACAGGGTATGTAGCTGCAAGTAGAGATGCAACAGTTTATTATGGAAGTTTAGATTTTGTATTTAAAAACACTAGAAAGTACCCTATAAAGTTAGTAGCATCTGCAAGTGGTGGAGTATGTAAAGTTTCAATATATGGAATAAAAGAAGAAAATGAATATGAAGTAGTTATTCAATCAAAAGTTATTTCATATATTAATCCTACTACTATATACAAAGAAGACATAACACTAGAAGAAGGAAAGGAAGTTGAAGAGCAATCTGCAATAACAGGTTGTAGAAGTGAAGGATATAAAATACTAAAGAAAAACGGAAAAGTAATTTCTACTACTTTGCTTTCAAAAGATACTTATAACTCTAGAAATAGAATAGTAAGAAGAGGAACTAAAAAAACAACTAAACCAGTAGAGACAACGCCAACAACAAATACTGAAGTACCTAATTCAACAATAGAAACTAATACAACGAGTGAAAATACTATAGTAAACAATGAGACAACTACATAACAATAAAGTTGTATTGCAGAAAAAGCACCAAAAATACTGGTGCTTTTATTGACTTTTAAAAGTTTGGCTTATATACTATAATATAATTATTAAATATGGGAGAAAAAATATGAACATTTATGATGAAACTAAGTTTTTAATGAAAAAATATAATATAAGTGCAAATAAAGATTTAGGGCAAAACTTTTTAATTGATGAAAATGTGATTGAAAACATTGTAAAATCAGCACAAATAAATAAAAATGATTTTGTAATAGAAATTGGCCCTGGTTTAGGAACACTAACAAGTAAATTAGTAGAAAAAGCAGGAAAAGTAATTGCAATAGAATTAGACACAAAAATGCTAAAAATATTAAATGATAGATTTGCACTATATAATAATTTTAAAATTATAAATGAAGATATATTAAAAGTTGATTTAAATAATTTAATAAAAAACGAAAATGCACAAAACTATACAGTTAAAATAGTTGCAAATTTACCATATTATATTACAACACCGATAATAATGAAATTACTAGAAGAAAAACTAAAAATAGAAAGTATAACAGTTATGATACAAAAAGAAGTTGCAGATAGATTAACAGAAATTCCTGGTGGAAAAAATACAGGTGCAATTACATATTGTGTATATTATTATGCAGAAGCAAGAGAAGTTTTAACAGTACCAAACACATCATTTGTACCAGAACCAAAAGTAAATTCTGAAGTAATAAATTTAAGTATAAGAAATACTCCACCTGTAGAACTAGAAAATGAACAACTATTTTTCAAAATAATAAAAGCAAGTTTTATGCAAAGAAGAAAAACATTGTTAAATGGATTATCAAATTCTGGAATTGCATCAAAAGAAAAAATAAAGAAAATAATTCAAGAATTAAATTTAAATGAAAATGTAAGAGGTGAGAGTCTTACAATAGAGCAATTTGCTAAAATTGCCAACAAATTAAGTAATAAAGCAAATAATTAATTAGTAAAAATAGCATATAAAAATTAACTAACTCTTGACAAAATAGATAATGCAGCCGTATAATAATTAAAGTTAGTTATATATGCGTCATTAGCTCAGTTGGTAGAGCAGCAGACTCTTAATCTGATGGTCGGAGGTTCGACTCCTCTATGACGCACCAACAAAGAATTCTCGTTAAAAAGAGTTCTTTTTTTGCATTTTTAAGTAAAATATGGTAGAATACATTATATAGGTTTTAACCTATTTTACATATATTTCCTCATTATTACTAACATGAAAGTTAGTTCACAATAAAAATTTTGTATTACTAAAAATTTAGGAGGAAGGAATATGAATTTCTTACAAAACATCCCTTATGAACGGTTACTTACTTATGAAATGATAATTATTATCATTTTAGTAACAATAGCCTTTTTTTCTTCGTTGAATGAAGAACGCAAATGGGTTATAATGACTTATGTTGTAGTAGGAGTAGCTTATGCCATTTTATGTGTAATTAAGCTATTAAATGAAGGGCTTACTCAAAATACTGAATGTTATCGTTCAGTAATAAAAGCAATTTTAGCAGTACTTTGTACAACTGCATGGGCTGTGTTACTTGGAAAAAGAATAAAAGAAAGTAACAACATACCACAGGATGATGATCAAGAGTAAGAAATCAAACAACTCAAGGAAACTTGAGTTGTTTTTTTATATTTTATTTTTAATTTATTTATGGTATAATAAAAAACGAAGGGGTGAAAACATTATGTTAGAAATGTATAAAACAAATTTAGAAACAAACAAAACAGAAAAAACAACTAAATATGAAAAAGGAAATTGGATTAACATGATAGCTCCGACCGAAGATGAAATTATTGATGTTTGTAATAATTTAAAAATAAATCAAGATTTTATTCGTTATGCATTAGATAATGAAGAAAAAGCCAGAATTGACGTAGAAGAAGACGACAATACAACATTATTTATTATAGATATTCCAATAAGGGAAAGAGAAGGAGACTCACTAATATATACAACAATGCCAATTGGTATAATATTTGTTAGAGATGATTATTTAATTACAGTATCACTAAAAGAAAATAATATTATTCAAGATTTAACAAAAAATAATATGAAAAATATTATTACATACAAAAAAAGTAGATTTTTGCTACAAATATTATATAGTAATGCAGCATTATATTTACAATTACTTAAAAAAATTAATAAAGAAACAGAAATTGCAGAATCAATTTTAAAAAATTCAATGAAAAACAAAGCATTATTAAAATTATTAAATTTAGAAAAAAGTTTGATATATTTTACAACTTCTTTAAAATCGAATGAAATTGTAATGGAAAAAACAATGCGTGGAAAGATAATAAAACTATATGAAGAAGATGAGGATATATTAGAAGATGCTATTATTGAAAACAAACAAGCAATTGAAATGGCAAAAATATATAATGATATTCTAAATGGAACAATGGATGCTTATGCTTCAATTATTTCCAATAATTTAAATATAGTAATGAAATTTTTAACATCAATTACAATTATACTTTCATTACCAACAATGATTGCAAGTTTTTGGGGAATGAACGTAGCAGTCCCTTTACAAAATAGCCCTTATGGATTTGTAATATTAATTATAGCATCTATAATAGTTTCAGTAATTGCAACAATGTGGCTTAATAAAAGAGATATGCTAAAATAAATATTTAATTAGAAAAAACTTCCTTTAATGGAAAATTAATTTAGAATTAAAAGTGTAAAAATACATATACTTAATAATGAAAAATTTTAAAATTAATTTTAAGGGAGGATTTTTTAATGAAGGTTATAGATACAATTGCATTAATACTTGTCATTATTGGTGCTATTAACTGGGGATTAATAGGAATATTTAATTTTAATTTAGTTGATGCAATATTTGGAGTAATGTCAGTATTAAGCAGAATAATTTATACACTTGTTGGCATTTCTGGTTTATGGGCAATAAAGTTATTATTTGATAGATAAAATTATGATTCTGGGGACGGAGTAAAACATGATTTTTTACCTGGTCCCCAGAATCATAATTTTAAAAATACTTGAAAATATACTAATACTAGAATATAATAGGAGTGTAAAAATTTAGTAAGTAGAAAAGAGCAAAAAAGGAAATATGGATTATTAAATATTGTGTATATAAAAAATAAAAAATGAATATATAATAAAATTAAAAAAATCAAGAGAAAAACTGGAACAAATATAGAATTTAAATAAAAATATGGTATAATAACAAAGTATGTAAAAAACAAGGAGGAGAAGCAATGCTTACAACTAGCGGTGTAACAATTAGATTCGGTAAAAGAACTCTATTTGAAGATGTAAATATAAAATTTAATAAAGGTTGTTGTTATGGAATAATAGGTGCAAATGGTGCTGGAAAATCAACATTTTTAAAAGTGCTATCAGGAGAGCTTGAACCAAGTAAAGGTGAAGTAACAAAAGAAAAAACAGAAAGACTTTCTGTTTTAAAACAAGACCACTTTGCATTTGAAGAATATACTGTTATGGATACAGTTATTATGGGAAATACTGAATTATATCAAATAATGAAAGAAAAAGATGCAATATATTCAAAACCAGATTTTTCAGAAGAAGATGGAATGAAAGCAGGTAAACTAGAAGAACGTTTTGCAGAGCTAGATGGTTGGAATGCAGAGTCAGATGCAGCAGTATTATTAAACGATTTAGGAATTGTACCAGAAAAACATTATGAGCTAATGAGTAACTTAGAAGCAAAAGATAAAGTAAAAGTATTATTAGCACAAGCATTATTTGGAAACCCAGATATATTATTACTAGACGAGCCTACAAACGACTTGGATTTAAAAAGTATTAACTGGCTTGAAGAATTTTTAATAAACTTTGAAAACACAGTTATTGTAGTATCACATGATAGATACTTCTTAAACAAAGTTTGTACACACATTGCAGATGTAGACTTTGGAAAAATTAAAGTTTACCCAGGCAACTATGATTTTTGGTATGAATCAAGCCAACTTGCACTAAAACAAATGAAAGATGCCAATAAAAAGAAAGAAGAAAAAATTAAAGAATTACAAGACTTTATTGCAAGATTTAGTGCAAATGCTTCAAAATCAAAACAAGCAACATCACGTAAAAAATCATTAGAAAAAATAGAATTAGACGAAATAAAACCATCAAACAGAAGATACCCATATGTAGACTTTAAACCAGACAGAGAGCCAGGTAAAGAAATTTTACATGTTAAAAATATATCTAAAACAATAAATGGAGAAAAAATATTAAATAATATATCATTTACAGTAAAACAAAATGATAAAATAGCTTTTATTGCAGATAATGAAAATGCAAAAACTGTATTATTTCAAATAATTGCTGGAGAAATTGAACCAGACGAAGGTGAAGTAGTATGGGGAACAACAATAACATCAAGTTATTTTCCAAAAGATAATAATTATTTATTTGAGTCAGACTTATCAATAACGGACTGGTTAAGACAATACTCAAAAGATCCAGACGAAACTTATGTAAGAAGCTTTTTAGGGAGAATGTTATTCTCAGGAGAAGAAGCACTTAAAAAAGTAAATGTAATATCTGGTGGAGAAAAAGTTAGATGTGTACTTTCAAAAATGATGTTATCAGGAGCAAACTTTTTAATATTTGATGAGCCAACAAACCATTTAGATATGGAATCAATAACAGCACTTAATGAAGGAATGAAAAAATTTAAAGGTAATATGTTATTTACTTCACATGACCATCAATTAACACAAACAGTTGCAAATAGAATTATTGACATAAAAGCAGACAAAGTTATAGACAAAGAAGTTACATATAATGAATATTTAGAATGTCAGTTTTTGGGACGTTCCTTTAACTGACACTTTTGTCAGTCAAAGGGACAGACCTTTAATTAAATTTTATAAAGTTTAGTTTTATAATTAATTTATTTTTATAATAAGTTTAAGGTCTGTCCCCAAAACTGACACTTTTGTCAGCTTAAGGAACGTCCCCAAAACTGACAATAAATGAAAGGAAGATAATATGAATATACAAGAGAGAATTGCAGAAGAATTAAATATAAAATTAGTGCAAGTTGTAAGAACGGTAGAGTTAATTGATGGAGGAAATACAATTCCTTTTATTGCACGTTATAGAAAAGAAGTCACAGGTGGGCTTTCAGATGAAATACTAAGAGATTTGGGTGAAAGGCTTACATATTTACGTAATTTAGAGACTAGAAAGGAAGAAGTAAAAACATCTATAGAAAATCAAGGCAAACTTACAGATGAAATAGTTAAAAATTTAGAAAATGCTAAAACATTATCAGAAGTTGAAGATATATACAGACCATATAAGCAAAAGAAAAAAACAAGAGCTACAGTTGCTAAGGCTAAAGGATTAGAGTCTTTAGCAGAAATTATTTTAGCGCAAACAGAAAAAACACCTATTGAGCAAATTGCAGAACAATATGTGAATATAAATTCTTTATCAGATGAAGACAAAAATAATAAAGATAAAGTTGTTGCAACTGTTGAAGATGCTATTCAAGGTGCAAAAGATATTATTGCTGAAATTATATCTGACAACCCAGAATATCGTAAACAAATTAAGCGTATGTGTTATAGGGAAGGGGTTATTATTACAAAAGCTACAAAACCTGAAGAAAATACTGCATATAACATGTATTATGAATTTAGTGAAAAGGTAAATCATTTGCCAAGTCATAGAATTTTGGCTATTAATCGTGGTGAAACAGAAGAATTTTTAAAAGTAAAAATTGAAAAGCCAGAAGACAAAATTATAGATTACATAAATAGAGATATTATTAAAGGAAAAACTCAATTTACCACAATTTTAAAAGATACAATTTCAGATAGTTGGTCAAGATTAATTGAGCCATCTATTGAAAGAGAAATTCGTTCCGACTTATCAGAAAAGGCTGAAAACCAAGCAATTAAAGTGTTTGGCAAAAATGCAAAACCTTTACTATTAGCAGCACCTTTAAAAGGCTTAACAGTAATGGGATTTGATCCTGCATACCGTACAGGTTGCAAAATTGCTGTAATTGATGAAACAGGCAAATTACTTGCAACAACTACAGTGTACCCAACAGAGCCACAAAATGATGTTGAAGGTGCAAAAAAAGAGCTAAAAGCATTAATTGCAAAACACAATATTGATATTATTGCAATAGGTAATGGAACAGCATCAAGAGAGTCTGAAAGCTTTGTGGCGGATATGATTAAAGAAGTTGAAAGACCACTGCATTATGCAATAGTAAGTGAAGCAGGTGCATCAGTATATTCAGCATCAAAACTTGCAACAGAAGAATACCCTGATATAAATGTATCTTTAAGAGGAGCTATATCAATTGCAAGAAGATTACAAGACCCACTTGCGGAGCTTGTAAAAATAGATCCAAAAGCAATTGGGGTAGGTCAATATCAACATGATGTTGACCAAAAGAAATTGACTGAAAGCTTAACAGGTGTTGTAGAAAATGCAGTAAATGAAGTTGGTGTTGATGTAAACACTGCTACTCCTTCGTTACTTGCATATGTTGCAGGAATTAATAAAACAATTGCAAATAATATTGTAAAATATCGTGATGAAAATGGAAAATTAACAGAAAGAAAAGAATTACTTAAAGTTCCAAAATTAGGCAAAAGTGCATTTGAGCAATGTGCTGGATTTATTAGAATACCAGGCGGAAAAAATGCTTTAGAAATTACAGGAGTTCACCCAGAAAGCTACAAAGCTGCTGAAAATTTACTTAATAAATTGGGTTACAAAAAGGAAGATTTATTAAATAAAGAAAAACAAGTACAAATAAAAGTAAAACTAGCAGAAATAAATGTAAAAGAAACTGCAAAAGAGTTAGAAGTAGGGGAAATGACATTAACAGATATTATTGAAGAAATGTCAAAACCAGGGAGAGATCCTAGAGATGAAATGCCTAAACAAATTTTAAGAGCGGATGTGCTTAAATTTGAAGATTTAAGAGATGGAATGATATTAACTGGAACTGTTAGAAATGTTACAGACTTTGGAGCATTTGTTGATATTGGTGTAAAACATGATGGTTTAGTACATATTTCACAATTAAGTAATGGTTATATAAAAAATCCTTCTGATGTAATTGCAGTTGGTGATATTGTAAAAGTTAAGGTTATTGGAATTAACTTAGAAAGACAAAAAGTTCAACTTTCAATAAAAGATGCATAAAAATTGTGGTTCAAAGAACCACAATTTTTTAATTTAAAATTCTGTTTGAATTTCTTCAATTTCATCATAATGATTATTTAAAATATCTAAAAATACTTTTGCAATTTCAGGGTCAAACTGAGTTCCTGAACACTTTTCAATTTCAGCTTTTACAATATCTAAACTTAGTGGATCACGATATGTTCTTTTTGATGTCATTGCATCAAAAGTATCTGCAACAGCTGCAATTCTAGCTAAATAAGGAATATCATTTCCTTTTAATCTACCAGGGTAACCAGTACCGTCAAATTTTTCATGATGATGTTTTACAATAGGTATGATATCTTGAAAAATTGTTGCATTACACATAATATGTGCACCAATTGAAGGATGATTTTTAATTTGTGAATATTCATCATCTGTAAGTTTTGACTCTTTTAATAAAATACTATCAGGAATACCTATTTTCCCAATATCATGGAATAAACCGCCAATTTCTAATGTTTTTAAATCAGTATCAGATAAGCCTAAATATTTTCCAAGTAAAACAGAATATTTAGAAACTCTATCTGAATGACCTCTTGTATAAGGATCTTTGGCTTCAACTGTATATCTTAATGTTTGAACACTATCTAAGTAAGCCCTTTCTAATTTTTCATAAGTACTAGAAAGCTCTTCATTTATTCTTTTAATTTCATTCATCTGTTCAATTGATTTTATACCAGACTCAATTAAAAGAAGTAATTGGTCAAACTTATCACTTTTTTCACAATAGCCTTGAATATCTAATTTACGTATTGTTTCTAAAGGTGGGGCTAAATCTTTATGACCAGTTAATAATAAAATATATAATTCTTTATTGAATTTACGTATTTCTTTAACAACTTGATCACCATGAATTGGTGTCATAATAAAGTCTAAAATCATTAAATCATAGTGTTCATTTTTTACTTTTTCAATTGCTTCCATAGGATCAGTAACACCTGTAAAGTTATAACCAGACCTTTTTAAGAAAATTGATAAAGAATCAACAATTCCTTCTTCATCATCAACTGCTATAATTTTATAACCTTTATCATTTGCATGTTGTATGTTTTTTCTCATAATTTCACCTCATATATAGTAAAATTAGCGTACCAAAGATGACAATAATATTATATCATAATTTGATACGTTGTACAGTATTTATTACAAAAAATAACATAAAAAAACTGGAATTTCGTTGAAATTCTAGTTTTTTTAACATATTAATTTATATTTACAATGGCAATATTATATTAAATGTTGTACCTTTTCCCGTTTTAGTTTCATAATTCATATTTCCATTGAAATGTGCGCGGATAGTAGAATATGACATAAATAAGCCAAGTCCAGTGCCATTTTTACCTTTTGTTGTTATCATTTCTTTAAATAATTTTTGCTGTACTTCTTTAGGCAAACCACATCCATAGTCTTTTACTGAAATAACAATACTATTATTTTCCTTTTTCAAAATTAAATCGATTTTATTATTTGGTTCACCATTATAAGCTTGAATAGCATTTGAAATTATATTATTTATAACTTGAACTAAGCTATTAATATTTCCTTTTAATATAGTACTTTCATCAGCTTTCATAGAAACATTTAAGTCAATTAAAGCATTTTTTAATTCATGCTTCATTAAAATATTTACTCGTTTTACAAGTTCGTCTAAAGTAAATGAAACAGCTTGTTCTTCAGACATTGTAACAGCTTGACCTTTAACAGCTGTAATAACATCTGACATATATTCAGTATATGTTCTTACTTTTTCTATCCATTCTTGCATATCTCTAGCAATATCATGATGGTCTTGTACAGTAACTTCAGGATCTCCTACAGATGCTTCATATTCTTTTACCAAATCTGTTAAACCTTCAGCTGCACCAGAAATGGACATTATAGGAGTCTTTAAGTTATGAGCAATTCCACCAATTAATTGACCAAGTGAAGCTAAACGCTCTCTTTCCATAAGCATGTTTTGATTATCATGAATTTGATTAACGTAATTTCTTGTTAAGTCTTGAATTTTATTAAAAGCTAAAATCAAATCTGCCATTTCATCATTAGATGTAATTGGTAAATTTTGTGCTAAAACTATATTTTCCGAATTAGAAATATTATTCATACCAGTGTTAACATTTTTAATATCATTTGATAATCCTTTTCCAATATAAACAACAAATATTAAATTAAATATAATTAAAATAGTAGTAACAATAATAAATGGTGTTATAACTCCATTTGCAAATACAAAAAAGCGAATACCAACAAAATAATCACCTTGATCAGTATGTACTTTTATAACTGCTGCTTGAGAATCCTGACCATAATATTCAAAAATATGTCCATTCATTTCATCATAATATGTAAGAGCATATTTTATAAAAAAGTCATTTAAAGGTTCCTTTGAATAATATACACTTCCATCTTCAGCAGATAAAATTACATAATGGTCATTTTGAGAATTTAGTGATAAAGTATTTAATTTATTTTTTACTTCTGTTAAAGTATAAACATTTGAAATGTTGAATTCTTTTTCTAATTCATTTCTATAAATATTATATAATAAATCTCCTTTTTCAGTTGTCATAATAGTAGTACTAATTAATAATAATAAAATAAATGAATATAAAAATAAAGGAAGCATTTCTATTAACAACTTTTTAAAAATATCTAGTCTAATTCCACCTTTTTTATTTCCTACAATAGCAGAAGATTCAATAAGTTTGCTTTCAAAGTAATTTTTTCCAACCATATAAGAAATAATTGAGTAAACTGTTCCAAAAGATAATATAACAATACATAATTTTAATAATAATTCAAAATCAGTTTTAAAAACTACTAATAAAATTCCACAAATAATAGCTGGAATAAAAGATATTAAAAGTATCATCAAATAAGGGAAATTGAAACATTTTTCCCTTATTTTTAATAATGCTGTTTTATTAGCATCTGGGCTAAAATTTATTTTATTATATATAAACCTAAAACTAATATATACTAAAGCAATTATAATTGTAGATAGTATAACAAACTGATGAGTATATTTAATTCCAACTATTTCAACTTGAAAATTATTATCTATAGAGTTTGGTGGATAGTTCAAAATAGATGGCAAAGTAAAATATAATATTATCATAATTAAAGCAGCTATTATAGCATCTAAAAATGCTAATGCTTTATATGACTTTATTTTTGATAGTACATTTAATTTCATATTTAATCACCTATAAATTTATTTTTCTTTAGATAATTTACTACAGACTGCAAATAATCATCTGTAATTTTAGGCCATGACAAATTTAACTTTTCTAAAATAGAATTTGTATAATTATTATCAAGTATTGCCCAATTAAAATTGTTATTTTTTATATTAGAAAGATAACTAATAATTCCAAAATAATTATTTTTACTACTTAATATAAGTTTTTCAAAATCTTCAATATCACATATTTCCATATTAATGTTAAGATTGTTTAAAAAATCAAACAATTTGCTAAAATCAAGATAATTTTGATTAAACAAATGATAAATTGTTAAATTATTTTGCCTAATATCTGCTGTTAATAAAGATACTATAAAGTTTGCACAATAATCTACTGGCGTAAATTCTATAGGAATATTTAAAAGCTGTTTAGGTATGCAATGAAGATTTATTACAGCTGATATTCTATTCAAAAAAGAATTTTCACGAGCATTTTGTTGAAACATTCCATCTGAAAAACGATTAGTAATATTTCCTATTCTATAAATAGTAGCACATAAATTAGTATTTTTACAAGCATTTAATATTAATTTTTCTGCTTCAAATTTACTTTTTACATATACATTATCTTCATAGCTTTGTCCAATATAAAAGTTTTCTTCACTGAAAATTGTATTTGAGCTATTTACTAAGCCATATCCAGACACTGAAATTGTGGAAATATAATGTAAAGGAATATTGTATTTAATACAAAAATCAGTTATTTTTTGTGTACCTTCAACATTTGTACTATAAAATTCCTCGTATTTTCCATAATGTTTTACTAATGCAGCTGAATTTATTACACAATCTATATTATTTCCAAGAAAGTTGTATTGTTCATTTGATAAGCTAAAATTATCTTTTAAAATATTTCCAGTAATTAAATTAATTCTATTAGTATAATTATTAATATTTTCATTTGGAAAATAAAAATTAAACTTTTCATAAAATCTGGCAATTGCATTTAGATTATTTTTTTCACGTATAATACAGTAAATTTTTGAATTTGTTTTAACTAACAGTTCATGTAAAATATGTGACCCCAAAAATCCAGTAACACCAAATAATAAAATATTGTTAAATGTTGTTTTATTTTTGTTAGGCCTTATTAATTCTGAAATAGTAGGAACTTCTTCATTTACTATATTAGAATTTGAAACAGTTTTATTTAATATGTGTGAAGCTAATCTTCTAATAGTAGGATAATCATAAAAGTCTTGAGTATTTATATTGTAACCTATACTATATAATTTGGTTTGAGCCTTTATAATTGTTAGTGAATCTACATAATAATCAAAAATGTTTGAATTTACACTTATTTCTGAAATTTGTAATAATTCACAGAAAATGTCATGTAAAATTTGTTCAATTTCATTTTCGGGTTTTACAAATTCTTTAGGCTCTTCTAAAGTAGGTAATGGCAGTAATTTTTTATTTATTTTGCCATTTCCTGTAAGCGGAATTTCACTCAAACTAACAAAATACTTAGGTACCATATACATTGGAAGAGCTTTTTGTAAATAATTTTTTAAGTTATTTACATCAATTTCCGTAGAAGCAACATAATATGTACATAAAACTTTAGTGCCCTTTATATCTAAAGCTGTTACATAACAATCTTTTACACAAGGGTAAGTTAAAATTTTTGATTGTATCTCTCCAATTTCTATTCTAAAACCATTTATTTTTACTTGAAAATCGCTACGACCAATACATTCCATAACACCGGTATTGTATAATTTAACAATATCACCTGAATTATACATTAAACCATTTTCAATAAATGGGCAATTAATAAATCTTGAAGCAGTCATTTCAGGTAACTTAACATAGCCTTTCGAAAGCCCTTCGCCAGCAATGTACAATTGACCATTATAGCCAAAAGGAACCAAATTAAAGTCACTATTTAAAACAAATAAATTTGTATTATCAGCAGGAATTCCAATTGGAACTGTAGGGTATTCATTTTTACTATATTCATAAATCATACATCCAACAGTTGCTTCAGTTGGACCATATTCATTAAATATGTGTACACAGTGAGAAAATGCAGTTGATATTTTTTGACATGATTCATTTGTTAAAATATCTCCACCAACAATTAATTTTGTAACAATAGATTCAGGAGATGCTAAATCTTGTAATAATGTTAAATGTGCAGGTGTTAATTTTATAATTTGTACTTTTTTATCATCAATAATTTCTTTTAGCAATAATTGCGGATTAGTATTTTCATAAATATAAATTGCATTTCCTGAAATTAAAGGCGTAAATACAGACGTTACTGTTAAATCAAATGAAATAGAAGAATACAAAGGAAAATTAGTAATTTCTCCATTTACATATTGTTTATTTGCCCAAATAATATAGTTTGATAAACTTTTGTGGGCAATTTGTACACCTTTTGGGTTTCCAGTAGAGCCTGAAGTATAAATAATATAAGCTAAATCATTTAAACAAGGTTTGTATGTATTTTTGGAAATTGTATTTGCAAATTTTTTAATTGTAGGTAAATTCACTTCTAAACAAATTGAACTTAAATCTCCTAATTTGTTAAGTTGAGTAGAAGTAGTTAATATTTTTTTGCAATTACTATTTTGCGCAATATATTTAACGCGATCTATTGGGTATGAAACATCAATAGGTATATAACAAGCTCCTAACTTTAATACAGCTAAAATACTAACAACAAGTTCAATAGAATTAGAAAAGAATAAACAAATTTTATCTCCTTTTCTAATATTATTTTCATATAAATAAGAAGATACATAATTTACAGAGTTATTTAATTGTAAATAAGTAAATTGTTCACTTTTAAAACATAAAGCAATATTGTTAGGGCTTTGCAATACTTGTTCTTCAAATAAATCAATTACAGTTTTTGCTATAGGAATATTTATTGGCTTATTATATATATTAAGCATAAAATCTTTCTCTTCAGGCAAAACAAGCTCTATTTCATTTGTTAATATGTCTTTATTGTTAAGAACCTGATTTATTATATACACAATTCTTTTATGCAGTAATTCAATATCTTTTTGAGTATATTTAGCAAGCTGATAATCATAAGCAATACTTAACTCTCCTGTATCGTTTATGTCAAACAAATGAATATCCAATTCATCCATATTTGTATTACTATGAGTCCACCTAGTAGTATAAGGAATATCATTAATACTGCCATTAGATTTATTTATTTGATATGAAATCATTATATTGTATAAATTTGGCAAAGAAGCATCTTGTTTTCTAACATATTCTAAAATTGCTTGATATGGATACTTTTGGTGTCTAAGAACAGACAATGTTTGTGCACCCATTTTTGATGCAAAATTAGAAAATTGAATGTTTTTTTCTAAATTTACTAAAAAAGGTACAGTACTAATAAACATACCGGCAGTATTTTTTTCTTTAAAATTAGTTCTATTTAAAATAGGTGTACCAATAACAAATTTTTTTTCATTAGTTACCTTTCCAATATATAATGAAAAAATGGACATAAAAAAGTGATAGCAAGAAATATTATTTAATTTGCAATAATCATTTATTTTATTCATTTTTTCTTTTTCAATTAGAAAGCTTTCTCTACTAGAACTATACATTGAAGAACTATCAAATGACTTTGTTGATAAGCTTGCTGAAACAAAAGGGTTTTCAAATAAATTTTCCCAAAAAGTTTTGTCATTATTATATTTTTCACTTGATAGATAATTTTGTTCAGAATTAATATAATCAACATAAGAAGTTTCTAAGACTTCTGGAGTAGAGTTATTTAAAAAACTTGAATAAAAATTCATAAGTTTTGTAGCTACTTGATTAACAGTTTGAGCATCAGAAATAATATGGTGCACAGTTAATACAACTCCACCACTACCATCTGGAAGACTAAAAATTGTAAAACGAAAAAGATTAGAATCAATCATATTAAATTTTTTTTCACAATCATTTTTTTCAAAATTATGCAACTCATCTAAAGAAGAAAGGGAAATATAGTCAATGTCAAATGGCGAAAACTCTTCAATATATTGCTTTATATCCCCATTTTCATCAAAGCACAGTTTAATAAGAAAACTATCATTTGTTTTTACATACTCATAAATAGATTTCTTCAATAAATCACAGTTAATTTTATTTTTTATAATTATTGTTCCACCAATATTATTAACAGTAGTATTTTTAAAAAATTGCTCTGTATACCAAATTGATTTTTGTGGGTTTGTTAAATTATACAAAACTTTTTCCATAATGAAAATCTCCCCTGTAAAGTAAATCTTAAAAAATTCTAAACAAATTATATATGAATTCAATTTAAAAATCAATAAAAAAATGGAGAAATATGGGAATTTTTAAAATATGAGTTTAAATTTACAAAAATTGCTTATAATTAGGTTAAGTTTATAAATATAAAGGAGAATTTATGGAAGAATATATTAGAAGAAACCAAAGAAAAGACAGAATTAAAAGGTATTTTATTACAACATTTATAATAATTTTAATAGTTGTTCTTATGGCACTTACATACATTTTATACTTTAATATTGAAACACCAACACAAATAATAAAACCTTATGAAGCAAGCAAAATCCTACAAACAGTAGAAGAAACTAAAAAGGACAATGAAACAATTAATGAAATGCTTGAAAGAGTTACAGAAAGTGTTGTTGGAATTTCAAAATTAAAAAATATAGGGAATTCTATATTTGCAAAAGATGGAACTTCAAAACTGGGATTAGGAACAGGAATAATTGTATCAGAAAATGGTTATATTTTGACAAATGAACATGTTTCAGGCAAAAAATATAGCAAATGTTATGTAACACTAGAAACAGGGAAAAGTTATCAAGGGAGTGTAGTTTGGTCAAACACAGACCTAGATTTGGCAATTGTAAAAATAAATGTAAATAATTTAAAATACCTTACATTAGGTAATTCAGATAATGCAAAATTAGGGCAAACAGTATATGCAATTGGAAATCCTATTGGATTTGAGTTCCAAAGAACTGTCACGTCTGGAATTGTTAGTGCAATAAATAGAACAATAATAATAAATGAAGAAGATGATATTGGAAATCAAATTTCATCATATATGGATGACCTAATTCAAACAGATGCAACAATAAATCCAGGAAATAGCGGTGGACCATTAATAAATGAAAGTGGTGAAGTTATAGGAATAAATAGTGTAAAAATTACATCAGCAGAGGGAATTGGATTTGCAATTCCAATAAATGTAGTAAAAACTATTATACAAAGTTTTGCAACAAACGATAAATTTGAAGAGGCATATTTGGGAGTATTCGCTTATGATAAAAATATAATACCATATTTAGAAAATAATTTAGAAATAGAAAGTGGAATTTATGTAGTACAAGTTAATAAAAGCTCTGCTGCTGAAATGTATGGAATAAAAGAAAAAGATATATTATTAGAAGTAGATGGAATTGATTTAGAAAAAATGAGTGATTTAAGAAATTATATTTATACTAAAAAGCCAGATGATGAAGTAACATTCAAAATTTTGCGAAATAAAAGTGAATTTCAAATTAAAGTGAAATTATTAAAAAAATAAAAGATGAGATTAAAAATATAAAAAAATTAGGTGGCAATGCAAAATTTGTGTATAATTTAAAATTGCCATTTGAAATAAGTTCGTACAATGCGAACTTTGCTATTTATATATTACTGCATTACTATTATGCTTTTTTACACATTTCCCAAAAATGGTAAAGATACAAAAATAGTTCTTAAATCAATGAAGATTTAAGAACTATTGGTGCAACTGGAGGGATTCGAACCCCCGACCTTCCGGTTCGTAGCCGAACGCTCTATCCAGCTAAGCTACAGTTGCATTACAATAATTATTATACATTGAAAATAAAAAATATTCAATAGAATTTTAAAAAAATGTTGCAATTATAAAAAAAGTGTGTTATACTTTATAAGAAATTAAAAATCGAGGCGTAGCGCAGTTGGTAGCGCGCGTGGTTTGGGACCATGAGGTCGCAGGTTCGATCCCTGTCGCCTCGACCATATTGAAGGATTTTTTAAGAAATTCTAGAAAATTTCAAAAAAGTCTAAAATGTGAAAAGACACATGTTTGTAAGATTACAGCATGTGTCTTTAATTTTATCAAATTCTATAAAATTCTTGAAAATACCGAATAATTTTCAAAAATAAATTTCAAGAATTATTTTTTATCTTAAAAAAATTTCAAGAAAATTTCAAGAATAGCAATCCCTTATCCAATCTGGATTAGGAGGAAATTCAATGTTAACTTTTGTACCCCATAAAATTAAAGAAGACTACAAAAAAGTAGAATTCTATCGTGTAAATAAAGAACTTTGCAATAATAAGATTTACAAAGATTTATCTCCTACAGCAATTCTATTATATTCGCTATTATGTGATAGATTATCACTCACATATACTAATGAATTAACAAATAATATTCCTAAAGGTAAAAAACATTATTATGATGAAGATGAAAATATTTATGTGATTTTTACGAGAATCGATTTAGAAGAAAAATTACATGTTGGCAAGTCAGCTATTAATTCTGCATTTGAACAACTAAATAAAGCTAATTTAATTAGAGAAAAAAGACAAGGAAAAAATAAGCCTAATAGAATTTATGTAGGAAAAACTATATCAGAAATAAAAGAAGAATTTATAAATGTGAAGTCTGAAAATCAAACTTCAGGAAGTCCGTTTATCAGTTATCAGGATGTTCGAAAATCAGACACAAATAAGAATAATAGATTTAATACGAATAATAAATATAACACATTTTATAATTATGAAGGTCGAGATTATTCTGATATGGATTGGTCGAAATTATATGCAAATAATAATTGGAATTAGGAGGAATTTTTATTATGGAAAATGTAAAAAGTAAAATTACTTATCATCAAGAAGGAGATTATTTAATACCAAATTTAACGGTTCCAAATGATGAAAATGAAAACTATCAAATTGGAAAATATGGATACTTAAGATTGAGCTATTTAAAAAATTATAAAAAAGGTGAATATGAATTATTGAAAATTGGTTGTACTTTAAGAAAACATCTTATTGAAGTTGATATACAAGCTAAAGAAAAAGTTAAATTATTAATAGGTCAATTTAAAGAATGGGAAAATATATCTGAAGATTTAAAAGATATTAATCCTCTAGAGTGGGTTGGGAAAATGAATAATATAAAAAATCGTGCTGAAGAAATTGCTTTAAAAGAATTAATTTATGTTTAAATTTTAGGAGGATTTGTAATGAGTAATTTAAGAGAAGTTAATGATGATATTTTAAAGGATTGGTTGTTGTTTAGAGAAGATGAACTTTCTTCTTTAACCTGTGATGAAGACAGAAAACATTGGGTTTATTTTGATGAGATTTCTGAAAGAATTCTAAAGAATATTCCTAAACAAAATAGAGCTTACATACAAAAACAACTTAACTTGCTTGATGAGAATTTTATGGATTATATTGGCTATTGGAATGAAAAGTATTATAGAAATGGGTTTTGTGATGGAGTGCAGCTGGTGTTAGGTTGCATTAAAGATTAGAAAATAAATCCCAGAAGTACTTAATTACACTTCTGGGATTTGTTTCTATACATATATGAATGATTGTGGTGCAGCCTTTATTCCATAATTAGATAATTCTTGAGGAATATTATATTTTTTTATATTAGTTAATTTATATGCTATAGCCTTACTTCTATTCTTAAAATATTGCTGATAAAACTTTAAATCTATTCCAGAATAGTTTTTAGTTTCTTCCCATATATTATCTGGTGAATCTTCTAGAATCTTTTCTACTTTAGCCTCACCTACAATTTTCTTTATAGGATATGTTGAATATATTATTATTTTGTCTACATCTTGTTTACATCTAATTTTTCTATACTCATACTGTTTAGTTCCATTAAAAATATTTTCTACATGTTGTGGATTAATTGAAATTAACATATTACACATAATTTATTCACTCTCACTTTCCAATTCTTTTATTTTACTTTTCCAATACAAATTGTCTAATTTTTTATCTTTGGCTATTCTAATAAAATTTCGTAAAAACTCGTTGTTCATAATATATTCTGCTATATCTCCAGAAACTTTATATTTATTCGGACTTTCTTTTGCAACTAAATCATAAAATTTATCTTTTTCATGATCTTTTAAATCAAATGCTCCTATAAATTTATCTATTTTTTCTTTAGAAGGAAATCTATTTCCATTTTCTATATCTGATAAGTAAGCTGCAGATATTCCTATTTCATCACTTAACTTTTTTAAGCTCTTATTACCTCTATATTTTTTTACTAATTCTCCAAATTTCTTACTCATTTTTTCTCCCTAATTTAACTAGAACGCTAATAAGCATATTTGTTAACATTATATATAATAAAAGTTCAATTGTAAATACTTTCACGCAAAAAAAGATACACTTTTTTGTGTATCTTTTACATTATTTCAATCATATTTTGGATTTTTCCCTCTATTATTATTTTTTCTAAATCTTCTTTTTTTATACTTGTTGGAGACTGAATATATCCATTAACAATTCCATTATCATATAAAAAATCATATGTAATAGTTTTTTCAAATGTTATATAATGTTTGAACATTATTACTAGGCTATCTAATCCTGTAACATATTTTAATTCTTCTTCATCATAAGCAGTTCTTTTTCTTACAATGTTAAAAATTTCTTCTTGAGAATCAAATTTATTCCATGTTGTTTCTACAATTCCTAATGTTGTTATAGCTTTTTTATCGTGAGAAGCATAAAACAATAATATATCTCCAGGATTAATCATCTTTATTTTTGAATTTGATATAAATGCTTTTTTTATAGCATTTGCAGAAGTATTTTTACCTTGTGTATCATCAAAACTTATCTGATATTCTTTTTCTGCATCTTCAAATAATAACTTATGATATTTAGGTATTACTGGACAGATAAAAATCCCTTGTTCTTTTAATTGCACATATGGATATTGAGTCTTATCCTTGATATTTTTTACATATATTAATTCTTTTTCAACTATGCCATCACTTTTAGTAGTATTTTTATATGTAAATAATTTAAATCCATATTGTTCTAATAAATAAATTAGTGCTTCTTGTTTTTCAAATGTTGTAACATATATTTCATCAACATTCTTTTTTATAGCTTCATTAACCATTATTTTTATGAAACATTCACCAATTTTCTTTCCTGTATCTGACACTTTGAATGTTGAAACTTTAATTCTCTTACCTGGTTTAAAAGGTGTATTAAATGAAGTATAATTTTCATTTTCATCTTCTTCTTTTAACATTAAAAATGATGTGATTTTATTTTCCTTTGTAGTAGTAATATATGCCTTTTCACCTTTTAATTGTTTACTTTCAAACCATTTATCAAAGCCCAAATAATCTCTGCGCAAAGTAGTGAAAAACTCATCTTCTAAATCCATGTTGTATAGATATTCTGATTTAATAAACACAGGGGTATATATAATAGCCTGTTCTTCTTTTTTAAATTTTTCTAGTGCTTCTTCAATGGACAATACTCTATCATCTAATTTTAAATTTGTGGCTTTTTTTAGAAGTTTTTTATCATTTGTAATAAAATAACTAACACAATTTTTTCTTACTGAATATAACATTTCATTGTCTATTTTATCATTCTCATTTTTACATCCAGCTAAATTATTAAATTCTTCTGGCATTTTAGGTGGATTGTCTATAATATTATAAACTTTTAATTTAGACATAAATATAGATTTTCGTTCTTCTTCTTTAATTTTGTTAGCTTCCTCTATTGTTTTAGGATGTATTGCAATCATATATTTGTCAGAATCATATAATATTTTAGTTAATTTTGAAACTTGTTCATCTAAAATATGATCATCTAAAATATAAATCATCATGTTTGTATCTAATAATATCTTTTCTTTCATATCTTCTCCTTTTTTAATTTTATTTTTATTCCCATTATTCCATATTTTTCTTCCTTATCTTTTGTATAAAACTTATACAAGTCCTTTAAAAAGTTTTCTTCGGTTTCATTTTTATCGGAATATTCAGAAACATCTAAAGTATTGATCAACTCTTTGAAGCTTTTCGTTACTTTTAATTCAACTATTTCAGTATATATTTCCTCTGTTAATTCAGGTTCTTTTTGAAAAATTATTTCATCTCCAATTTGAATACATCTTCTTTTTTCATCATTTAGCCTAACTTCTACTCTTTTAGTTCCATTCTTCATATATTCAAAATATTTTGGATTTAATTTCATTATATATTTCATATTAGATTTTTCCTTTCTATAATTTTTATCTTAATATATTTTTATTAAAAAAATGTCGAATATTGTCCTTTTGTATAAAAAAAGCAAAATAATTCTGTAATTAAAATCACATTATTATCTTGCTTTTCTTATGTATATTGAATTATTTAAATATCTTTTTCATAATTCCGTTTTTCATATCTGCAATATTATAAATGTTATCCATTTTATCAAATGTTTCTCTTAAGTTATTTCTCGCTGAAATCCAGCCCATTCCATCTGTAAACCATACAAATTCGAAACCAACAACTTTTTCTGCCTCTTCAGCAATCATTTTGTAACTTCTTGCTGTTTCATTAAGTTTTGAACCACCTGCTGCATAAAAATTCGTTTCAATTCCATATATGCAATTATCAGTTTTTACAACAAAATCAAATCTTTTAGTTGCTTGATTTTGATTACTAATAAATGACATATCTAGTTTCCATTTTTCTTCTATTTGTTGCAAATACATTTCTTTAAAATAGGTTTCATTCTTCTTAAATCCAGCTTTTTGAATAAATCTTTCTACTACATCTTCCATTAGATGTCCACCACGATTTTTTCTTGCATTTGAATTTAATCCAGATTCTACACCTAAAACATAATCATATAAATTATTTACAAGATGCTTTTGAATTAAATCAAATAATCCTGTTTCTCTCATAAATACTTTATATTGTTCTATGCTGTAATTCATTTTTTTGAAATTATATTCAAATTTATTACCTTCATCGTCTAAAACAATTATTTCATATTGTCTTACTGCTAACAAAATAGGAATGCATTTTAATACTTCAGGATATTTATTTGCTAAATCTTCAAAATCCTTTTCTATATTTTTGCTACCAATCAAGGAATTTAGCATATTTAATTCAATTTTATGTTCTTCAGCATTTCTATATATTGTTTCAAAATCTATGTAATATTTATAATCTGCTATACTATCTGTAAAAGTTAATAGCCATTGTGCAAAGTCTCTTTTCATAACTACTTCTCCTCTATTTCTTGATATCTTCTAATAGACAAGTCTAAATATTCTTTTTCATTATCTATTCCTATATATCTTCTATTTAACTTTATTGCTGCAATTCCTGTTGTACTACTACCACAAAATGGGTCTAAAATCAAATCATTTTCTTTTGTTGAAGCTAATATAATTCTGTTTAATATTTCTAAAGGTTTTTGTGTAGGATGTTTTCCTTGTTTCTTTTCAGATGGCTTAGTCAAAGAAGTTGTCCAAACATCTTTCATTTGCTTATTATCATTTAATTCTTTCATCAAGTTATAATTAAATGTATATCTATTATTCTTTAAATCTTTTTTAGCCCATAATATTGTTTCAGTTGAATGAGTAAATGTTTTACAAGCTAAATTTGGTGGTGGATTGGTCTTTTGCCAAGTTATATTATTAATAATTTTAAAACCTTCTTCTTCAAGTGCCATGCCTATTGAATAAATATTATGCAATGTTCCACTAATCCATATTGTTCCATTATCTTTTAAAACTCTATAACATTCTTTAATCCATTTCTTATTAAAATCATGTTTTTCTTTAACTGATAAAGACTTGTCCCAAATCCCTTTATTGACACTGACCATTCTGCCACCACTACAAGTTATACCATTATCTGATAAAAAATAAGGTGGATCAGCAAATATCATATCAAAAGTTTTTTCTTCAAATTTTTTTAATGCATTAAAGGTATCATCATTTATTAACTTAAAGCTACCATCTCTAAAGTAGAATCCATTTGATAATTCCATTTTAATTGCTCCTCATAATTTGTTATTAGCAACTCAGAAATTTCTCCACGACCTTTAGCATCTGAATTTATCATTCTTTTTGCTGAAACTTCATTTATGTAGAAACCTTTATAGATGTCTTCAAAAAAATTATCATTTTCATTAACATTCTTTGGATTTGAATTGCTTAACATCAATTTTGCATTCTTTAAACTTAATTTGTTAAAATATTTTGCCAACTCTTTTTGATTATCATCATTAAAATCTTCTTTAGTATAAGATGTAAATCCAGATGTAACTGATAAAGGTCTATAAGGTGGATCAAAATACATAAAAGTATTATCATTTACATATTGTTCGCTTTTTTTATAATCCCCATACTGAAAAATAACATTTTGAATTAGTTTTGATAAATTTCTTAAATTGCTAGAATCACATATTGTTGGATTTTTATATTTACCACAAGGTACATTAAATTTTCCATCTTTATTAACTCTATATAATCCATTGAAACAAGTTCTATTTAAGAAAATAAACTCAGCTGCTCTTTTTACATCTAATTCATCCTTTAGTTTGTAAGAGTTATATTCTGCTCTAATATCATAAAAATAACATTGTCTTTCTTCATCATTTAAAGCTAGAAATTCTTTTTCTTTTTTATCTAACTTGCTTATTAATTCTTCAACATTATTTTTTATTACATTATAACAATTAATTAAATCTATATTTATATCAAAAGCATATGCTTCTTTTACTTCATATTTCTGTAAAATGTCTATTAAAACAGCACCACCACCTACAAAGGGTTCAATATATCTTTCAATAGTTCCATTTTTTAATTCATACGGATAATATTTTGTTATTTGTGGTATTAGACTATTTTTTCCACCAGCCCATTTCACAAAAGGTTTTACTATTTTCATTTTTACCTCCAAAATTTCAAAACTAATATATCATATTTTTTAAAAATTTAAAAGAAAAAATAGCAATGTTTTCAATTTTATTTCTAATAAATATTTTTTCAAAAAATTAGAAAGGGCTTGGGATTTTATCCCATTGTACAGAATTCCGTGTGAACGAATTCATTGCTTGCTAGTACAAGAAATTCAATTTTTTATTATTTTTATGTACTTTTAAAAGTACTGATTAATATACTTAAAAAATGTTTATTGTGACATTTGCTTAACAATATTCAATTATTTTATAATTTAATATTTAATTCGAAAAAAATTATTTATTCTCATCTAAGAATAATAAATTAATTCCATATAAAGTTCTATAAAATAAATTTTTTTATTTTTATTGTCCACTTTTTTGAATTTTTAGTGCTGTTATTTATAGACAGAAAAATAAAAATTTAAAAAAAATTAAATTAAATGTATCTTTTTTTCATTTTGTAGTGCTGTTCATTATAGAAGAATAAAATTTTCAAAAATTTTAAAAACTTCATATTGCAATATTAAAGATCGTAGAAGATTTTTAATAATTTAGATTTCAAAAAAGACCATTGACAATGCATAGATGTTATGTTAAATTTGGACTCGAAGGGTAACCATACCATACCAAATCACTTAAACATCATGCAAAACAAAGGGTTAAGTTAAGGAGGTATGATTATGGAAAAACTTGATAATATAGTTATGTATTCGCCAGAAGATGTTAGAAAACTTCTACATTTAGGTAACACTAAATGTTTAGAATTATTCAATTCTAAAGATTTTCCAAGCATAAAAATCGGACGAGCATTTTGGGTAAAAGCAGATTGTTTAGAAAGATTTTTAAGCGAAAGACATGTTATTAGAAATGAAACTGAAAGTTTATTTTAACGGACAAATAATTTTTTTAAAATAACTATTTTCAAGAACACCCTGTGCTACATAGATATACATTAAAAATTTTATTGGTACAAGAGTAAAGCAGGGTAGTTTCTTCCTAAAATAAGGAGGTACTAAATGCAACACTCAAAAGGAATTACAGTTGGAACATATACAATAAAAACAAAGAAAAAGGTAAACACCTTGCCTATCTGTCCAACGTGTAAGAATTGTAAAGATAGGTCAATTTGTAGCAATAGAAAAAAACTTACAAAATGTTCTTTATGTAAAAATTGTTCAAATGCAGCAGAATGTAATATTTACTATATTTCATCTTGTTCAAAAGCAATATTAAACTTAGGAAGAAGTCCACAAACAGGAAAAGAAATTAAGAAAACTTTTACTGGAAAAACTGAAGATGAAGCATTATACAAACTTTATCAATTTAAAGATGATGTAAAAAGAAATGGACTACCTAAAAATATTTTGCAAAAAACTATGGTTACTATATATTCTTTAGGATATCAAATGGAAGAAATAAAAAAGTCTAGAGGTAAAATTGGAACTAATGCATATAGGACAAACATGAGCACATTGAAAAGAATTTCAAATTATGATTTTGCTAATATTCCTATTGAAAAAGTAAAAAGAGAAAACATTGAAGATTTTCTTGAAGATGAAAGAAACAAATCAAATTCTATAATAAAAAAGATTATGGAATGCTTTCAAGAATATATGATTATGCTGAAGAAAATGATTATATTAAAAAGAACTTTTTTAGAGGATTTAACAAAATCGAAAAAACTCAAAGTAAGATTGCTACAAAACAAGTTAATCCAATGACATTTGATGAAGAAAAAAGATTTAAAGAGTATTTAATTAATAATTTACATCCTTTTAGAAATCTTGTCTTAATTGAATTGTACACTGGAATGAGATTAGGAGAAATCATTGCATTAAATATATCTGATGTAGATATAAAAAGTAATACAATTTATGTTAGTAAAATATTAACACATGATGAAAATCATAAACCTTACATACATGATTCTGCCTTATCTCGAACAAAAGATGGTGCTAGACTTGTACAGATTAATGATGTTTTTAGAAATAATGTTATTGAAGCAATAGTTAATGCTGAATCAAATGAAGATAACAAAGAAAAATTATTATTCTGTCAAGATAACGGCTCACTTATTTTAGAAAGTAGTGTAAATAGTTATTTAAAACGAGTTGCAAAAGAAATTGGTTTAAACTATTGGAAACAATTTAGTTCTCATAGATTAAGACATACATTTGCAACAAGATGTATTGAAGCTGGTATTTCTCTTCCTGTACTTCAAACATTAATGGGACACCACGATATTCAGACTACCATTAATGAATATGGTAAAGTTTTTAACTTTTACCAAAGAAAAGAGAAAGAAAAATATATTAATTATGTAACAGATGGAATAAGTGAGATATAGCTAAACTTAAATAGATAAAAAATAATAAAAATTTTAAGGTCAAATTTCAAGAATAGAATTAAAACTTTGAAATGCAGTAATTTTAATAGATATGTGTTATGAAGCGGTAGTCGCCTCGACCATATTTAAGCAATTTTCATAAAACCATAGAAAATTGCAAAATCGTGAAAGAGTATTAATCAGTGGATTTGATTAGTACTCTTTTTTCTATGGAGTTCTCAAAAATTCTATAAAAAGTTTTAAAATAGTTCTAAAATTTATGTTTTAAAAAATTTTGAAGTCAATGAAAAATGTTTTAAAAAGTTCTAAAATACTTTAGAGAACTTTTAAATGCTCTTTCATCTTGGAAAGGAACAATGATGAAAGAAATAGATTATTATAAAAATAACGAAATATTAGAAAATAGTTATTATCAAATACCACAAGAATTATTTGTTAATAATTTATATAAAACAAAGTTAAATTCAGATAGTAAAATATTATATGCTTTTTTGCTTGATAGATTAACACTATCACAAAAACATCATTGGTTTGATGAATATGGCAGAGTATATTTAATATTCACAAGAGAAGAAGTTCAAGATAAATTAAATCTATCTGATAAGACAGTTACTAAAGCATTTAAACAATTAACTGATGTTAATTTAGTAAAAGAAAAAAGACAAGGTTTAGGTAAGCCTAATTTAATTTATGTAGGTAAAATTCAACACGAAGAAATAATTGCTAATACTGAACAGAAAAATCTACAAGTCTTGAACAGTAAAAATTACGGTTCTGGAAAAGTAAAAAATACAACTCTTGATACGGAATTTTTACCTACAATCAATCCTAATAATATCAAAACTAATATAATCAATACTGATTCTATCAATCCTCAAAGTAATGAAGAATGTATTTCATTAAAAGATATAAAAGAAAATTGCAAACTTAATGAATTTACAAAAGAAGAACAATCAATTTTAGAAGATGTAATAGAAAGGTTATATTATGCTGATAATTTAAAAGTTGGTAGTATTATGATTACTAATTCAAAGATATTATCAAAACTACCTTTAATAAATAAAAATAATTTAATTCAATTATTAGATATTGCTAAAAATAGTAATAATGTTAAAAATATGGCTAATTATTTAATGATTTGTTTATATAATAATTTAGGAAATAGCAATATAAAATTACAAAATAAAACTGCTGTTTTTACTCGTGAATATGAAAGAAAATATTTTAATAGCTTATATGCTAACTTTGCTAGCGAAAATGCAATAGCGTCTTCATAGAAAATTGCTCTGATATGAAGTTGCAAAGGATATGCTTTATAGTGCAACTTCACTTGAGTCAAAATAACTTGTTTATTTTGAGGCAAGCCTAAAAAATACTTTAGTTATTTTTTAGGAAAGGGTGCAGGATCTCCTGCCACACAGATAAGTTTTGAAAAAAACTTGTCTAGTGTGTTAGACAAGAATATCTTATCTCGTAAATTTGAAAAGGATCAATGAGGAATATATGAGCTATGCTATAATTAGAAATGCAAAATTGACTAGAGCACAAGCTATGGGAGCATATAAGCATAATGAGAGAAAAACAAAAAATTATTCAAATAAAAATATAGATAAAAGCAAAACAGAACTAAATTATTATTTAAAGAAAAATGAATTAAGTTATATAAAAGAGTTTGATAGAATAAAGGAAAAATATGATTTAAAAGGTCAAATAAGAAGTAATAGCAATATAATGTGTGAAATGGTGTTTACTTCTGATCAAAAATTTTTTGATCAAATAGGATATAAAGAAAGTAAAAGATATTTTAAGGAAAGTTATAATTTTATCTGTAAATACAAAAATTTAGGTGAGCAAAATATAATTTCAGCAGTAGTACATATGGATGAAGATACACCACATATGCACCTATTATTTATTCCAGTAGTTCATACAACCGATAAACAAGGCAATAAAATAGACAAAGTTTGTTGTAGAGATTTTTGGAAAGGAAAAAATAGTTATAGAGATTTGCAAAATTCTTATTTTAAACATATTTCTGAAAAAGGTTTTAAACTAGAAAGAGGAGAATTAGTTAAAGTAACTAACAGAGAACATTATTCTGTGCAAGAATACAAGAAAATTACTAATTTCGAAAATACAAAAGAATTACTAAATAGCATTAAATTAGAACTACCAGAAACACCCGGTATAAAAGACTTTAAAAAACTTATGCTAAATAGAGATGAAAAAATAGAAAATGAAATTATAAAACCTAGAGATAATTTAATAAAAGAATTATATAACGAAAATCTATCACTTCATAAAGAATTAACAAAACAAACTACAATTATAGATAAAGCAGAAAAATTTGAAAAAGAAAGAGACAATTTAATAACAGATAATATTGAATTAAAAGCAAAATGTAAAAAATTAGAACTAACCTCTAAAGAAAAGGAAAAAGAATTAAAATATAAATATGAAAATGAAATTTACAACATAGATTATCAATATCAAAGAATAATAGATAAATTAGAAAAAGAAAATAGTTACTTAAATAAAATTATTGATAAATTTAAGTTTACAATTCAAAAGTTTATTACTTGGGTATGCCATAAGTTTTCTGTTCCTTCTGAAGAAGCTTTAATAAGGGATTTTGAAAGAGAAACACATACAAATTTAAATTTTGAAAATCAAACTATTGAAAAAGAGGAAGAATTTGAACTTTATTGACTAATAAATTTTACTATAAATAAAACAAGTGCAACATATTATCTAAATAAAATAATATGTTGCATTTGCTTGAATTTATATATTACCAACCTGTTATTTCTACAAATTCATAAGTCACAACTTTTTCCGTTGTTAATCCAATTGCTTTATATTTCCAAGTTCCATTTGCTTGAAAATTATTAATATTATCAACAGCTGTACCTAGTTGATTTCCATCTATATCATAGATATTAAATGTTACTTGAACATAGTTATAAGTTTTTGAAGTATTATTTTGTATTGTACCTTCAATATAGCAACTGCCAATAATATCTGTCGTCATTTCAGAAGAAATCAATGTAAATTTTTCCTGTGATTGATTATTAGATTGAAAATCACTATTTATTGTAGTTGATATATCATCACTATCAGATATAATTCCTACTAAACCAATACAAACTATTAAAATTCCTAAAATAATTCTTAACCATGAGTGTTTTAATTTTTTGCCACACTTGGGGCAAATTTTTGCACTTTCACTAACCTCTGTTCCACATTCTTTACATATTTTTAAAGCCATTTTTGTTTCTCCTTTTTCAATTAATCAATATAAATACTATACCCTTTCTCTTTTCCAGTTGAAAAAGTATATTTTTTTAATATATTAGTATCTTTTGTAACATAAAATGTTGCATAGTATGTTCCATCAGAAATCCAAGTAATATTTAAATCAGATGTATCCATAGTCCCTATATAGAATGTTCCAGAATTTTCTGAAAACCACTGATTTTTAGGGCTTATTTCTGTTATAAAATTTTCTAAATTATTCATTTTATTAGAATCTAAACTACTTTGGTCTTTACCTAGCGCTACTTCAGCCACAGCCAAGCGAAGACTTGTATATGCAACTAAATTTGTTCCTTTAATTGTATGTTTTTCTTCGTTGATTATTTTATAGGAAAAGAAACTAATAATTAATACAATAACAATTATTATTAAAATAATAACTTTTTTCTTCATTTCATCACCCCTATACTAGTTTATCATAAACTATATTTATTTGCAATACTTTTGTTATGCAGATAATAAATATATTTTTGCATATAATATATATAAATGTATTGCAGAGGTGATTTAGAGATGAAAAAATTTAAAATTCCATCAGTCCCACCGACAACTAATAAATGTATTAGATTTCCTAATAATATAATTGAAGAAGTAGAAAATGCAATTAAAGGTAAAGATTGTACCTTTACGGCTTTTGTTGTTGAAGCAGTAAAAGTAGCTTTGGAAAATATTAAGGAAGAAAATTAATTTTTACAAAAATTCAAAAAGTTGTTTACAAATAATACAATTTGTAGTATAATTTTATTAACTTAACGAATAATATATATTGTAGATAGATATTATTTACATTGGTCTCACAAGGACCAAACCCGTGTAGACGCTGAGCGTCGCAAAAAGCCATTCAAACGAATGGCTTTTTATTATAGTCTTTTACTTTTTAATTGTCTTATAATTCCTAAAATATCCTTTACACTAAAGAAATATTTTTCTGCCCTTGTTAATGGCATATTATTATTATGTTTATATACAATTTTATCTACAAATGTTAACATATCAGAAACTTGGAATAATCTTTTTTCCTTGTGATCAAATTCAATTCTATGTTCTACATTATTTTTCGTAATTAGCAATGTATCAATAATAGCACCTAATGCTTCTTGTCCATTATCATAGTAGACAACTACTTTTTCGAACTCGTTCATATAGTCACTTATAGAGTCAAAAAATTTACTTATTTCAAGTGCTAATTCTCTATTTAATTGTGCTTTGTTATTTTTAAATCTCTTATCAATTATAACTGTATGTATTTTTACTTTTACTCTTTTTGAAAAGTAGAATATAGACCAAAAAATATCTTTTCTTTGTTCTAAATTAAAATGTGAATAATCCCCTCTTTTAGCTACTAAATCTGCTAGATGTATCATCCCATCATATTCTGCTTTTTGTAGTCTATTATTTAGATATTCTAAATCATTAGAAATAGAGTCATGTATGTTAGTCAATGATGTGAAACAAATTAATATACTATTTTCGTAATATATTGAATTTGTTTCATCATTTTTATGCACACATTAACTCAGCTCGCTTTTCTTTTGGCGTTAAATAGCCTAAAACAGCCATTGGTATCCTATTAGATCTTTTTAAATATGCTGCACCTTGCTTTCTTAAATCTTCTAAACTGTAAAATGTAAGCCAACTGTAAAATCTTTCATTATCATTTCTATGACTTCTTTCTACTTTTCCATTATGTTCTGGTGTTCTTGGTCTTATTTTATGATGCTTTATATTTAATCTATTTAATAACGTATCCATTGGATGTTCTTTCTTTATTTCTGCTTGATTATAACTAAATTCTATTCCATTATCTGTTTGAATTTCTTTTGCTTTATATCCATAATATTCAATACACCTTTGTATAAAATCTACCGTATTCATTGGTGTATGTTCTTCATACCAATATAAAAATCTTTCTCTACTTGCTTCATCTATACATGTATATTGATAATATCTTATATCTTTTGGTAATCCTTTTACCTTACATTCCATTGGCACATATTTTACATCTATTTGCCATTTTTCCCCGATTTGTTTTGGTGTATGGTATTCTTTATTATGTTTTCTGCTTGTTCCTGTTATTTCTGGTTTATTGTAATAACCTATTGTTCTTAATATTCTGTATAATGATACTGGTTTTCTTGAATACCCTTTATTTATTTTTAATTTATACCATATTTCATTTAATGTTATATGTGGATTTCGTCTTATTAAATCTTTTATCCATTTTATTTCTACTTCTGTATGAGCTGTTGGATGCTTACTTAATGGTCTATGACTTTTATCTGTTAGACTTTCTTTGCTACCATCATATTTCTTATTCCATCTCCATAACGATGTTCTTGATATGTGATATTTTCTACATACATATTCTATATCACCGCAATTTCTGTACATTTCAACTGCGCATATTCTTGTTTTTAATTCATGTGGTAAATATCTTTTTGCATTTTTGTTTTTTTGTGCTATAATATCCATAAGTGATTCAAATCCTTTCGTATAATTTGTTTTTCGACAATTCAATTATACTACTTGAATCACTTTTTTTCTATTATTTTTGTTTCACATCAATTGTAACACTACATTTCCTCAAAATATTAAAAAAATGGAGGAAATATTAATGAGTACAAAAGGTTATACAGTAGGAACATATATAATAAAATCAGAAAAAAAGAATTCGGAATTACCGATATGTCCTATATGTAAAAAATGCAAAGACAGATCTATTTGTAAAAATAGAAAAGATAAAAAAGAAATGAGCAAATGCGAGAAATGTAAAAATTGTAAAGATTCAGAAAAATGTGATAAGTTCTATATTAATGAACAACACAAAGCAACTTTAACAATAGGAAAAGATATAGAAACTGGTGAAGCAATTAGAAAAACATTTACTGCTAAAACACAAGAAGAAGCATTAGACAAAATGTATAAATACAAATTAGAAATGAAAAAGTCTGGAAAAACTATTGAGATAAAGAAAACAGAAAAAACAATAGCTATACTGGCACAAGAAATTGAAGATTCAAAATATAGAATGGGCAAAACAAAAGCAAATGCTTACAATACTAATATGTCAACATTAGCAAGAATTAAAAAGCATAAATTTGCAAATATACCAACAGAAAAAGTAACTAAAAAACAAATTGAAGATTTTTTGCAACTTGAAAGAGAAAAATCAAATTCTACTATAAAGAAAGATTATAGGATGTTGAAATATGTTTATGAATATGCAAATTATAAACTATATTTAGTTACTAATTTCTTTGAAGGTATAAATCGTATTGAAATGCCTAAAAGCTTAAAAGAAGATAAAGATGTTGTTGCATTAACAATTACAGAACAAAACAAGTTAGAAGATTATTTAGCAACACATTCAACCAAACATAAAAATATCATATTGCTATGTTTATATACAGGTCTAAGAATCGGCGAAGCATTAGCATTAAATTATAAGGATGATATTGATTTAGAAAATAAAATGTTAAGAATCAATAAAACTCTAACAAAGGATATAAACAAAAAGACTGTCATAGGTCCAGCCAAAACAAAAAATGGCAAGAGAAATTTAGAAATAAATGAACTTACCGAAGATATTATAAAAGAAGCCTTAAAAACGAAAATAGAGAATAAAAATCAAGTTTTATTCTGCCAAGAAAACAAAAATCTTTATGAAGATAACACAATAAATTCTGCATTTAAAAGAATATGCAAAAATGCAGGAATTAATAAACCTGTAAATACCTATATGTTAAGACATACTTTTGCAACTAGATGTATTGAAGCTGGTGTAGATTTACCTGTACTACAAAAACTTATGGGACACGCTAATATAGAAACTACCATAAATACATATGGAGATATTTATAATTACTACAAACAAAAGGAAACACAAAAAGTAATTGATTATTTAAAGAGAGAAAGAGCATAAAAGCACATTAAAAATTAGATAATATAAATTTTAGATTAATACTAAAATCACAGTTTTAAAAAATTGTTTTAAAATACAGAAAGTATTGAAAAAACATTGAAAACAATGGTGTTGTGGTAACTTGAAAAAGTTACCACCTCGACCACTAAAATGAAATTTTGTAGGAAACTACAGAAGGACGAAAATTATATCAAAAGTGCCTAAAAACACGTTATTTCAAGAAATTGAGATAACGTGTTTTTACCGTTTACAGTCTTTTAAAATCTCTCTCAATTTTCAAATTTTGTTCTAGAAAAAAGTTCTAGAACAGAAAATGAGCCAAGAAAAATATTTCTATTAACCGTTATCCTGTAACTATAATCAAGTTATAAAATAGTGTTAAAAATCTGTGTACTCAACAACTAACTAGTAACATATATGCAATTTTTGAATAAAATAAATATAGTATAAAAATTTGAGTATAGGGAAGAAGGAGAGAATAATTTTTATGAGAAATTATAACATTGTGCCAACAAATAGAGAATATTACTATTCATTAATGATGCAAAATATACAAAGTCTAAAAAATGAATATCCATTTTTAGAAATAGGGAACATAGGGTATAGCACATTAGGAAAACAACTTCCATATATAAAAATAGGCAATGGAACTAGAAAAATTATGTATAATGCAGGAATACATGCAAACGAATATATTTGTTGCATTTTACTTATGAAATTTGTAGAAAATTTTTGTAAAGCTTATGTTGTAAATGGACGTATTTATGGGCAAAATGCACGCAATTTATTCAATAGTACATCTTTATATGTTATACCAATGCTAAATCCAGATGGCATTGATTTAGTAACAAATAGGGTAGAGAAAAATAGTGATATATATAAAAATTATGTAGATATTGCTAGTAATTATCCTGATATTCCATTTCCAAATGGTTGGAAAGCAAATTTTAATGGTGTGGATTTAAACTTGCAATTTCCGGCAGGATGGCAGGAAGCTAGAAGAATTAAATTTGAACAAGGATTTACAAAGCCAGCTCCACGAGATTATGTAGGAGAAGGACCATTAACAGAACGAGAAGCACTAGCAATATATAACTTTACATTAGAAAATAATTTTGATTTAACAATTTCATATCATACACAAGGAAAAGAAATTTATTGGAATTTTCAAAATATTAATCCATCAAGAGGTTATGAAATAGGACAAATTTTTTCAAAGGTAAGTGGATATGTCTTAACAGATGTGCCATATAATTCAAGTTTTGCAGGTTACAAAGACTGGTTCATACAAAATTACAATAAACCAGGTTATACAATAGAAGCAGGAATAGGGCAAAGCCCATTACCTTTATCACAATTTGATGAAATATATAATGATAATATTGGAATTTTGGTGTTAGGCATGACTATATAATATAAAAGTAAATTGGTAATGAAATTCATTACCAATTTACTTTATTATTAGTATTAAAAAATAATTCCTAAATAAGAAAATACTAATTTTATAATATAAAATATTCCCATAATTAAAGCAAATTTTTTAAAACAAACACTATATTTTTCTTCTTTAAATAAAAATCTAATTGAAAAAAATAAAAGTATTGAAGAAAGAACACTACAATATGATGAAAATGTTAAGATTAATTTTGAAAGCTGTGTATCTATTACTGATAATAAAGAAACAATAACAGATATAACAACTGGAATTTTTGTTATTAAAACAGTTGTTGCTATTTGCAAAAATGATTTATTTTCATTTTTATTAAAACAATAAATTATTATGGAAAGAGCTAAAACACTAATAAATGGTGCAACCAAATTTTTAAATATACTTAATATATTAGAAACAATATGATTAAAAAAATAACTAAAATTTCCCAAATAGCTAAATAAATATGTATTAGCAATAGAAAATATACTTTTTAGAAAAATAGCAATAAGCCAAATTATTAATATAAAAATTGCTATTTTTAAAAATTTATTTTTTGAATCATCTATAACTTTTTTTAGCAAATCAATTGGATTTTGCAAAAAATCTTTAAAAAAATCCTTAGTATATTTTACATCATTTTTTACACTTATATTTTTGACATAATTTACAAATTCTTTAAAATTTTTTTTGTCATTAATTTTATCTTCTGATGAAAAAATTTTTTCGTTTTCTTCCATTTAAATCATCCTTTCATATTAAAATAATATTATCAAAATACAAAAATATGAAAAATAAATATTTTTTATGAAATTGTATATACTAATTACAAAATATTGTGATACAATAACAAAAAAATGGAAGGAGACTAAAAATGGATAAAAAAGAGGCAGAAGAATTAAAAAATAAATTATTTAATAAAAAGGAAAACGGATGGAACTCTAAAACAGAAGAACAAAAACAAGAAATTTTTGATTATGCAAAAGGTTATATAGACTATATGAATAAGTCAAAAACAGAAAGAGAAATTATAACTACATCTGTAGAAATAGCACATCAAAATGGTTTTAAAGATATAAAGGATTGTGAAAAGCTAAAAGCAGGAGATAAAATATACTGGAATAATCGTGGCAAAAGTATGTACTTAGCAGTTATAGGGGAAAAAAGCATTGAAGAAGGAATAAACATAATTGGTGCACATGCCGATTCACCACGTTTAGACTTAAAACCAAACCCATTATATGAAGATTCAGAATTTGCTTATTTAAAAACACATTATTATGGAGGAATAAAAAAATATCAGTGGACAGCTATTCCTTTAGCAATACATGGTGTTATAGTTAAAACAAATGGTGAAAAAATAACTATAAATATAGGTGAAGATATAAATGATCCAATATTTACAATTACAGATTTATTACCACATTTAGCACAAGATCAAATGAAGAAAAAATTATCAGATGGAATTGATGGTGAAGACTTAAACTTATTAATTGGTAGTATGCCAATAGGTAGTGAAATATCTGAAGCTGTGAAATTAAATGTTTTAAATATTTTAAATGAAAAATATGGAATAACAGAAAAAGACTTATTAAGCTCAGAAATAGAGCTAGTACCTGCTATGCCTTGCAGAAGTATGGGACTTGATAACAGTATGGTAGCAGGATATGGACAAGATGACAAAGTTTGTGTATATGCATCACTAACAGCTTTAATGAATGTACAAAATCCAGTAAAAACAGCAGTATGTATTATATCTGATAAAGAAGAAATAGGAAGCATGGGAAATACAGGAATGGAGTCAGAAGTATTTGATACATTTGTATCAGAAATATTAAATAAATTAAGTATAAATAGACCAAATTTATTAGACCAAGTGTTTTGTAATTCTAAAATGTTATCAGCAGATGTAGATGCAGGACTAGACCCAATTTATGCAAATGTTTCAGAAAAAAATAATGCATCATATTTAGGAAGAGGAATTGGACTAAATAAATATACAGGTGCTAGAGGAAAATCAGGCGCATCTGATGCTAATGCCGAATTTGTTGCAGAAGTTAGAAAAATATTTGAAGAAAATAATGTTAGATATCAAATTGCTGAACTTGGAAAAGTAGATGTAGGTGGTGGTGGAACCATTGCTTATATATTAGCAAATAAAGGAATAGATGTTATAGACTGTGGGGTTCCAGTACTTTCAATGCATTCACCTTATGAAGTAACAAGTAAACTAGATTTATATGAAGCTTATCGTGGATATGAAGCATTTTGGAAAAATGCATAATCTAAAACACGTGTAATTTTGAAATATACAAACTTTAAACTTGTAAATAAAAAATATGTAATTTTATAAATACAATAAAAAACGTAGCTAAATTGTTTAGCTACGTTTACATGTTGCATTAAACTTATCTTGTAGAATGATAACCACTGAAACACAAAGGAAGCAGCGGGTCATCAAGATTGAGTTTAAAATTACAAAGGAACTTGTTCTTGCAATGAGAGTATTTATAACACTCTCTGCAATTAGCAGGTGCAACGAAACAGTAGGGAACTTCTTTTCCGTCTAACAAACGACTCTCAAGGTCAAATGCAAATTTGTCCTTGTCCTGATTGTTACAAACGGAAAAAAACTTGCAACTTGCACATCCGGACTGCAAAAAACAACTTTTGTTTGCACTAGAACAACCAGTGTGTTTGTTTATGCAATGTACCCGAATGCATTTCATGCACCTTTCATCTTGTGTAATTTTGGATAACATGTAAAAATCCTCCTTTAAAATAGGTTGTACATTTTATTATAACACATTTACATAAATAATGCAAACAGAAAACAGTAAAAAGTTAATCTTGTGCATTTAATATTGCAATGCACAAATTAGCAAAAAATGTAAAAAACTCTTGCAAACGGAAAAAAGTTATAGTAATATAATAATAGTAAAAAATCCAAAAGAAAAAGTAAGAAAAGGGGCACGAAACATGAAAATGGCGCAAACCGTTGACACTGTAAGAGAGAGAGAGAGAGAGAGAGAG